>NZ_JADMRK010000019.1:0-21643 GCF_015560225.1 Romboutsia sp. BSD2780061687b_171204_C1 | reverse complement strand
ATTGTTCATCTATTGCAGTTATTACTGCACAAGTATCACAGTCAAATCCATATTTAGCTCTGTCATACCCTATTTCTCTTACTGTTTCTCTTACTAATTTAGGAATGTCTACATATGTATTAGTACTTATTTCTCCTGCTACTAATACTAATCCTGTTGTAGTTGTTGTTTCACAAGCTACCCTTGCATGTGGATCTTTCTCTAATAATGCATCTAGTATAGAATCTGATATTTGGTCACAGATTTTATCTGGATGCCCTTCAGTTACTGATTCCGACGTAAATAAATGTCTTGCCATTTGTATCTCCTCCTTAATATAATTCATTTTATTTAGATTTGATTTCTAATCATTTATAATGATTTTCACTAAAATACAACCTAATTAAATCTTAAGAGCTAGGAGTTTAGTAATTATTTATCTAATAAAAAAACCTCTTCTTATTAAGAAGAGGTTAATTATTTCGTATATGCTAATTAACTAACCTCATCTCTCAAAACTATAAAGTCTTGTAGGATTTAGCACCTTTTCCCTAATGGGTGGTTGCTGGGCTTCACAGGGCCTGTCCCTCCGCCGCTCTTGATAAGGTAATCAAGAATTTATTAAGTTATTATTTTGTATCACTAACTTATATGTTACTACCTTTTTTATATACTGTCAATCTTTTATGCAATAATTTTTTGCTTGTCTATTCAAACTATCTTGTATCCTATTTAATAATTTTTTCATATTATATCTTATAAATCTATATAGGTCTTTTTTTATCCTATATTTCATATATTCTTGTGAAGGGGGTGTTCCTATGTATCTGGCCAAGGTCAATTATAATAAAGAAAATGTTGTTGAAATCCTTTGTTCTGTACTTAGAGACATAATAAATGATAATACAGTTGTGGTCTGTATAGGAACAGATCGGGCTATAGGTGATGCTCTTGGCCCTTTAGTTGGCACTATGCTTAAAAATAGCGACTTTAATTTCCCTGTCTACGGAACCTTAGATAATCCTATTCATGCTTTAAATATATATGAGTCTATCGAACATATAAAAAAGGCTCATCCTAACGGAAATTTTCTAGCTATTGATGCATGTCTGGGTGCAAAAAATAATATAGGAAATATCCAAGTCAGAGAAGGTCCTATTCTTCCTGGCAAGGGGGTAGGTAAAAAATTACCTCAAATAGGAAACTATTCTATTGTAGGTATTGTAGATAAGATAGATGAAAATAATAGATTTTCTTTTAATAACGTTCGACTTAGTTTTATATTAGAACTTGCCGAACTTATATCTTTATCTTTACTTCTTTCTACATGACAAATCAATATTTAATATAGCCTGTTCTTTAGATTAAATTTTTATAGGTTAGGCTATTTATCTGCTTTTTATTATTTTTAATGTTCTGCATACAAATTTTGACATATAACATATTTCAAAACAATTTTACTTGATTGTTTTATCTAATAATTTACTTACATCATATATCAATCTTAGAAAAATAAAAATAAGGCTATTTCCTTTAAGGAAATAGCCTTATTTTTATTTTTCTACAAGAGCAAACATTAACTCTCCACTACATACTAATTCTTCATTAACAAAAGCTTTTGCCAAAGCTTTTCCAATATTTCTTCTTATAGATGTCATTTCAACTTCCATAGTTAATGTATCCCCAGGTCTTACTTCTTTTTTAAATCTAACTTTATCTATACCTGCAAATACACCTAATTTTCCTCTATTCTCATCTACTGACATCATAGCTACACACCCTACTTGAGCCATAGCTTCTATTATAAGTACT
The DNA here is from genome assembly GCF_015560225.1 of Romboutsia sp. BSD2780061687b_171204_C1. Lineage (NCBI taxonomy): Bacteria > Bacillati > Bacillota > Clostridia > Peptostreptococcales > Peptostreptococcaceae > Romboutsia > Romboutsia sp. BSD2780061687b_171204_C1. The sequence goes on along the minus strand of NZ_JADMRK010000019.1, from coordinate 19,852 downwards.
CCTGGCATTATCGGGTATTCTGGGAAATGACCTTGGAAAAATGGTTCATTTACACTTACATTTTTTATACCTTTAGCTCTTTTTCCCTCTTCTAATTCTATTATCCTATCTACTAATAAAAATGGATATCTATGTGGTATTAATTCTTTTATTTGGTCTATATTTAACATTTAAGTACCCTCCTAATTATCTCCTTTTGAAGGTACCTCCTGTTTCAAGTAAATCTAAAGAACTTAAAGCAATTCCTGTACCTTTTGCAACACAAGATAAAGGTTCATCAGCCACTACAACTTTAATTCCTGTTCTATCTTCTATTCTTTTGTCTAGTCCATATAACAATGAACCTCCACCAGTCATTATTATTCCAGTATCACTTATATCTGCTGCTAATTCTGGTGGTGTTTTCTCTAGGACAGAAAGCGTTGATGCAACTATCTGCTCTGAGCATTCATTAAGAGCTTCTAGCATCTCAGTTGAATTTATAACTATGGATTCTGGTAATCCTGTAATTAAATTACGTCCACTTATTTTAATGCTCTTTTCATCTTCTCTTTTATATGCACAACCTACTTCTATTTTGATTTTTTCTGCAGTTCTTTCTCCTATAAGAAGGTTATATTGTTTTCTGATATATCTTACTATAACTTCATCAAATCTATCTCCACCCATTTTTATGGATTCACTAACTACAGCTCCTCCTAGAGATGTCACCGCAATATCTGCTGTTCCTCCACCAATGTCTATAACCATGCTTCCATTAGGTTTAGCTATATCTACTCCTGCTCCTATAGCCGCTGCTATTGGTTCTTCTATTATATATACATCTCTCGCTCCAGATTGTCTTGTAGCTTCTTCTACAGCTCTTTTTTCAACATCTGTGACCCCTGTAGGAACACATACCATTATTCTTGGCATAAAAAATCTACCAAAACCTTTTTTATCTACAGCTTTATCTATAAAATAAGTTAACATTTTTTCAGTTACATCATAATCAGAAATTACACCATCTCTTAGTGGTCTTATAGCTACTATATTACCAGGTGTCCTTCCTATCATTCTTCTAGCTTCTTCTCCTACCGCTAAGACAGATTTAGTTCTTTTATCGATTGCTACAACAGAAGGCTCTTCTAATACAATCCCTTTTCCGCTAACGTATACAAGAACATTAGCAGTACCTAAGTCTATCCCTATGTCCGCTCTAGACATGTTCTCAACTCCTTTTTGCATATTTTATATCTAAACGACTCATTGTCTAAAACACTCCTATAATACAAAATATACAAAAATACTACTTTAGTCAAGAATAATAAAAAAAATGTAGGCTTAACCTACATTTTTTTTGGAGCTCTTTTCATATTTAAGCTTTGTAGCCATTCCTCCTCTTATGTGTCTTTCAGATTTATTTTTTTCTAAAACCATCTTAACTTCTTTAGCTAGAGACGGGTTTATTTCTTCTAAACGTTCTGTTACATCTTTATGTATTGTACTTTTACTAACTCCAAATGTCTTCGCTGTTTGACGAACAGTTGTATTTTTCTCTAGTATATATTTAGCCACAACGATTGCTCGTTCCTCTATATGAGATCTCAAAGCTTTCCCTCCTCACATACTAGCCTTAATCATATATATGTGAAAAAGAAAAGAAATATAACAGACTTAACCAAATTTGATTAAGTCTGTTATATTTTATTTTATTAAACTCATTGGATCTATTGATTCTTTTCCTTTGAAGGCTTCTATATGAATATGTGGTCCCTCTGCACTCTCAACTACAGATGTATTTCCTGCTAAAGCTATTACATCTCCTTCTTTGACTGCTTGTCCGTCTTTAACTTTAATATCTTCACTTAAATTAGAATATATTACTGTTTTACCTTCACTTTCAACCTCAACTGACATACCATTAGCATCATCTTTAAAAATGTTAGTTACTTTTCCTGATAATAAACTTTTTATACTTTGTCCTTCTTTACAACTTACGTCTAAACCTTTATGCACTTCCCATAAGTTCAATGTTTCTGAGTAACTAGGTTCCTTTGCTGAATATTCTCTAATTACTTTTTCTCCTACAAATTCAAGTTTCGATGTTTTTTTAACCTCTTTATTTTTTGCTGTTTCTAAGTTTTCCTTTGATTCTGTAGAAGTTGGCACAGCTTCTTTATTTTCATTTTCTATTAGATGAACTTCATCTTCTTTTTTACTATTTTCTTTATCATTTACTATTTCATTATTTGCTGCTAGGTCGTTAACATCATTCTTTACAAACCAAACTCCTCCGACCGCAAGTAAACTAATGCATACAAATAATGCCAAATAAAATCCATCTTTTTCTAGTAGCTTTTTCATACAGCACCTCCAAATATATTTATGTATTTGTATTCTTATCTTTTATTTATATTTTTATACAATTTATACATATTTTGGATTAATTAAAAATGAATTTTATCTATTAATATATATGAAACTGACATATTTCCAAAGATTTCTCCCGTTTTTTTAATACCTTTTTTATACTTTTAAAATTCTTGCTATATTATCTGTACAAACTATTAACATTTCTATACTTAATATAAAAAAGAGCTTGATAAAAGCTCTTCTAATTAATATAAGTCTGTTATATCTGTTTCTTGATAATAATGATTTAGTATTTCATAATATCGATACCCTTCCTCTGCCATACCTTGTGCTCCCCACTGACTCATTCCAACACCATGTCCATATCCTTTTACTAAAAAATCTATATGATTCTCTCCAAATTTTAATTCAAAATTGGAGGAATTTAATTTAAATATACCTCTAATTTCTCTTCCTCTAATCTCCTTATTCCCAATTTTTATTTTATCTACAGATCCACCATCACTTCTATTTAAAATTTTTATTTGATTCTCTAGGTTAGATGGATTTAAACCTGCATTTTTATAATTACTATTTATAGCATTTATAAAATCTTTATTGCTTATCTTTAACTCAGAAGTATATTTAGGAGAGTACTCTTTATCATAAGGGCTTTCGACAGATTGTAAATATGGATATGCTTGTGCAAATACTTCTTCACAGTTTTCTGTCTTTCCTGATGATGTAGAGAAATACAGTGTAAGTATAGGTTCTCCCTTATAAGTTATTATCTGACCCTTTGTATCTCGTACTGCTTGCTGTATTTTAGGGTAATATTTATCCATCCAATCTTGTCCATTCTTTGCTTTTAATTCTTCATAATTCTTATATTCTTGGCAATGATTATAGTCAGTACATACGACTGCATTACTATGCTGATTTGATTTTCCTTGATTTTCTTTATACATTACATAAGTTCTTGCTGCTACAGCTTGTGCTTTAAGAGCTTCAATATTAAAGTCTACAGGCATCTCTCCTGCTAAAACTCCACATAAATATTTTTCTATATCCATCTTCTCAGTCTTATTAGTTTTATGATTGTATATATTTATTAAAGGAGCTTCTTTATCAACTGTTTCATAGTTGATTATCTTTTTTTTAGGATTGCTTAATGCCGATTCTTTTTGTATAGCCTCTATCCCATCGTAAGATACTACACTTAAAAATACAGGAACTGCTATAGACAAACCAACTATACTTCCTAAAAATACTAAAGGGTTATTCATATATTTTCCTCCTTAGTTAATTACTTGTACTTAAAATATATGAATAACCCTATTTATTTATTACTATTTATTTTTAGTCTTCTATTATCTCTATGTTTCCACCTAAAGCAGTTATTTTCTTATCTATATCAACATATCCTCTTTGTACGTGATATATTTCTCCTATTTGAGTTTCTCCTTCTGCTATAAGTCCACATAATATAAGTGCTGCACCAGCTCTTAAATCTGTCGCATTAACTTTAGCACCATATAATTGGTTTACTCCATTTACTATTGCGCTCTTTCCTTCTATTTTTATGTTTGCTCCCATTCTATTAAATTCGGCAACATGCATAAATCTATTTTCAAATACAGTTTCTGTAACTACCCCAGTTCCATTAGCTATTGTAAGCATAGCCATGAATTGAGCTTGAACATCTGTTGGGAATCCTGGGTGAGGTAAAGTCTTTATATCTATTGGCTTTAACACTTCAGGTCCTATAACTCTAACTGTATTATCTTTTTCTATTATTTCACATCCAGCTTCTATTAATTTAGCTGTAACTGGTTTTAAATGTTCCATCATTACATTTTCTATTGTTATATCACCTTTTGTCATAGCTGCTGCAACCATATAAGTAGCTGCTTCTATTCTATCAGGTATTATTGTATGCTCTGCACCTTTTAATTCTTTAACACCTTTTATCTTTATAGTGTTAGTTCCTGCACCTTTTACATTAGCTCCCATTTCATTTAAGAAATTAGCTAAATCTACTATTTCTGGCTCTTCTGCAGCATTTTCTATTATAGTTGTTCCTTCAGCTAAAGCTGCTGCCATCATTATGTTTTCAGTAGCTCCTACTGATGGGAAATCTAAGTATAATTTAGTACCCACTAATTTATCAGTTGTAGCTTCTACGAATCCATGATCCATATCTACTTTTGCACCTAAATGCTTAAATCCTTTTAAATGTAAATCTATAGGTCTTGTTCCTATAGCACATCCTCCTGGCATAGATATTTTTGTGTGGTTAAATCTAGCAAGTAATGGTCCCATTACTAAGAAAGATGCTCTCATCTTACTTACTAACTCATATGGTGCTTCACAAGTAGTTATGTTGCTTGCATCTACTGTTAAAGTGTTATCCTTATATTCTACTTTTGCTCCTAAGTGTCTTAATAAATCAGATATAACATGAACATCTTTTAAGTTAGGTACACACTTTAAAGTTGACTTACCGTTTGCTAATAACGTCGCCGCTATTATTGGTAACACTGCATTTTTAGCTCCGTCTATTTTAACACTTCCATTAAGTGGATTACTCTTTTTTACTATTATCTTTCCCATTTTTATTGTCTCTCCTCATAATTAATAATCTAATTTTATAATAGGTGTAGCAATATAAATTAATGTTTTATCTTCGTCTTCGCTATACCTCATCCCTATATTCAAATTAATATTATTTCCTAAATATTCTAAGTCATTTCCTTGTAAGATCTTACTATCTGCTGTAACAGATATAAAATTTTCCTCTTGTATTCTATCTACTTCTTGTGCATTCATATTATATAATATTTTCGTTAAAATATCATCACATTTGCTTAAATGTAACTTTTCTGAATATTCTCCAGATATACATGTATTTATATCTGCATTAATTGCAAATTTTTCTAATGTATTCTCAAGAACTGTATAAACGCCCACTATATTTTTATATACTTTATTCTGTAATATGTCAACCATTATGTGAGCCTCTTCGTCATTTTTCTTTATGAAAATTATGGAAATGCTTTCATCTTCTATTTTACCGCTTAAATGAATCTGTTTCTCATCTTTATTCCATATTTCTTCCCATGCTAAATCACTTTCTTCTAGTCCTAAATTATTAAGTATTTCTGTGCACATATCAACCATTTCTTCTTTTGATATGTTGTAATTTATAGAACCATTTGCTTTTATGTTATAAAAATTGAACTTAGCCTCTGTGTTTATAAATGTTCGTATTAATTCATTATATTCATTTTTTGATTTTGTATCCGCAAAAGATATTAGTATACCCATCATCATTAATATTAAAAATATACATATCATTTTAATTAGTTTCATGTAAAAGCCCCCATTAATTTATATATTATACTTAAATTATTAACATTTTTGGATATGATATACAAAAATAAAGCACTAAGATGACTTTAATCATCTTAGTGCTTTATTTTATTATTATGCTATATATTTATTTGCAAATTCCTTGAATTCCTCAACATTAGATCCTAAATATTCTTCAAAATTAATATTTTTTTCATCTAATAATAATCCTAAATTATATAAAAACTCTGGTATTTTATCACTAGCTATATCTCCATAAACTTCCCCAAGTTTTACGTTATCTTTTTTAGCCACACCACCTACATATAAAGTAAATGCTTCTTTTAACTCTCCATCTATTTTTTTCTTTTTACCTCCAAATCCAATTATACCTATTTGATGAGTTCCACAAGAACTTGTACATCCTGATATATGAATTCTTGGTAATTTATTTGTTGTATAGTTTTTCTTTTTGAAGTAGTCTAATATACTATGTAATAAACCTTGACTCTCTCCTATACCTATCTGACAAGTAGGGACACCTATACAACATGAAGTTTGTTCTATTGGAGTATTTCCACCCATAGTTTTTGTTAACTCTAATATATTTTTAGCTTCCTCTCCATTAAGATTTCTAAAATAAACACCTTCGCTCATAGAAAGTCTTATTTCTAAATCTTCAATTGACTCTAAAGCATTTATTAATGCTTCTAAGTCAGTTAGTTTTAGCTGTCCTCCAATTGGATGAAGATATACACTATATAACCCCTCTTGTTTTTGAGGTATTAGTCTTATATCTTGTAAATCTATTTTTGATCCTTTCTTTTTACAAGTTTTATTTTCTATATTTAAATCTAAATTTTCTCTTTCTTTTACTTCTTTTAGATGTTTTTTATAACATTTTAAGAACTCTTCTTCACCCATACTAGCTACAATATATCTTGTACGAGCTTTGTTTCTATTTTCATAGTTACCCTCAGCTATAAATAACTCTATCATAGCTTGTACATGGTATAAAACATCACTCTTTGGAACTAACTCATCATATTCCACTGCTTTTGCAGGATTCTTACCAATTCCACCTGCTATATAAAGCTTGAAAAATTCTTCTCCATTTTCTTTTACTGCTAAGAAACCTAAATCTTGTACAGTACAGTTAGCTGTATCTTCGCTACTATTTGAGAAAGATACTTTTAATTTTCTAGGTAACTTATATTTATATATGTCTTTCATTAAATATTCATTTACTTTTAAAGCATATTCTGTAACATCAAATGCTTCCCCGATTTCTACTCCTGATAATGGTGATAAGGCAACATTTCTAGGGAAGTTTCCTCCTCCACCTCTTGTATATATACCATGCTTTAATCCATCTTCCATTATGTCACAAACTTCATCTATTCCTAAGCCATGTAATTGTATAGCTTGACGAGTAGTTAAATGTACTTTATCTAGATTATATTTTTTAGCGCAATCATATATATATTTAAGCTTTTCTATATCAAGAACACCACTTGCTGTTCTAAGTCTTATCATAAATTCTTTACCACCACGATGAGCATATACACCCATTCCTCCTGATGCATGTTTGAATTCATTTACTGAAATTTCACCATTTACAAATTTATGACCTTTTTCCCTAAATTCAGGTATCTCATTTAATAATATATCTCTTAGCTCTTCCAATGTGTTTCCCTCCATTATAAAATAGGTTTTATTTAAATTGTAAATCTATGTAAGTACTTTGTAAACCCTAGCACCTATGCGATATTTTTATGGTTACTATATAATAATTTGATAGTTATTTTTATAACTATTGAATCATTATATATACATAACAAATTAATATAAGAACATGCTTTTGTTATATACTAATATTAATATTATGTAACTACAAAGAATATATATTCTAAAAAATAAAAAGTTTGATTCCCTAATGTAGACAACGACTTCATCCGTTAATTAAAGTGTCCTTTTAAAAATTTTAAACTTATTAATATATCTTATATATGAATTTTCAATAGTTCTATATTTAATAAAAAATCTTTATATGTAAAAAAGGACTACCTTAGTAAGGTAGTCCTTTATATATCTTTTAATTTAAAATTTATTCAACTGTTACTGATTTAGCTAGATTTCTTGGCTTATCTACATCACAACCTCTTTCAACTGCAACGTAGTAAGATAATAATTGAAGTGGTAAAACTGTTAATATACTTGATAATATATCATCCACATTTGGTATATATATTACCTTATCAGCAGCTTTTTCAACTTCTTTATTCTTTTCTTGAGCTATTGCTATAACATAAGCTCCTCTAGCTCTAACTTCTTCCATATTAGATACCATTTTTTCAAATAGTTCTTCTTGAGTAGCTATAGCTATTACTGGAGTTCCTTTTTCTATTAAAGCTATTGTACCATGCTTTAGCTCTCCAGCAGCAAATGCTTCAGCGTGTATATAAGATATTTCTTTTATCTTTAATGCACCTTCCATAGCTAAGTTATAATCTAATCCTCTACCTAAGTAGAAAGCACTACTTGCTTCTCTTAATGTTTTAGCTACATCTTCTTTTATATAAGTTTCTTGTTCTAATGCTTTTGAAACTTTTTCTGGCATTTCTTTTAATTTTTCTATCATTTCATTGTAGAACTCTTTTGTTATAGTTCCTTTCTTTATAGCAAAGTCTAATGCTATCATGTAGAATGAAACTAATTGAGTTGTGTATGCCTTAGTTGATGCAACAGATATTTCTGGACCTGCCCATGTATAGAACACATCATCTGATTCTCTAGCTATAGAAGAACCAACAACGTTAGTTACTGATAATATTCTAGCTCCTCTTTCTTTAGCATATCTTAATGATGCTAAAGTGTCAGCAGTTTCTCCAGATTGACTTACTAATATTAATAAAGTATTTTCGTCAACAAATGGATCTCTATATCTAAATTCAGATGCTATATCAGTTATTACTGGTATCTTTGCAAACTTTTCTATAGCAAACTTTCCTACAAGACCTGCATGATATGCTGTACCACATGCAACTATATAAACTTTATTTATTTTGTCTAAGTCTTCCTTAGTCATTTTTATATCATCTAATTGGATTTCTCCATTTTCATTTAATCTTCTTATTAATGTTTCTTTAACTCCGTTTGGTTGTTCGTATATTTCTTTTAACATGAAATGCTCATATCCACCTTTAGATGCAGCTTCAACATCCCAAGTTATTTCTGTAACTTCTTTTTTAACTTCTTCTCTATTTTCATTTAATACTGTTAATTTATCTCCAACTATATGAACAAACTCTCCATTTTCTAAGAAGTATACATTTCTAGTATACTTTAGTATTGCAGGTATATCTGATGCTATAAAGTTTTCACCTTCACCAAGACCTACTACTAATGGGCTATCTTTTCTTACTGCAACTAATTCACTGTTATTATCTTTACATATAACACCTAATGCATATGCTCCTCTTAATCTTTCAGTTGCCTTATAAACAGCATCTAATAGGTTTCCTTCGTAGTATTTATCTACTAAGTGAGCTACTACTTCTGTGTCTGTTTGAGATAAGAATACTACACCTTCTGCTTGTAATTCTTCCTTTAATTCCATGTAGTTTTCTATTATACCATTGTGAACTACTGCTATTGTCTTATCCATATTGAAATGAGGATGTGAGTTTACATCTGATGGTTCTCCATGAGTTGCCCATCTAGTATGTCCTATTCCTAATCCACCTTCTATAGGATTTTTTTCTAAATCTTCAGCAAGTATTGCTAACCTTCCCTTGAACTTTCTTATTTCTAATTCATTTCCAGTGTTTACTGCAACACCAGCCGAGTCATATCCTCTATACTCTAATTTTGAAAGTCCTTCTACTAATACTTCTGTTGCTTGTCTGTGTCCTAAATATCCAACTATTCCACACATATTAAAATTCCTCCTAAAAATATTTTTTGTTTTATATATTTTAAGAGTTAGGTCATATTTACTTAAGTTTTCCCTTTGTCCAAAGAATTACTCCCTTGTTTTAAAGAAACTTTTACGATGGTAAATTCACCGCAGAGCATCCGCCGATAATTCGATAAACTCTGTCCTCGTCAACTTAGAAATTTTATAAAGTATTTCTTATAGCTAAGTTCTGGCGCTTTATAAAGTGAATACTAAGAAATATCTTAGCAATTCACCCTTTTAACTTTTACGCTTGGGTAATACTAGGCCTTAGCATTCACTTTTTAAATTACGATAGTTTTTCTTGTATAAGGTTAGCTAAATTTGTAGCTAATTCTTTTATTTGACCTTCCTCTTTACCCTCTAACATAACTCTTACTAATGGTTCTGTTCCTGATGGTCTTATTAATACCCTTCCACATCCATCTAGTAATTTTTCTATTCTTTCTATTTCACTCTTTATTTCTGGGTATTCCATGTATCTATTTTTATTTTCATTCTTTATTCTAGCATTAACTAACACTTGTGGATATTGAGTCATCACTGCTGCTAATTCTGATAACTTCTTACCTTCTTCTAATACTATTTGGGCTAATACTAATGAACTTAATACTCCATCTCCTGTAGTATTATAGTCTAAGAATATCATGTGCCCTGATTGCTCTCCACCTAAGTTATATCCAGTGTTTTTCATTTCTTCAAGTACATATCTATCTCCTACAGCAGTAGTAGCTAGATTTATTCCATGTTCCTTAGCTGCTATAGTAAGTCCTATATTACTCATCACTGTAACTACTAATGTATCCTTTGCTAACTTACCTTTATTCTTTAAGTGTATTGCACTTAATATCATTATATGGTCGCCATCTACAATGTTTCCATTTTCATCAACAGCTATTAATCTATCTGCATCACCATCATATGCAAGACCTAAGTCAGCATTATTCTCTACAACAGCTTTTTGTAATCCCTCTGGATGTGTTGAACCACATTTATCATTTATATTATTTCCATTTGGTTGACTATTTATTGTTACAACGCTTGCACCTAATTCTTTAAATATTATTGGTGCAACATTATAAGATGCTCCATTAGCACAGTCTAACACAACTTTTAATCCTTTAAAATCTACTTTTACTATAGATTTTAAGTAATCTATATAATCTCTCTGTGAATCATGTACATATACCTTTCTTCCAACATTTTCTCCTACTGGAAGATAATCAACCTTTTCTATATTGTCTATATAATTTTCTATTTCTAATTCTACAGAATCATCTAATTTATATCCATCTTTATTGAAGAACTTTATACCATTGTACTCAACTGGATTGTGAGATGCTGATATAACAACACCACAATCAGCTTCATATTTTCTAGTTAGGTATGCAACTGCTGGTGTTGGAACTACCCCAACTGTCATTACATCACATCCAACAGACATAAGTCCTGCTATTAAAGATGCTTCTAACATATCTCCTGATACTCTTGTGTCTTTTCCAACTACTACTTTAACTTTTTCTTTTCCTTGAGCTAGTACATATCCTCCAGCTCTACCTAATCTGTATGCTAAATCGCAAGTAAGTTCTGTATTTGCTACACCTCTTACTCCGTCTGTTCCAAAATACTTTCTCATAAAAAATCTCCTTTCGTGAAGAAAAGCTCGTCAATTATAATATATTATTATACACATTTAAGTGTTCTTAATTCCAAGTTTATTCCATAAAGACATTTTAATACATATATAAAAAAAGGACAATAGAATTCTTTCTATTGTCCCCTTTTTTGTAACTTTTTATATTATTTTATAGAACTAGATCCTTTTTGTAAAGCTTCCTTATTTAATGGAACGAATTTTTCTTTACTTGGTCCAAATACTTTCTTGAATGCTTCTAAAACTGAGTCTACCTCTACTGTTGGTTCAGTTTTTAAATAAGCACCTAACATTACCATGTTAGCAACTCTAGGGTTTCCTAACTCTAAAGCTATATCATTAGCTGGTATATAGTAAACATCAACATCATCTCTTTCTACTTTTCTTTCTATAAGAGAACTGTTAACTAATATTTTTCCACCTGGCTTAACTTCACTTTCAAACTTATCAAGTGATGGTAAGTTCATTACTATTGCACAAGTTGCATCTCCTGCTATAACTGGAGAACCAACTGGCTTATTAGATACAGTTACTGAACAGTTAGCTGTACCTCCACGCATCTCTGGTCCATAAGATGGTAACCAAGAAACTTCTTTACCTTCTAGCATACCTGCATATGTAAGTAATTGTCCCATAGACATTACCCCTTGACCACCAAATCCTGCACATATTACTCTAGCTGTAGACATATTACTTCACCTCCTCAGCGATTTCAACATCTTTTATATTGCCTATTGGATAGTATGGCATCATATTATCTCTTAACCATTGTAATGCATCATTTGGATTTAATCCCCAGTTAGTTGGACATGTAGATAAAACTTCTACTATACCAAATCCAAGTCCTGCTTGTTGTACTTCGAATGCTTTCTTTATAGCTTTTTTAGCTTTTCTAACATTAGCAGGAGTATCTACAGAAACTCTTTCTACAAACACTGCACCTGGTAATGTAGCTAGCATTTCACTCATTCTTATTGGGAATCCTTGCTTATCTATTTGTCTACCATATGGAGCTGTTGTAGCTTTTTGTCCAACTAATGTAGTTGGAGCCATTTGCCCACCAGTCATTCCATATATAGCATTATTTACGAATATTGTAGTGAATTTTTCACCTCTAGCTGCTGCATGAACTATTTCAGCTGTACCTATAGATGCTAAGTCTCCATCTCCTTGGTATGTAAATACTGTCTTATCTGGATGAACTCTCTTTATTCCAGTAGCTGCTGCTGGAGCTCTACCATGAGATGCTTCTTGCATATCACAATTAAAATAGTTGTATGCTAAAACTGAACATCCAACTGGAGCTACACCTATAGTGTCTCCTAATACATCTAACTCTTCTAATACTTCTCCTACTAATCTATGGATTATACCATGAGTACATCCTGGGCAGTAGTGTGTTTGAGCATCTGTTAATCCCTTAGTTTTCTTAAATACAACTGACATTATCTAGCACCTCCTACAGCTAATTCACTTTCCATTACTTCTTTTGCTTTATTAGCTATACTTTCTGGATCAGGTATCATTCCTCCTGCTCTTCCGTAGAAGTGTACAGGTAATCTTCCTTCAACAGCTAATCTTACATCCTCTACCATTTGTCCCATACTCATTTCAACAGTTAATAAGTTTTTAGCTTCTGGTATTTGATTGAATGCTTCAAATGGGAATGGCCATAAAGTCTTAGGTCTTATTAAACCAGCTTTAATTCCTTCTTCTCTTAACATATCTATAGAGTTTTTAACTATTCTTGCTGTAGTACCGTAAGCTACAAATACTAATTCAGCATCTTCAGTCTTATACATTTCATAATCAACTTCATTTTTTTCTATTTCTCTGTACTTAGCTTCTAACTTTATACAGTGTTTTTCTAATTCATCTGGTTGTAAGTATAAAGAATTTATTACATTAGGCTTTCTTTCTCCTTTAGTTCCTACTGTAGCCCAATCTTTAGGTTTTAATTCTCTAGTTTTAGGAGCTTTAAATTCTACTGGCTCCATCATTTGTCCTATCATACCATCTGCAACTACCATGACTGGAGTTCTATAGTAATCAGCAACATTGAAAGCTTCCATTATCATATCAACAGCTTCTTGAACTGTAGCTGGAGCATAAACTGGAGTTCTATAGTCTCCATTTCCTCCACCTCTTGTAGACATAAAGTAGTCAGATTGAGAAGGTTGTATTCCTCCAAGTCCTGGACCACCTCTCATTACGTTAACTACAACACATGGTAATTCAGCACCTGCTGCATAAGTTATACCTTCTTGTTTTAAAGCTATTCCTGGTGAAGATGAAGAAGTCATAACTCTAGCCCCTGCTCCTGCTCCACCATATATCATGTTTATAGCAGAAACTTCTGATTCAGCTTGAACAAATACTCCTCCAACATTAGGTAATTCTTTAGACATATATTCTGGTAATTCATTTTGTGGTGTTATTGGATAACCAAAGAAATATTTACATCCAGCTTCTATAGCTGCTTTCCCAAATGCTTCGTTACCCTTCATAAGTATCTTAGCCATTTACAAATCCCCCTTATATTTTAATTAGTCTCTCTCAACTGTTATAACTGCATCTGGACACATAGTCGCACAGTTTGAACAACCTATACATTTATCCATTTCTACTACTGTAGCTGGATTGTATCCCTTTTTGTTGATTTTGTTATTATCCATTACTACTATTTGCTTTGGACATGCAGCTACACATAATGCACATCCTTTACAAAGGTCTTGATTGAAAGTTACAGTTCCCTTAGCCATATTCCTTTGTCCCCCTTAGAAAAATTTATAATTATTTTACTAATAAACTACATCCAAGCTTCTCTCATATAAAGCTTGATAGGGAAAATTTCTCCCTCTAAACCTTCTGGAAGTTGTGGAACTAATTCTTCTAAACATACTATATATTTAACTGGTATATCGTACTGTCTAGACACTTGCTCAACTAATTTTTGACCTTTTAAAACATCATCAATTGTAGTTGACCTTACTAAATGTGTATTGTTTACTAGCCCAGTAACCTTAAGACCAGAAGATTTCTCAATTGCTCTTATATGACCTATTACATCTTCTACTGACTGAGTATATTCTCTATTAGCGTTTACTACACAAAACATATCGTAGTCAGCTTTTTCTATTAATTCGTGGAATCTACCTACCACTCTAGCTCCTACGTTGTCCCCTCCCACATCCATAACATAACTATAAGAATTATCTGTTATTGGTGACATTATTTGAGGAGATATAGCTGGTAAATCTAAAGTTGGTGCGTCTATTGAACTATATATAGGAAGGATATCTAAAGAATTTAATAAATCCTTTTTTTCCCTTGTTCTAAAATAAACATTTACTACATCTAAATCTGATAAGGCAACTTTACCTTCTACCTCATTTCTTAATTTGGTAACATAGTTCATAGCAAACTCACTTTTACCACTACCATAGTGTCCTATTATAATTCTTATCCTCTTATCATCTCTTATCATTAGTTACCACCTATTAAGTCAATTTTGTATTTATATTAAATTTATATCATTAACTATATTGAACTTCATATCCATAATTTTTGGGTTCTTCTTCTTTATTTAATACTCTAAGTCCACCTTGAGCTAATGCTATCATTTCATCTTCACCTGGGTAAACTTTTACATCAGATATAAAATTAACTCTCTCTTTAATCATTCCTGTAAACATCTTAGAGTAAGCTATTCCACCAGTTAAAAGGATTGCATCTACATTACCTTTTAATACTGATGCACAAGAACCTATTTCTTTACTTACTTGGTAAGCCATAGCTTCATATACTAATTTAGCTTTTTCATCACCAGCTTCTATTCTAGATTCAACTTCTCTACCATCATTAGTATTTAAGTATCCTACTAGACCACCATTTCCTTTTATCTTTTTCTTTATTTCATCTTGAGTGTATTTTCCACTAAAGCACATCTTCACTAAGTCTCCGACCGGTAATCCACCACTTCTCTCTGGCGAAAATGGCCCTTCTCCATCTAAAGCATTGGCAACATCTATTACTTTACCTTTTTCATGTGCTCCAACAGATATTCCTCCACCCATATGTGCTACTATAAAGTTACAGTCAAAATACTCTTTTTCTAATTCTTTAGCTGCTCTTCTAGCAGTAGCCTTTTGGTTTAAAGCATGGAATATACTCTTTCTATCTATATCTTCACTCCCTGATATTCTAGCTACATCATCCATTTCATCTACAACTACTGGATCAACTATGTAAGATGGTACATTTACTGCATCTCCTATTTCTTTTGCTATAATTCCGCCTAGATTTGATGCATGTTCCCCTAATACACCAACCTTTAAGTCATCAATCATAGCTTCATTAACAATATAAGTTCCACCTTCTATAGGCTTAAGAAGTCCACCTCTACCTACTACTGCATCTAAATCAGATGTTTTTATTCCACCTTCTGTTAATGCATCTTCAATCACTGTTTTTCTAAACTCAAACTGATCTGAAATCTTCTCATACTTGCCTATTTCTTCAGAAGAATGTCTTAAAGTTTTTTCAAAGACTAAATCCTCATTATCAAATACTGCAATCTTCGTTGATGTTGAACCAGGATTTATAGTTAATATTTTGAATACCTTATTCAATTGTGTTACCCCCTTAATAAACTAGGCTTTAGCTGCCATTAATACCCCTAATGCTATAGAATTTAGTTTAGTTTCTTCATTGTCTGCTCTTGATGTTAATATAATAGGCGCTTTAGCCCCTACTATCACACCTGCATTTTTAGATTTTGAGAAAAATACTAATGATTTATATAATATATTTCCAGCTTCTATATCTGGAGCTAATAATATATCTGCTTTACCTGCTACTGGATGATTTATTCCCTTATGATTTGCGGCTTCTATTGATACAGCATTGTCTAATGCAAATGGACCTCCTACTATGCATCCTTTTATTTCGCCTTTTTCACACATTTCTTCTAATTCTTTGGCATCTATTGTATCTTGCATTTTAGGATTTACTTTTTCTTTAGCACATAATGCTGCTACTTTTGGTGTGTTGATATCGAGTGCATGAGCTACCGTGCATGAATTTTCTATGATTTGTTTTTTGATATTTACATCTGGTGATAAGTTCATAGCTGCATCAGTTATAAAGAATAATCTATCATAACCTTCTACATCAAATACAGCTACATGGCTTAGTACATTCCCTGTTCTTAAACCAACCTCTTTATTTAATACAGCCTTTAGAATTATAGATGTATCTACTAAGCCTTTCATTACCATATCAGCTTTTCCTTGAGATACTAATTCTACTGCTTTTAATGACGCTTCTGATAAATCTTTTATATCTTTTAGTTCATAGTTATTAAGGTCTATACCTACATCATTTGCTATTTCTCTCGTTTTTTCTATATCCCCTACTAATATAGCCTTTGCTATCCCTTCTTTTCTCGCCATTTCTACTGCCATTAATACCTCTTTATCTTGGCAACATGCTACAGAGATAATTTTAGGACCTCTTTCCTTAGCGAATTTTATTACTTCTGTAAAGTTTTTCATCTAATCCACCCCATTTTGTATGCAATAAATATAGATTGGTACGTTTAGCTTTTAATAAACATCTCTATCCCCTTAATTCTGTTAATTTTTAAGCTAATTACTAATTTGTCTCATACCTATATTATATATATTCTACCAACGTTTTCCCACTATATTTATAATTTTTAAATTTTCAGAATTATTTCACTTTTATATAATGTCAATTATCCTTTTAAAAAATCTTCAATATATATCATTATGTATAATTATACCTTTAATAGTTATAATCCTTTATAATTGACAGATTTTTAATTATTTTTTTATTTGCTGATATGTTAGTAAACTATTTTAGTAAATCTAAGAGCCATATTATTTCATATTAATTAAAAAAGACATAAGAAAAATACTATATTTTCTTATGTCTTTATATTATTATATCTCACTTGGATCTATAACTATTTTATTAAATTTATAACTAGAATCATATTCTATCTTATATTTTTGATTTTCATTTGGCTTAGATAAATCTATGTATAGTTTTATGTCTGATTTTTCTAAGTTTTCTATTGTGCTAGGATAATCAGCAGTAACCTTTACAGATTCTGGAATATCGATATCTGATGTATTCTTACCATCTGAATTTCTTAATTCTATTTCATCTTTGCTATAAGTAAATTCCTTCTGTAATGATTTATCGCCATTAAGCTTTATAGTAATATATTTTGTATCTGATGATATACCTTTTGGAATATTTAACTCTACATCCTTAGGAAATCCAGATGTTATATCATCTAAATTAACCTCTTTAGTTTCTATATATTCTATACCATCGATTAAATCTTTACTCCCTTTTATGATGATATTGCTTTTACTAAGCTCATAACTCGGTACTTTTTCATTATCTGATGTATTTTCTTTTAATTTAACCCTTATTGGAACAGTTTTTTCTTTTAATAACGTTGCTGATACTTTTAATGTTGATTGATATAACTTTACGCCTTTAACTTTATTTCCATTTTTATCTACTGGTATTAAATTAATTTCACTTGAAAAATCTTGTGTTCTTGAGCCTACATCTAATACTCCAATCACTTTAGTTACCTCATTCACTAAAGTCCTTGGACCTGATACTTCTATGCTCTTTTTATCTCCATCTATACTTACTTTATCTATATTACCTTTAGAATTTCCTTCTAATTTAACTTCTATATTTTTATTTTCTTGTACTATTTTATCTAAATTAACTGCTATAACATTGCTCTTTAGCTCATGAGTCATTCCTGGCAAAGTCGGTACCCTTAAGTATACTTGATTTTTTCCTTCCATAGGATTTTCTATAGTACCATAAACGTGTATATCTTCTTTTTTTACCTTTTGTATCTTAGATAATTTGCCGGAAATAGAAACATCAATAGTCAATTCTCCATCTGGATAAATTACAAAACCTTTTTCTTTTAATTCATTCATATTACTTATAACTATAGGGACGTTCTCAAATAGCTTAGTATCCGTCGGATCCACTATTGCCATTACATATAGCCATAATGTTATTGCGCTAAGCAGGGATATTAATTTTATTTTTGTATTATGCTTTAATTTATTCATCATTTAAATATCCCACCTTTTAAAAAGCTTTTTTCATCAACTTTAGGCTTTAAATTTTTCTTAAGTATACTTTCCATTCTTTCTTTTGGTATATTTCTATATATTTTTCCCGCTTTTGCAATTGATACATCCCCTGTTTCTTCTGATACTATAAGGGATATACAGTCAGAAACTTCACTTACTCCGACTGCTGCTCTATGTCGTGTTCCTAGATCCTTACTTAAGTCTTTACTCTCTGTTAAAGGAAGGAAACATGCAGCAGCTTTTACCTTTGAGTCTCTAATAACAACTGCTCCATCATGTAATGGTGTATTTGGAATAAATATATTAATTAGTAATTGTCTTGATACCTCTGCATCTATTATAGTTCCCGTATTTATTATATCACCTATCTTAGTTTCTCTTTCCATTATAATAAGAGCTCCTATTTTTTGTCTTGATAGTGAATATAAAGCCTCGACAATCTCTTCTATCATTTTATTAAATGTTTCTTCAGATGTATTAGGACTTCCTTTTAGAAAGAATTTAAATCTCGTCCTACCTATATGTTCAAGTCCTGCCCTAAGTTCTGGCTGGAATATTATTATTGCAGCTAAAAAACCAATCTCAAGAGCATTTAATAATAGCCAGTGAAGTGTATGCAATTTAAAAGTCTCGCTCAACTGAGTCGCTACTAATAAAAATATTATTCCTTTTAAAACTTGCTCTGCTCTTGTATCCTTTATAAACATAAATATTTTATAAAATATATATGCTACTATGGATATATCTATAATATCATTTACAGTTACTTTATTGATAATATCCAAAAAAACACTGAAAAAAGAATTTATATCCAACACAGTTTTGTCCTCCTGTTTGACAGCTTCTTCATTACTATATTAAGTATTATACTATATTAATATAAGTATATACAAACTATTTAGCTCCTATCATTTTTTATAATTTAAAAATAAACATAAAAAAAAGTTTCACTATAGTGAAACTTTATATTGGTGAGCGCACAGGGATTCGAACCCCGGACACACGCCTTAGAAGGGCGTTGCTCTATCCAGCTGAGCTATGCACCCATGTAATTAAAATGGAGCGGGAAACGAGATTCGAACTCGCGACTTCAACCTTGGCAAGGTTGCGCTCTACCGCTGAACTATTCCCGCAGATTCAATGGCGGGAATAACAGGACTCGAACCTGTGACCCATTGATTAACAGTCAATTGCTCTACCAACTGAGCCATATTCCCGCGTATTTAATTAAGTGGCGACCTGGAAGGGACTCGAACCCTCGACCTCCAGCGTGACAGGCTGGCATTCTAACCAGCTGAACTACCAGGCCGCATATTGGTGGGACTAACAGGGCTCGAACCTGTGACCCCCTGCTTGTAAGGCAGGTGCTCTCCCAGCTGAGCTATAGTCCCA
>NZ_JADMRK010000018.1:0-24240 GCF_015560225.1 Romboutsia sp. BSD2780061687b_171204_C1 | reverse complement strand
CGTTTTAATTCTATTTGAACAAGTGGTAGTCCATTTATAAGTAATGTAACATCATAACGGTTTGTATACTTTCCAACTACTGTTGTTTGGTTAGTTACTTGGAATCTATTTTTGCACCAATTTTGAGTGTCAAAGAATTCTATATATATCTCAGAACCATCTTCTCTTTCTAGTATAAACTTATCTCTTAGAATCATTGCACTTTGAAAAACTGACTTCCCTTCTACATGGCGAAGTATTCTTTCAAATTCTTTATCTGTGAATGGTTCATTGTTTAATTTCGATTTATTGTGTTCAAATAACTCACTTCTAAAGTTATTTTTAAGCTGTTCTTCATCAGCTATTGTTACTCTATTAAACCCTTGGTTTACAAGTTGTTTAATTAGATTTTCTTCTAATTGTGCTTCACTTTGATAACTCATATTCTCCTCCAATTTCATCTAAAAATTCGCTTCGCTTGAGCGACGTGTCGGCGAAACACTTCATGGCATCAACGACTTCGTACGTTGCTAAAATTCTTCTATGCATAGAGTTATTAAAGCTGTATAATTTATATATGAACTTAAAGCCACTGAGCGGGCAATTTACTTTAATAACGTTTTATAAACCACTTTAATTAAGCTGCTATTAATTAAGGTGGTTTATTTTATATCATCATAGAATTTAATGTATTGATTTAATATATAATTTAGTAGCTCTTGTTGAGTTACTCCACTATCTTTTAGATCTTCTGCTATTCTTTCAAATCCTTTTTGAACTTCTACATCTAGCTTTAAAGTCTTAGCTCTATAATCTCTTTTTGCTTGTTTGAAGTTATATATATCCCTTACTATATCTTCTTTTTTCTCTATATTACTTTCTGTAATATCTTTGTAATATTCATTTGGACCATCTAATATTGCCTTTATTCTATCTACGTTATCTATTAGATATATAAGGCTATTTTTTTGATTGGATGTTATTTCTAAGTTTGTAGTAATATTCTGTATTACTGGAATATTACTTTCTTCTTCCGGGGTAGTTTTTGTATTACTTCCTGTAATATTATTGTAATATTTCTTTTGTTCCCCCGCTTGTATATCAGTGTTTTCAAGGATATACTGCTTCTTACTCTGGCTATATTTGTATCCTATCTTTGAAAAGTTCTTACTTATAGTTTTTCTTGATAATCCTACTTCTTCTGAGAAAGCTGTTAAAGTTTTTCCTTCTTTTAGGATCTTGTTTACTAAATTTATTTGCTCTAATGTATCTAGTTTTTTGAATTCTGCTTTGTTCATTTTGTCACCTCCCACCAATATTACTTCTTGTAATATTATATATTACTTTTATTTATTTCTGTATGTTTTTAGTTTATAAATAATTAAAAAGAGAAGGATTACTCCTCCTCTTTTTTCTCTATATTATCATTAATTTTATTAAATTCGTCCTCTTTTATATAAATATTTAAATTTATGCTACCATAGCTTAATTTTCTTATCTGAACCTTTATATCCGTACACATCTCTAGATCTGGGTTAATTTTAGGACTATATATATATCCAATTTCACATTTAACTACATCTTTATCCTTTTCGAATAATGCTACTATAAATATTTTTTCATCTCTATTCTCTAAAATAAAATCTATATTTATATGTTTTTCAAACGTTAACATCAATTCAAATGAGTTTAAAAATTTTACATCATACCTATTTTCATTAAAATGATTATATCTATCACTGTAACTTTTATAAAAATGTATACAGTGACTAAATCCCTCTAGCTTATCATAATATATATATCCTTTAGGTTCAAAATTATAAAACTCTCTATCCTTGAATCGATCTCTACTCATCTTTAATGGTGTTAATAACTTATTATATTCAATAATCCCTTCTTCTACATCTTCATATTTAGCTTTTATTTCATCTATTGTATTTTCTAAATTCTCATATGCATTTGGGATTATATCTTTTTTAAATTTAGATAATAACTTACTGAAAAAAGGTTTATTTTCAATAGATTTATTATCTTCCTCTACGTATTCTTCTATACATTCTTTTTCTAATGATATAATATCGGTAGAGTTAAGAACAGTTTTAAATGCATCTATTTTATCATCAATAAATGTTAATGTTTCAATTTCATTTATTACTGATAAGTCTTCAATTCCTTTTTCTATTACTCTAATTGCATTATCCATATCATTCATATATCTATATATTAAATATAATCGTTCATAAGTAAATGCAGTGCTGTATCCTAACTCTATTGATTTTTCATAATTTAAGATAGCATCCTCAAGGTATCCGTCATTTTCTGCTTCTACACCTAGTATAGAGAATTGATACGATACATCTTGATTCTCTGTTAATTGTCTATACTTTTCTTCTTTTATTAATCTTTTTGTTTGATTTTCATCCCTTAGTACAAGTATCTTATTAAAATCGTCCTCAGCTATGTAAATCTTAAACTTTAATTTATCAAGAAATAATCCTGTAGCTTCAATTTTAATATTACTGCATAATTGCAACTCCTCATTAATTTTAGGTGCTTGAATATAGCATATTTCACCTACTTCAACCTTACCTTTATTTTCATAAATAGCATTAATAAATATTCTATCCTTTACTTTATTCATTTGTAACTTAGCTTTAACTTCAGTATTAAAGTTCATATTAGAATATAATGAACTTATATTATGTTTTGAGTCATATCTATTATTATAGTGTATGCAATGGCTGAAACCTTCTAAGTTATCATACATTACATATCCTTCTATATTCTCTGTAGTAAATTCAACGTCATACATACTATATTCTGTATGATTTGCCTTTGTGAGAATTGGTAATTCATCTATAGTAATTAAGTAATCTAGGTCATTAACATATACTTCTTCCTCATTGCTACGTATTTTTTTTTCACTAAATCTATCCTCTTTGAGTTCTGTAGGGTTATATCCTTCTCTTTTTACTGCAGTATATTCTATTTCATAATATTTAGTTTTGTTTTCTAATTTGTTCTCCTCATATAGATCTTCATAATCATTTACTCCAATACTGTATCCATTATAATTAATAGGTCTATAACTTTTACTTTTGTAACTGCTACTCTTAACCTTATAACTACTTCCTTTGCTTTTGTAACTACTACTATTAATCTTATAGCTGCTTCCAGTTGTTGATTTAGATCCTTTATATGATGTTCCTACTGAAGTAATGCTAGTAGTAGTCTTTCTATAAACTTTATTATATAGAGATTTAGAAGGTTTTTTTATCATTCCCATCCCCTTTTTCCCATAACCTGGGCTAGTTATCTTTTTTACACTCCTCGTAACTCTACCTGTTGTCCTTGATGAGATACTTTTCTTTACACTTGGTTTTCTTATTCCAATCTTCATAAATGTCTCCTTATTTATGTCTTTTTAAATATCTATTATACTATATATTGATAAGAGTTAATTTATATGTTGGGGTCAAAAACTCTGTGGTTCGCAGATTGTAGCAAAAACCGCTACAGACTGTGATACCAGACTAAAAACCTTCTACTACTTCTAATATTTAAGCTTCATTTCTATTATATTTTTTCATTTATTTTTTTCCTTTTTCCTAATATTACTTTTTGTAATACATTTATATTACTACTTGTAATATACTATATTACTTTTATATTACTCTACCTGTATATGTTGCTATCTCTTTGGTCTGTATGATAGGTTATTGGTTGGTATCCCACATTGGATAAAATCATTGCTCCGCTATCCAATGCTATTTCATACTAGCTTTTACGAAAAACTATAGTCCTATAAATTTTCTAAAATGATTATCTAACTTTTCTCTTTGTTTTCCATATATTTTGTTGCTTATTTTTTCTAATTCTTTTGAAAGCTCCACAGCTGTTAATTCTCCATTAAATTTCTTCTCATATCTCTATCTCTAGATATCAAATATTCACTTTCTTTTTTTATACGTCTATACTCCTAGTAAAATATTTCTATATTTTATAATAACAACTTTAATATTTTTTGAAAATACATCTATCACGCTATATTATATATGCATCTCTAAATCCTTTATTTTTAGCTTCTTTAACCTGATTAATAGCATTATTTTTATCTCTATAAGCGCCAATACAAACCTTATACAAATTATATTCCTCAATCTTTTGTAAATC
Organism: Romboutsia sp. BSD2780061687b_171204_C1; assembly: GCF_015560225.1. Taxonomy (NCBI): domain Bacteria; kingdom Bacillati; phylum Bacillota; class Clostridia; order Peptostreptococcales; family Peptostreptococcaceae; genus Romboutsia; species Romboutsia sp. BSD2780061687b_171204_C1. The sequence goes on along the minus strand of NZ_JADMRK010000018.1, from coordinate 20,088 downwards.
ATATAAATCTCCTAAATTATCAGTAATAACCTTAGCTATAGCCTTAATTTTAGTGCCATCTTTTAAATCTCTTTCAGCTTTTTTATTTGATATAAAATCAACCTCAATTAAACATGCTGGCATCTTAGTATTTTTAAGTACAGTAAAATTTTTATTATACTTAACACCTCTATTTCTAATATCTAAAGTCTTTGAAATATCATCACAAACACATTTTGAAAAATTATTTAACTTACTATTATCTCCATCATATTGCCAAACCTCAACACCTCTAACACTTCTATCAGTTGTTGAATTAATATGAATAGATACAAAATAATCTGCTCCAAACCTATTTGCAATCATAGCTCTTTCAATTAAAGAAAGATACTTATTACTAAATCTTGTAAACTTATAATCTAAGTCATAGCCTTTTAAAATCTTATCAATTTCACATCCAATATTTAAAACTATATCAGCCTCACAAGTTTTATTTGGTCCAATGGCTCCTGGATCCTTGCCTCCATGCCCTAAATCAATAACTAACTTTCCCATAAAAATCCCCTTTTCATTTTTTATATTTAATTTATTTATCTAAATTATAAAATTTAAAGTAGGTTTTATGGTTAAATGTAACCAAGTTACTGAAACTTCAAAAAATAAAGTACAAAAAAATAATAAAACCTAAGCTATTTTTTAATATTTAGAATTTCAACATTGGTATCTTAATTTAAAGTATTAAAAAAAGCTCGTATTTTAGCTTGTACGAGCTTTTAAACTTATTTACTATCATTTGTGCTAAAAGCAAAACTTTTAAGTTCTATACCCTTAATTTCACCACTTATCCAACTATCTTTTGACTTTTCTTCCTTTGCATTCATACTATCAACTTTCTTTCTAGACCCTGTACCTTTAACCTTAGCCTTTTTAGTATTTATTTTCTTATCACTTTCTTTTAATGCCTTTTGCTTGGCTTTCTTCTCTTGTTTCTTCTTATAATCTTCAAGCTTCAAAGTTCCAAAGGTTCTAACCATAGCCTGCTCTGTTATAATCCAAGTTCTCCCCATTTTCTTTACATCTTCACCAATAACAAACTTATCACGTGCAACTTGCTTTCTTAAGCATGAATCATCTATGCCATAAATCTCAGCAACTTCAAGAAATGTATATAATCCCTCAAAGCTCCCAATTGTTCCACTATATGTACTAACTCCCTTTGAGCCACTGCGTGAGCAAACTTCCTTTGCCATAATACCACCTCTTAATAAATAATCTATTTTTAATATTCCCGTATACGTACTCTTTTAGACTTTTAAACTATTATATATATTCAATACCTCGCTACAAATACATTTATATTTTCACTTGAACGTGACAAATTACTATAAAAATATTTTACTTACCCTTCACGTAAACGTGATATATTTAAAATTTATATACAAAAATAATTCACGTATTCGTGAATTATTTTTTGGTAATTTCTTCATTAAAAGCTTGCTGATAAGCATTTTTATAACTACTTAAAACCTGGTATTTTCAATGATCACATACATATTTTTCACTTATAAAGGACATAATATAACTATAGAAATAAAATAAAAAATTCATCTAAGGAGTGAAAAAATGCAAATATATATAGCAGATTTAGATGCTTATAATAATGGTTGTTTAAAAGGAGAATGGATTGAACTTCCTAAAGAAAATGAAGAAATAGAAAAAGCAATTTTAAGACAAAGTAAAAATGGTCAAAGTGATTTTGCAATTCACGACTACGAACTACCTTTTGAAATAGGAGAATACACAGATCCAATAAAAGTAAATAAGCTATGCAAAGCAATAGAAGATTTAGATTTAAATAAATATTTAATAGAACATCTTGAATACTCTTATGGAATTGACATTAAAAATACTGATATACATACACTTAAAAATTATTTAGATGAAGTTTATACACTGGATGCCAGTGATAACTATGAATTTACTAAAAACTATCTATATGAGTTTTACGAGGAACTAATGCATAATATGCCTTGGGAGATATTTTACAGCATAGATTACAATACTGTATTCGATAAATTACAAATGACAATGAATATTACGAAAAATCCTGATGATAGTGTTTATTACTATTCATATCAATAAATACATATTTAAAAGCTCCTTAGCTTTACCTAGGAGCTTTTAATATCTCAACAGAAATAAATCTTTCCTAAAAGCTCTATTAAAACTAGCATTGGATAGCGGAGCAATGGTTTTATCCAATGCGGAGTACGAAGTCATAAGATATCATACCGACACCAAGTAACTCAACTCATATGTTTATAGGAGCCTATGATTTAGAAAAATCAATGCACTAATTTATCTAAAACGTGGAGGTTCAATAAACTATTTAACCTAATGCACTTAAAACAACAACATTAGGGCATTGGGCGACGGGGCAGTGAATGGCTATCCCATAAGCTACGAACACGTACGAGCGGATAATATACGAAGCAGACTTGATATGCAATATGATGTTTGCGAAGTATTTTAGGAGCGAATAGTGTGAGTGCGTTGGGATTAGTCAGAGGGGCAAGGCCGAAGGCCAATCTTTTCGGTATCAAAATAAGCAATTTATAAAAAAATAAGCTAACAAATGGCCATAAATTTATGGTAATAGGAGGTTTTGAGTTAGCGATTGTAGTGGAAATCCTTTTGAGCGCTCTTTGCTCAAAAGATTGGAACGAAAAGCGCGGTGGCGATAGCCAAACTCCAAAAGTATTAAAAATAAGTATATCAACAACAACTACTACAATAGAATGACTTAATAAATTTAATTTCACATATGCTAAAAAACAAATACCATATATAGCAATCCTACAAACAAATTAATTGTATATAGTATTAAAATTTCAAAATAAAAATATAAAAGTAACCTGATCATCAACCAAAATATTAGGATTAATCAATGAACTAGGTTTTTAGTCTGGCATCACAGTTTGCAGTGCTTTTTGCTGCAATCTGTGATGCCAGGCTAGACCCCATAGATTTTGACCCAAAGATATAAATAAAGATAGTTGATGTAGGAGTGGTTTTTGCTCCTACTTCAACTATCCTCATCTACTATTTCTTAATCAACTATATTTACTCTAGCCTCTGAAATATCTATATTAATCAATAACATATCTTGTATTTATCTTAACACCATTTTCTATACAATCTCCAACTGGACAAGACTTTTCAATAGTATTTATAAGCTTATTTATCTTAATCTCTGAATCACTAGATTTTACATGGAAAGTTACTCTTATCTCTTGATAGCCAGGTCTAATACCTTGTACTCCACTTAATCCTCTTAAATCTAAATCACCTTCTAATTCAACATAGAAATCCTCTAAATTCACTCTCATTTTGCTGGCAATCATTCTAGCCATTATACACTGACAAGAACCTAGAGCACATAATAAAGCTTCTACTGGATTCATCGCTTCATCATTTCCTCCAAGGTCCTTTGGTTCATCTAATATTAATTTAAAATTTCTTGATATTGACTCGACTTTTACCCCTTCTTTTAGATGAGATATTGCCTTAAAAGTTTCCATAGCTTTCCCCCTCCTTAAAACTTATATATATAATATATTTCTATGAAAAATATATATTTCTGTGAAAAATATATATTTCCTCTATACCTTCACCTGAATATTATTTTTACAGAAAATCTCATAAATAAATAATATTCAGATATATTTTAGGACTTAAAACTAATCTCCTAATACAATGAACTTAAATAAAGCAAATAAACCTTATAACTAGGTTAATTGCTTAAAATATAACCCTAAGTGGCTCAAAGGAGGAAATAAAATGTTAAACGAAAGATTAGTTTCCGAAGTAACAGAAACAAAAGATGCTTCTTCATTAAAAATAAGATTTGACTGTGGCTTAAATGATGAAGGAAAAACAATAGTAAAATCAAGAACATACTCAAATGTAAAACCAACAGCAACAGCTCTTGATGTTTACAACGTGGCAGAAACATTAGAATCACTTCAACAACATACTATGTTGTCAGTAGTAAAACAAGATAGCACAAACTTAAGCGCATAAAACCAATTAAACAAAGGAGGAGTAAAAAATGGGAGAAATAGAAGTAAAACTTTTAATGACATTCTCAACAAAAAGTGGTAAAAAGGTAAGCCTATATATAACAGATCCAAGAGCAGATTTAACAGAATCAGAAATAAAGGCTGCTATGGATGTTATAGTTTCTAAGAATATATTTGCACCTAATGGAGAAGATTTACAAGCTCCAGTAGAAGCAAAAGTTGTTCAAACAGAAACTACAGAATATGACCTTGTAGTTGCATAGCACTTGTAATATCTCTAAGAAATGTCCCTCTGAGTTTATGAGGGGCTTTCTTAGCAATTTTAGAAGTATTTAGGAGGAATAAGTCGTGGAATTAGATTTAATGCAGTTAGTGGCTAATCTAGGCTTTCCTGCTATAGTGACCATGTATCTATTGGTTCGTATCGAAGGGAAACTAGAAAACCTAAGCATAAGTATCAATTCTTTAAATTCAAATATTAGTGAATTAAACAATAAAATGTAAAAGGCTACACATCCTCAAATAGGTGTGTAGCCTTTATTTCCTAAAAACTAGAATTTTATAAAATCTAAGTATTTATCATAACTTTTAAAATCAATAATTGTCAATTCCAATATAAAGTAAAAATTACCTAAGCACTCTTTTTATGCTTATTTATAATAGCTCTTATATAACTTTCAGACATATTGTATTTAATAGCCAACTCCTTATGATTGAAGCCATTGTAATCAGCTATGATAGATCTATCTCTAGCCTCTTTGTATATCATTTTTTCAGTAGGAAAGTACACAGATGTCCCTCCAAATTCTTTAAATAAAGCCTTAACTTTGTCTATTCCAAGCTCCATAGCTATATTTTCAAATTGTGGAGGTAAGTCGCTTATTTTTAATTCCATAAAATATCCTCCTATAAATTTATTTATAGTTGATATTCTTCAAATAATATATTTTCCCTACAAAATATATTTAAAATTATATTGGTTAATATGCAATATAACATTGTGGCTCTATAACTGCTGCTATTAACTTATAATGATTTCCCTTATATTCTTCACCTAAGCTAATTACTAATTTCACACCATAAAAGTTACGTCCATTGTAATCACTTGTTATATCATTATAATATTTTTCAGTAAAACTAATATCTTTTATAGTTAAACTATTGTACCATTCGCCATTGTATTTTACGTTCGCCCATAAATCTGTATCATTTTTTCTCTTTACTTTTACAATTTCTGGTTCTATTAGCACTAATGAGTTTACATTCTCAATCTCTTCTAAATCATTTCTTGATATTGAGTTTGATGTATTGAAAAATATCTTATCTACATCATCAATTATGTTATTTAAATCATTTAAATTTCTTTCTTCTAATTTTAGTAGATAATACCTATCATCTAAAATATAGTTCTCTGGCTGATATAAAATTTTATTTTCACCTGATATTTCTTTTACCCTAACTCTTATTACATCTAATATTTCTGCCTCAGTATTATCTTCATAAATTAAATCACTTGGTTTTATAGCATTATGTATAGTATCATCTTCTGATATAAGCCTAATCCATTCTCCTGTATTTATGTCTTTACCTGCAATACAATAGTTATAGTGTTTTCTTGACTTAGTTAAAAGAACTATGTCTTTATTCATTGATAACTCCCCCTAAGCACTATTTTATAAATGTTTTATTTGTATATCGTATTTTCTGTTAATATATTCTACTAATATTCTTCTATGACATTCATTTTCTAAGGGTTCACTGCATAGAAAACAACTGCCTTCTTTTAATATATTCTGTTCTTCTAAATATTTATATATATCTCTTTCTTCTAATAATTTAATATATAATTTTTCATATTCATCCCATGTAATATTTTTTTTCTTATAGTTATCTAAAATTTCTTTAGTTGGTGCAAATATAAGTTCATGAGAGTAATCTATATCACATATTCTAGATAAAAAAAATTCCAAATCTCTTCCCTTAGAAAAACCCGCTAATTGATTAGAATTATTTAGCCTAATATCATAAACTTTACTAACATTGTTCTTTTTTAAAATTGTAAAAAATTGTTCAGCTGACTTCTTTGTAAAACCAATTGTATATATATTCACCATTACTCATCTCCTTTATATCCAATCTCTTTATTTCTTAATTTATAAGCTTCATTTATAAGCTCTTCATCAGATTTACTCGATAAGTTCATGTCAGGAATTAAAGCTATTTGATTTCTATCAGGATAATATACTTCTAATAAATCCTTTTCAATATCTTCTTGTAATTTATACTCATTTTCATTAATTATATTAATAACTGTATACCCTAAATCTTTGAAATTCCTACCAACCAATATACATCTATGGCATTCCTCTGGCTTTTTCTCTGTACACATAAATGCTATATTATAACCTTTTTCTAATCCAACTTTTATACGTTCTATACCTGCTTTAAAATCAAGATCATATTTTACTCTTTCAAAATCAACATAACCTTCTCTCGTATATACATCTCTCGAAGATCTTCTTGCCCCAAACTCTTTTCCCATATAAATATAAGTAATGTTATTAGATTTTAGTACAGCCTTAATAGAATCTTTATTATACTGTGTGCTATATTTCGAATAAGGCGTAGACCTAACATCGACAATACAATTAATATTATAAGCTTTTAAAAGACTAATAAAATAATCTAAGTCATAAGTTGAATGACCAACCGTAAATAAATTCATTGAATACACCTCCCTCACCAAGTACCACAAATTTATAAAGAGCATTTCATTGCACCTTGTAAAGAAGGTACCAAGTACCACAAATTTATAAAGAGCATTTCATTGCACCTTGTAAAGAAGGTACCAAGTACCACAAATTTATAAAGAGCATTTCATTGCACCTTGTAAAGAAGGTACCAAGTACCACAAATTTATAAAGAGCATTTCATTGCACCTTGTAAAGAAGGTACCAAGTACCACAAATTTATAAAGAGCATTTCATTGCACCTTGTAAAGAAGGTACCAAGTACCACAAATTTATAAAGAGCATTTTTACCTATAAGTTCCAATAGTTTTTTATTGTTCTAATTGATTTTCCTATAACTTCAGAAATTTCTTTTTGTGTCATCCCCTTATTTTTCAATGCTTGTATCTCATTTATTAGATTTTGCTTATCTTGTTGCCTTTTTGTTAATCCTTGTTCATTTCTTGGTGTTCTTCTCTCATTATTTCTTCGATATTTTTCATCTATTCCAATTATTGTTTTCATATGCTTTTGTTCAATAATTGTAATTCCTAGTCTATCAATTAAGGTTTCATTCTTATACCAATAACCTTCTTTATCTCTCATGCCTTTAGAAACTCTCTTACGTTCACCACTTCTTATCCCTTGCTCATAAGCTATAAACTTATCTATGGCCTTTGGTATACATCTTAAAACAGCTTGTACCTCTGTTTCCTTAAGTGGCTCAGTAAATGCACTATTAAATTCTATAACTACATTTTCAAGTTCATAAGTATCTCTAATATAAATCCCTTTCCAATATGCATAACAATGTAAGGCCATGTTCCTACAGCCTGTCATATCATACTTTCTAAGTCTACATAAAGTTTCTAAATCATTAGCTCTTTCCATATGTAAACTATATGAGTTAAAGAATCTATTACAAATAACTTTATTATCAATTTTCTTAACCTGTTGCATCTGTAATTGATGTGTCTTAGGTTTATAATTTAAATACTCTTCTCTTAATTCATACATTGAGTATTCTATTTCATTGTCTATATATAAAACCTTACAATCTGTATCACATCTTGAATTTATAGTTCCAGGTAATCTGAGTACCCTGGCACCATCTGTAGCTCTTCGATCAGCACCTAAATGCTTTAAATTGTAATATATATAATCTTGCAGTTCTTGCCATGTATTTAATGCTCCATAAGGAGCATTTTGTATCCTCCAATAAAGATGTACTCCTCTTCCACTATCTGTTACCATAGTTGGTTTTGGTATTTTACCTTCATAATGTAATATCCATATCATATAAACTGTTTCAGTTTTTTCTAAACCTAGACTCTCACAATCTATATCTTGGAATAAAGCCCTAAATTGTCTTATATTTTCTACTCTTCTTTTTGGTAGATACATTGTATTTGGCGCTAGAAATACATCTTCTTTTTTATGTAATTCCTCTACAATATCTCTTAATCCATCATTTTTAGTATTATATATTTTAATGGTTTTTTCACCATTGTACTCATCATTTAATTTTAATATTTGAATATAACCATCTGTACTTTCATCATATAGATGGTCACAAAACTTTGTCATTTGCATAAAAAAATTCCCCTCTATTTTCAGTATGTTGACACTAAAGATAAGGAGATCTATCAGACCTTTTCATAATAATTAATGCTTAATATCATTTAAGTTTCTTATTTTATGAATAATTTTTTATATTGATTTGAATTTCAAAATTATTGATATATTAGAATTATTATGTTAATATTAATACATAATAACAATATAAAAAATTCTCTGATGAGAGTTCTCTCTTATCAAGAGTGCTATATAAAAAGCTAGGAATAAGTCGCCAAACTTATATGATTCCTGGCTTTTTGCTTTTTTATTTTCGATTTCTTTACTTAAATTTTAACATAAATCTATATTTTAGTATATATAATTTAATATTATAGTGAATTATACTATTTTCTAAAATATATATTATTAAGTTATTAGTCTGCACATAAATCTTTTTCTATTATACCTCTTAATGTACTAATCATTTCCTCATCTTTAGGCGCCACTATGTACTTTCTTTTTTTAACAATAGGTTCTATTATCTCTACTAACATATTATTTGCATAGTTTCTTTTATTTGAACTTGCAAACATATCTTTCAACTTTGAACCCGTTAACTTTCCATGTAAATTTTCAACAATTTTTTTTACTTCTTCCTCAGTTAATAAATAATCTATAGCAAGATTTGAAAACTGTCTTTCAATTATGCTTACCATTTCTTTAGCATCATCTTCTATAAAGCAATCTAAAACTTTCTTAGTTGCCCCCGATGCTATACTTCCACCTGTTAGAGCACCTAAAAGCCCTCCAACTACACCTCCAACAGCAGTTCCTACTATTGGAACCATAGATCCAATTGATGCGCCTGCTGCTGCTCCACCTACCCATCCAGCAGTCCCTCCAGCTACACCTGTGGCTGTTGTTGTTACATTTTTAAATAATTGAGCCCCAGATATTCTTCCTCTAAATATATTTACTACATCTACTGATGATATTACAGCTACTGTTACAACACCAGTAATAACATTTCCTCTTAACAACTTAGATACATTGTTCATAGCAGCTGCACCATATATATTTGGACCACTACGGAAAGCATTAGCTATTTGTGCGGCTGCTTTAGGACCCATCTGCTTAACTATAAAATCAGTAGACCCTCTTAATGCACTATTCATACCTGTTCTCGTTAATTGACTCGATAATATACTTGTTACAAATGTAACTCCTCCAACTTTTAACCCTGCAAATGCTGCGTTCTTTAGAGCTATGTCAATAGATTCTCCACTCCACACATATGTAGCAAAAGTTATAAGAGCTGATACACCCATTGCGCTCCCTGCAATTACAACTCCATTTACTGCATCATAAGTTAATGACTCTACTGTCCCAAATTTAGCTATATTTTTGGCCTGTTCATATGTGAAATGTCCTTTTTTAACTATATCCTTAGCTTTTGCTGGATCTGTAATTCCTTTCACTTGTCCTTTTTTTATTCTATTCTCCATGGATTTAATCGCATCTTCATATTTATCTGAGGGTACTTCTATTTTCATTGGATTTCCATCTGAACTTATATATTTGAATTGTCCATCCTTGAAGCATTCCGAAATGCATTTAGACCCTGACTTACAATACTTTGATTGTATTTCAACTCCATTGACTAGTCTATCAGCTCCATACTTTGCATTGTTATCTCCGATAATCTTAGCTTTTTCTCCTATAATTTTATCAGCTAGATGATTTGCCCTTTCAGCTGCAAATCCATGACCTCTAGGAGTATTAAATTTATCCATTCCATAATTTATATTAGTTGTTTCTACACTTCCTAAAATTGTACCTGTTATTTCAATTTCTTGTAAGTCTATTTTTTTATTTATTTCGAGTATAGTCCTATCTATATTATATTGATTTTTTTCAAGATATTTTTCACATATTTTTGAGCTAACCCCAATTGATTCTTGTATCTTTTTTACTACATCTTGTTCTCTAGTTTTTTTATATTGTTTCAAAACAAATGTTAATCTTTCTAGCTCTTTTGTTTTTTCATTATCACTTAAATTACCCATAAATCCTCCTTGGTTCTTTATATTATATACCAAAGTTATTATAACTCTTTTTTATAATATCAATTAACGTTAAATGCCAACTTGTGTTTTTTCGAAGAAATGCATCACAATCATCTTAACATTAGTCATCCCAATGAATATATAATTTTAAAAAACAAATACTTAACTTATTTGACTTTTATACTACCATCTTTACTAATTTAACTTAAGAAAAATAGTACAGAAATGATGTGCCTACACTACTAGAGTAACAAAGAATATGACACATAACTATTCTAAATTTTTAGTGCATCTTTAAATTCTCAAAATTTCCATTTTATACTTAAAATTAATCCAAGTTAATATTAATAAATCTCTTACATACTCAATGTATTTTCAAATTAATATTTGAACGTTTCTTATAATTTTATACCTTATTAACTTTGTTCCATATATACCTAGATACTATTGGTTCTATATCTAGTACAACATCATTTTTTTCTTTTTTTCCATGATACTCAAATATCCCAATGTAATTTTTATTTTTTAATATATAATCGACCTTTTGCTTTGAAAATCCATATTTGTTACCTATTTTAGCTAGTGACATCCCTTTAGATCTTAATTTAAATATATCTTTAACTATCTTAGCCTCTTCTTCATCTACTTCAAACTTCCCATCTTTATTTACTTTATATCCAAGTGCTGGCTTGCCACCAACCCATCTATTTTCATTAAGTCTTGCTATTCTTCCATTTCTAGTTCTCTCATTGATGACAGCTCTTTCAAACTCTGCAAAGCTTCCTAGCATTTGTAAAAATAACATCCCTTGTGGTGTTGAAGTATCAAACATCTCAGTAACGCTTACTAAGGCTACTTCATACTCTTGTAATTCATAAATCATAGCTAATAAATTATATAAACTTCGGTGTATCCTATCGTTTTTATAGACTATAATCATACATATATCATTTTCTTTAACATAGTTCATCATTTCATAATACTCTGGTCTATCTGTTGACTTTCCTGATACAGCTTTATCTATAAATATCTTGTCTATATCAATATCGTGAAGTTTTGCATACATTCTTATTTTATCTTCTTGGTCCTTAAGCGAGGTATTGTCTACTTGCATTAAGGTAGATATTCTACAATATCCTACTGCTCTTTTTTTCATATAGCCCTCCAGATGCAATTTCTTAATGTCTTTTCAATTAATTTTTATATTTAATAATAAATTAATAATGCAATTTGAACACAAAAAAGTAAAGTTTGTCGGCTCAAACTTGACCTTTTTAATTTAATAAATACTATAACTCTAAGTATTTTCAATATACATATTTAAAATATCATCATTTATTTTTTAATTCCTATATCTAATATTTTAATTTATTTATCAATATTTGTCGAATATATAAAATAGTTTCACTATTCCACTATAATATTTTTAAAAATTTTCTGCTTATATAGACTTTATTTGCACTTCTAAAGTAATTCTTATTCTCTAGTTATAACTATTTTATATGATATAATGTTGTTGACTATATTTGAACAATATCAGAAGGGAGATTGCCATGTCAGATACTATGGTTAAAAGGGATCTAAAAATAGAAGATATATTATTGGAAAGAGATTTTCATAGATTAAATTCAAATACATTAAGGATAATTGGTGTACTTATGGAGAAAGGCTATGAAGGAACAGATGATTTATATAAAGATAAGGATAATATATATATAAATGAATCTGCTTATGCTATATTAAAGTCAAAGATATTTGCATGTAAAACATCAATAAAATACTGGGGATTATCTAGAATTGATAAGTTAGAAAATAGAAATGCTCTTATAGAAACTATTGAGTCTTGGGATTTTTATAATAATAATAAAATAAATGAGTTGGAGCCTAAAGTAAAAAATAAATCACTTGAAACTCCAACAGCATATACTTGTCTAAAGATAGAAGATGAAATTTACTTAATGAGGTTTATCGTTCCTTGTGGGAATAAAAGGGATGATGATGGAATTAGCGATACTAAGATAAGACAATATAAGAATGTTGTATGTTTTATAAATATTAAGTATGGATATATAGAAATAAGAACAGAATCAACATATGCAGAGCGTGTCATAGAAGTATTGCAGTATAAATTAAACTTAAATGGAGTAAGAACTCTTCCTATTCTAGGTCATTTTAATAATAATATAGAGGATTTTAAGGATTCATTTGAGAATGCCAAATTTATAAATAGCAAATCTATTCCAGAATTTGATTTTGATATAAGTGAAGAAGATAGCGAAATGTTAGTAGAGGTTCTATTAATATTAGAAGATTTTATTACAAATAATAAAGATGAAACTTTCTTAGATGAATTAAAAAATATAAATTTCAACGATAATAGTAATGGATTTATACCTTTACTACTAGCTGGGCTATGTGGCATTGGTTTTTCAACCAGAAAAACAGACATACGTGATATAACAAACCAGCCTATGTATAAGATTATAGAGCCTTATTTAACTCATCAAATTGGAATGCTTCATGTAACTGATGATGATACAGGACAAACGTATAGCTTACAAATTAGTTTAAAGAATAACAGTATAGCATTTAAAAGTGCACTAACAGATGAAAGATTTATAAAAATTGTAAGAAATAAGTTACTAAATATAGAGGAGGAATAATTAAAAATTATGACTAGTGTAGGAATTGAGGAAGCACTAAGAACTATGGCTCTAAAAAATATAAAGCGATTTTATATAGAGCATCTCATAAATTCATATAACATAGAGATTAGTGTAGCCGCAACTATGCTATATGAATTTTCACAGAGATCAGATAGATTAAAACTAAAATATGAACTTAGATGCTCTAACTGTATTAATATAATGTCTGAATTTGATAATATATTCGACATAAAAAAAGATACTGAGATAGAGTGTGAGGATTGTGGATTTAGTAATATTATAGATTCTAACAATATTTATATAGTGTACTATATATCTAAGGAGTACAGAGAAGAGATTCAGAATTTATCAAAGCAACTTAAGAGCTCAAGAAGAGATCGTAATAGAAATAAAAATAAAATATCTGCTCCCAGTAGTGTGCAAGTTTTAGAAAAAATGAATGCTTTTAAAGTTTCAACTAATGATAATGCATACCAATTACATTATCATTATCATGCACATCAAGGAGCTCAGTATATAAATAATGGGCAAACTGCTTCAATGGGAGACCATGCATTTGCATCTGAATTTGAAATGGCATAACAATATGGAGGGAATTTAGTATGAGTGGAAAATATGTAAATAATGGACAAGTGGGTGCAATGGGGGATTATGCATCTGCAAGTAATTTTACCTTTGGTACACAAGTAAATGATAGCTTTAAATTAACAAAAAATGATTTAGATACTCTAAATAAATTAGTTGAAAATTTAGCTGGCTATAATGGGAAAGAAGCAAAAAAATCAGAAATAATGAATGCTTCAATCATAATACAGGAATTAGCTGAAAGTGTAGAAGAAGATAATATAAATGAACAAAATAAGTCTATAAGTAAGTGGAAATCATTTATCAATGATGCTACTCCTGCTGCAATAGATGTTATAAATGTAGTATCATCAGGTATTAGTATGGCAGAACAAGTTAAAACATTTCTAGGTTTATAAGCTTCTGTATATATTAAATATTCTGTATGTAAAATTAATACTAATGTAAATAAAATAGAGTAAATGAAATTTCATTTACTCTATTTTTTAATTATGGTATTAAACAAACATCTGTTGCAATAATCCTTTTTTATATTCATTTAAAGAATTTAATTTTTCTAGTTCTTTTAGAATTTTTAAATCTATATTTAATAATAAATTTCCTATTTTACTTTGCTCATCTTTATGTGGTACAAATAATTTTTGTTCAGATACACTTTTTGTATTAATTCCTAACTGAGCAGACCCTGTTACCTTTCTTTTCAGCTGATTATTTATTAATGGTGAATTTATTTGATAGCTCATAAATAAGCTAAAATCATTATTAAATCTAATTCTATAAACATGATCTCCTAGAACATATTTATTGTCTTCATGTATATATGCTGTTTTACCAATTATAAAACCTCCACCTATATCATCTTTAGGCATAACTAAATCACCCTTTAATAATATGTCTTCTGAGTCTTCTGTTTTCTTATGAGCTAATATATTTCCATCTGAGTTTACTGATCCCATATCCATAATTACATAGTCTCCTGATGCTGATAATAACTTTCTCTTCCCCGCATAAATAGTAGCTATCTCCTCAAGCTTCTTCTCTTCCCACTCAGGATAATCTCTCCCCTCATCATCCTTAAACCTTAACTCTCTGCTAAAAATCTTTTGCATCATACCCTTCTTATACTCTTTAAGAGTCTCAACCTTCTCACTTTGAAGAGAAATCTTATCATCAATTAAAGAAAAGAAAGAAGCTATTTTTTCTTGTTCTTCAAGATTTGGTAATTTAACTCCACAGTCACCAATATCCCCTAAGTTTATCTTTTTAGGAAAAGCTACATGTATAATTCTTTTATTTAATTCCCTTTTAAAATATTTACTTGCTATACATTTTGTTAGAAATAAACTATTTACTTTTTCAGTATATGATCTTATCAATGCAACACTCACATAGTAAGCTAAGTCTTCCTCTCTATCTACAATTGCAGTTGCACCTATTTCACCTGCTGTAATTCTAGTCATAAAAATATCATTAAGTTGTGGTTTTATTTTAAAATTTTTGTTGTAATCTTCTTCACTAATATATTTATTGACTTTATATATATTATTTATATTTTCTACACTTACAAACTTTACACCATTGTTAGTGTACTTAGGTGTTTGATGTGTTCCATCATAAATATCAGATATCTCTCCTAATTTCTTACTTTCCCAATCTCCACTAAACTCCTTAAATCTAAGTTTCGGTGTCTTATTCATATCATCCACCTCCCCTTATAATCCAAGCTCTTTTAAGTAAACTGCTAACTCATCATCAATACTAGCTATCTCTTTGTCAATACTCGCTATTCTCTCACTAACAGCAGCTAAATCTATTGGCTCTTCTTCTTCAAAAGTATCAACATATCTTGGTATATTTAAGTTGTAATCATTCTCTTTTATCTCATCCATTGAAGCTACATAACTGTATTTATCAATAGTTTCTCTCTTCATATAAGTATCAACTATCTTTTCAACCTGAGCATCAGTTAAATTATTTTGATTCTTTCCTTTTTCAAATTCATTTGAAGCATCTATAAATAAAATGTTATCTCCATTTTCTCTACACTTCTTAAACACTAATATAACTGTAGGTATACTTGTACCAAAGAATATGTTAGCAGGAAGCCCTATAACTGCATCTAATACGTTTCTTTCCTCTATTAGATACTTTCTTATTACTCCTTCTGCTGCACCTCTAAAAAGTACACCATGAGGAAGTACAACTGCCATTGTTCCTTTATCATCTAATTGATGAATCATATGTTGAACAAATGCAAAGTCTGCTTTTGATTTTGGAGCTAATTTTCCATAAGCACTAAATCTTTCATCATCTAAAAACTTAGAGTCTGCACTCCACTTAGCTGAGTAAGGTGGATTTGCAACTATCGCTTCAAATTTCATACCCTCATGCTCTGGATTTTCTAATGTATCATCATTCTTTATATCAAAGTTTGTATAGTCTACATCATGAAGTAACATATTCATACGAGCTAAGTTATAAGTTGTTGATGTAAGCTCTTGTCCGTAGAACTTTCTAACATTAGCTTCTTTCGCTACACGAAGTAGAAGGGAACCTGACCCACAAGTTGGGTCATAAACATCCTTTAAGTCAGTTTTTCCAACTGTTACAATCTTTGCTAATATCTTTGAAACTTGTTGTGGAGTATAAAATTCTCCCGCCTTTTTCCCTGCATTTGCAGCAAATTGAGATATTAAATATTCATAAGCATCTCCAAGTACATCTATTTCAGAATCTTCATGTGCAAAGTCTATTTCTGCTATGTTAGCCATTACTTTAGCTATTAATTTTGAACGGCTTTTTACGTCTCTTCCTAGCTTTGTAGAAGCTAAGTCCATATCATCAAATAAATGGTCAAAGTCTTCTTGACTATCTGCTCCTAATGTAGATTCTGTTATATCATTTATTGCTCCTTGAAGCATTTCTATATCAAATTTTCCGTCTTCTATTGATTTAAGTAATGTAGAGAATAAATATTCTGGCTCTATGAAGTATCCTAATTGCTCTAAGAACTCTTCTTGTAATCCTTCTCTATATTCTTCGTCAGCCCAAGCCTCTTCATAGCTTATTTCATCTTCTGATAATAAGTCTATTGCTTTGTTTTCAACTTTTTCACTAAGATATCTATAGAATATTAATCCAAGAATATAATTTTTAAATTCATTAGCTTCCATATTTCCTCTTAGGTCATTTGCTATTGCCCAAAGTCTTGTGTGAAGCTCTCTTTGTTGCTCTTGTTGTTTTTCACTTGTTTGCATTTTAAGTTCTCCCTTATATTAATACATTTCTGTACCTATAAATACTTTATAAATTCTATCGTATCTGTATTCTTTTTTACGACCTCTTGATATATCTACTAAGATACCTAAATCTAATAATTGATTTATAACCCTAGCAATAGTACTTGGAGCTAAATCAGTTTGCTCTTCAATATACTTCTTTGTAAATACAACTTTATTCATCATTATTGGGAATACAGTGTGTATTGAACCACCTTTTATACTTTTAATTTTTTCATGGTCTTCTTTATAAATATTTTTAATTATCTCTAGTTTTCTTATATAGTTGCTACATTGGTCAATTGTACACTGCATAAAGAAACTTATGAAAGATTCTAAATTACCTCTTCTAGTGTTCATTAATGCTCTTTGATATCCAAGTTTATTTACTTCTATTATTTCTGATAAATAAAGTATTGGTCTATCATCGCTTAGGTATGCCATTTGTATAGGTATTAAAGCTCTTCCAAGTCTACCATTACCATCATTGTAAGGATGTATAGTTTCAAACTGTGCATGAGATATTGCAACATTAACCAATACTGGATCTATATAAGCATCATTCATATATTCATATAAATTAATTAAATCTTCAATTACATCATCTGGACTTGGGGGTATAAATGTAGCTTGCTCTATACCTGCACCTCTAGGTCCTATCCAGTTTTGAGTATCTCGTATTTTTCCTGGTGATTTTGTAGACCCTCTACCACTATTTAAAATTATCCTATGCATCTCATTTACAAGATTCATAGTAATGCCCTTTTCTTTAATAGCTTTAGTTGCATACTCTATTGATTTTGTTAGGTTTTTAATCTCTAAACTATCATCATTTTCCTCTATTATATCTAGTGAGAAAATATCTTCATGGGAAATCTGAGTACCTTCAATCTGTGTAGATTTATAACTATCACTTCTTAATACTGACTGTAAAAATAGTTCTGCTTCAAATTCCAATGTATTTAAAATAGCTTTGTATTCTCCATACTTTGCAGAAGCTTCTCCAAGTAATATCATTAAATCTTTATCTATTTTGTACCCCGCAGGTAATTTTTTCACTTTATACGGTTCCATAAAAAATCACTCCAATCTATTTATAACTATATTATACATCAAAACAAGATTGTTTATTACTTGTTTTTTTATATTATCGACTCTAAAAATAAAAATAAGTAATACAAAAACTCATTTTTTATAAAAAACGAATTTTAAAAACTTATAATATATTATTTTTCTAAAAAATAAATAAGCAGGGAATTTCCCTGCTTATATTAAATTATTTATATATTATATTTTGCTACATGCTCATATACAAAACTTTTAACTTGTTCTACTTTCCTTTTTCTTTCTAAAAACTTTGGCTTAAGTTTTTCTTTTACTTCATTACTAATTTCTTCACGATTTATAATTCCACAGTACTCATACTCCGCTACTGAATCACTTATAAAATCTGCACTTAATCCTATTTCCTCAGCAAAGTAATTTACTTCTTGGATTCTTTTATGTGCTTCAAACTTTGAATATTCAAAGTCTACATCACAGTTTTCGGAAAGCTGTGGAACTACTTTTTCTAAAAATTCTTTTAGTAAGTCTACTTTAAGCCTTAAGTCCATATTACCTGCTCTATCTAGCTCTGTAATTATATTTTTTATATCTTTATCTCTTTTTTCTTTGCTTGAAAAATCTATATCTTTTATTAAGTTCATGATATATCCAACGTTGATTTTATCAGAATGCATAAGCTCTATACCAAAGTCTACATCTAATAAAATTGATGTTTTTTCATCTTGTGTTTTCCTTACCATCTCATATATTGTAAAGTATTTACTTTTGTAGTCTTGATATTCTTGGTTACTTATTTGAAGTTCACTTTCTTCAAATTCAAATTCTACAAAGGTTTCTAATTTTACTAATATTTTTGATAGCTCTCTAAAGGCTAATATAAATTTCTTTTTAGATTCTTCACTTTCAAGACTATCTACATCCTGTGGTGTAGGTGTTAAGGTTTTTAGTTTCTTAAGCTCTGCAAACCATCTATCTAAGTAGTATTCATAGTTTTCCATTAATACTACATCTGTTGTTTCTGTTTGTGAGAATAGTTTTAGTGCATCATCTGTATTTTTCTTTAAATTTCTATAGCAAACTATATTCCCATAAGGTTTAGTTGATTTTTCTACCCTATTAGTTCTTGAATATGCTTGTACTAAATCATGGTATTTTAAGTTTTTATCAACGTATAGTGTGTTTAGTGTTTTACTATCAAACCCAGTTAAAAACATATTTACAACTATTAATATATCTATTTTTGCACTCTTTACTTTTTTAGATACATCTGCAAAATAACTTGAGAATGTATCTGTACAGTAGTTAGTATCAAATATTTTGTTATAGTCTGTAATAATTCTCTCTAAAGAATCTCTTGAGTGTTCATCTTTTCCTTCAAGGTCTTCATTAGCTCCAAAACTAAATATACCAGCTATTTTTAAATCATGGTCTAGTTCTTTGAACTTATCATAGTACTTTACAAGCATTGGGATACTCTGAACAGTTAATATTGCTGTATATTCTTTATTTCTAGTTTTTCCATTATGATTTTCTATAATATGGTCTGCTATATTTTCTATTCGTTTGTCTGCCATAAATACTTCTTCTTTATCTATTGCAGCTACTCTTGTATCATCACTTTCATCTATATCACCATCAAATGTTTTGATATATTCAACTGAAAATCCAAGTACATTTCCATCACTTATTGCATCTTTTATTAAATAAGTGTGTAAGCATTTTTCAAATAAATCTGCCGTAACTCTACCTTCTTGGCTTCTATTTTCAAAGAATCTTGGTGTACCAGTAAACCCAAAGTATTGAGCATTTGTAAAATGTTTATTTATGGCTTTATGCATATCTCCAAATTGAGATCTATGGCATTCATCTATTATAAATACTACTTTTTCTTCTCTATATTGGTCCATTATTTTAGCATATTTATCATTTTTTATAGCATTAGCCATCTTTTGTATTGTTGTAACTATAAGTGGCTTATTTATATCTTTTATTTGCTTAACTAAAGTATCTGTTCTATCAGTTGTATCAACGCTATCAGGCTCAAATTTATTGAACTCTGCTATTGTTTGAGAGTCTAGGTC
>NZ_JADMRK010000017.1:0-25102 GCF_015560225.1 Romboutsia sp. BSD2780061687b_171204_C1 | reverse complement strand
GAGTTTGGACCGTGTCTCAGTTCCAATGTGGCCGATCACCCTCTCAGGTCGGCTACTGATCGTCGCCTTGGTAAGCCGTTACCTTACCAACTAACTAATCAGACGCGGGTCCATCCTGTACCGCAAAAGCTTTGATATTTTTACCATGCGATAAAAACATGTTATCTCGTATTAGCATACCTTTCGGTATGTTATCCGTGTGTACAGGGCAGGTTACCCACGCGTTACTCACCCGTCCGCCGCTCTTTACCGAAGTAAATCGCTCGACTTGCATGTGTTAGGCACGCCGCCAGCGTTCATCCTGAGCCAGGATCAAACTCTCAAATAAAAGTTGTTACCTGCTCAGACTATCATTATCTGAATATCTGGCTTGGTTTGTTTTCGATTCTTTTAAGAATCAGTTATATAAATTAACCTACTGTTTAATTTTCAAAGTTCATTTTCGTTTTTGCCCTTTTCTTAAGGACAAGTAATACTATATCACCATAATTTTGTATCGTCAACACTTTTTTAAAAGTTTTTTATTATTTTTATTTTTGATATTCTATTTTTAGTTCTCTAAGTTCTGCTAAATCTAGATTTATCAATGCTTTAAGTTTTTTTCTTCTTAATGAAACGTCTTCATATTTTTTTATTATTTCTTTTCTTAATTCGCCTAATATATCTATATATTCTTCATAACTATCATCATATTTTTCTTCTAATTCTTTTTTTATTTTAGAAGATAGTGAGGGACTTTTACCTCCTGTCGATATACTTATAAGCAAATCTCCTCTTTTTACATATGAAGGAACAGTAAAATTAGATAATTCTATATCATCTACTACATTAACTAGTTTACCATTTTCTCTACAATATATACCTATTTTTCTATTAACTTCTTTATTATTTGTAGCTGCAACTACTATAAAACTATCTTTTAAGTATTCTTCTTTATATTCATCATTAACAATTTCTAGTTTATCTTTTAATTCTCCAAATTTATTTATGTAATCTTTAGATATAACTTTCACTGTTTTGCCAAAGGCTAAAAAGTTTTTGCACTTTCTATATGCAACTTCTCCACCTCCTATAACAGTTATCTTTATATCACTTATATCTATATTTATTGGATAAAGCATACTGGTTTCTCCTTATTTTACTCTTATTTTATTATGTATAATAATCTAGATAATTTATTGACTATGTATATTAAAAAGGAGCAACAAAAGTTACTCCTTTTTGTGTATATATTTATCTATTTTCTTTAATCATCTTAGCTAAATCTTTTGCAAAGTAAGTTATTATTATATCTGCACCGGCTCTTTTTATAGACATAACAGATTCATAAATAGCTCCTTCACTTAATATTCCATTTTTAACAGCTGATTTAAGCATTGCATACTCTCCACTAACATTATATGCCGCAAGTGGTAGGTTGTAATTATCTTTGACTCTTCTTATTACATCTAAATAAGATAATGCAGGCTTAACCATTAATATATCTGCACCTTCTAGCACATCAAGTTCAGCTTCTATTAATGCTTCATTACTATTTGCTGGATCCATTTGGTATGTTTTTCTATCACCAAATGATGGTGCAGAGTTAGCAGCTTCTCTAAATGGTCCATAGAATGTAGATGCATACTTAACACTATAAGACATTATTGGTATATGTACAAATCCTTCTTTATCTAAAGCCTCTCTTAAGGCTTTTATTCTACCATCCATCATATCAGATGGCGAGATTATATCAGCACCTGCTTTTGCATGACTTACTGCTATTTTAGATAAGTATTCTAATGTTATATCATTATCTACGTATCCAGTTTCTGTTAATATTCCGCAGTGACCATGGCTAGTGTATTCACACATACATACATCAGTAACTACATTCATATTACTGTCTATTTCTTTTATTTTTCTAATAGCCCTTTGAATTATACCATTGTCATTATATGCTTCTTTTCCATGAGGATCTTTTTCATGGTCATGAGGTATACCAAATAATATTACATGTTCTATTCCTAATTCTTTTAATTCCTTTATCTCCTCTTCTAGCATATCTAGTGAAAAATGATATACATCTGGTAAAGATGATATTTCTCTTTTTATATTTTCACCTTCTACTACAAATAGAGGATATATAAAATCTTCAACATTTAACTTAGTCTCTCTAACTAAATTTCTTGTAGCTTTATTTACTCTTAGTCTTCTAGGTCTTCTTAACATTTTGTCGCCTCCATAAATATATAAATAACTACACATCAATTATAATACTTATTTATCTTCTATAATAGTGCTAATCATTCCATCTATAGTTGAAACTTCTGCTTCTTTATACAGGTTTAAACCTAATTCTTTAATCGTCTGTGTTGTTATAGGTCCTATAGATATAACTTTTATATTATTTAATTTATCTATATTCTCTTCACCTATTATTTCTACAAAATTCTTTACTGTAGATGAGCTAGCAAAAGTTATATAATCAGCATTATCTTGATCTAATAGTTCTAAAACTTCATCTTTTCTTGTAGAATCTACTACTGTTTCATATGTATGTATTTCTTTGACTTCACAAATTTCACCTATTTTATCAACTAGATAATCTCTAGCATTTTTCGCTCTAGGCATTAATACTTTATCTGTTGATTTTAACATTGGTTTTAATTCTTCAAATAAGTACTCTGCTACAAACTTTTCTGGAACTATATCTGCTTTTATTCCTCTATTTTTTATCTCTTTAGCTGTAGCACTTCCTATAGCACATACTTTTAAATTTGCTAGAGCTCTACTATCAAGCCCCATTTCATCTAATTTATCAAAGAATATGTCTACTCCATTTTTACTTGTTAAAACTAAGTATGTATAATCTTTAATGTTATTTATTTCATTTTCTAGTTCTATATTATTTTCTATTTTATCTATTTTTATAGTTGGTATCTCTATAGGATTACCACCTAAGTCACTTATTTTTTCTACTAGTGAACTACTTTGTGTTCTTGACCTAGTCACTATTACACGTTTACTGAATAGTGGCTTATTTTCAAAGAAGTTTAACTTATCTCTAAGTCCTACTACCTCTCCAACAACTATAAGCGTCGGTGGTTTCACACCTTCCTTTATTGCTGTTTCATATACATTTTCTAAGGTAGATATTACTACTCTTTGATTATATCTAGTTGCCCAACTTATAAGAGCAACAGGAGTATCTTTAGACTTTCCTTCTTTTATTAAGTTAGAACTTATTTTTTGTAAGTTCGCAACTCCCATTAAAAATACTAGTGTTCCATTGGTATTTGCTAAAGCATTCCAGTTTATTTCTGGATTTTCTTTATCATCTTCTCTTAAATGACCTGTTATTACATGGAAAGAAGATGCATAATCTCTATGAGTTATAGGTATACCTGCATAGCATAATCCACCTATAGCAGAAGTTATTCCTGGAACAACTTCAAACTCTATTCCTTCTTCTCTTAGAAGTTCTCCTTCTTCTCCACCTCTACCAAATACATATGGGTCTCCACCCTTGAGTCTAGTTACTATTTTCCCTTCTTTTGCTTTATCTGCTATAACTCTATTTATATCCTCTTGTGGAAGAGTATGATTGCTTGATGCTTTTCCTACATATATAAATTCGCAGTTAGGCTTAGCTTCTTTTAAATAGTTCTCATTTGCTAATCTATCATATACTATAACGTCTGCTTTTTGTACACATTCTAGACCTTTTAATGTTAGTAATTTATAATCTCCAGGTCCTGCACCTACAAGATAAACTTTACCCTTCATATTTTTCATACTCCTTTAAAACTAATTTAGCTAATTCTTTACCTAACTCTCTTGGGGAATTTTTATCTCCTTCTATTGATTTGATGATTAATTTTTTACCTTCTTCATCACCAAATAATCCAGTAAGCTTTATACTATCCTCATTTACTTCACAATAAGCTCCCATAGGAATATGACAGCTTCCATCAACACCATCTAAAAAGCCTCTTTCTGCACTAACTTGAAGTTCGGTTAATTCGTCTCGTAACGAGTTTATCACTACTTCTACTTGATAATTATCTTCTCTTATCTCTATTGCTAATGCCCCTTGTGCAGGTGCTGGCACTACTACGTCTGTTGGTAAATAGCAGCTGATTTTTTCTTCTAATCCAACCCTTAATATTCCAGATGCAGCTAAAACAACACCGTCTAAATTCTCATCAGTTATTTTTCTTATCCTAGTATCTACATTCCCTCTTATTGGAACTATATTTAAATCAGGTCTATGTTTTAATAATTGATATTTTCTTCTTTTACTTCCAGTTCCTATAGTTGCTCCTTGAGGTAAGTCTTCTATACTAGAGTAACCTTCTTTTAATATAAGTACATCTCTTGGATCTTCCCTTTTAGGTATCCCTGCAAACTTTAATCCATGAGGTAAAGATGATGGCATATCTTTCATACTATGAACAGCCATATCTATTTCCCCATCTATTAGTTGTTGCTCTATTTCTTTAACGAATAGGCCTTTATCACCTATTTTATCTAGACTAACGTTTTGTATTATATCACCTTTAGTTTTTATTATTTTAACTTCGAATTCAACACTAGGGTTCTTTTCTTTTAGCTTATCTATTACCCAATTAGTTTGAGTAACTGCTAATTTACTTCCTCTCGTTCCAACAATTATCTTCATAACTAAAATCTCCTTTAGATGTTACAATGTTATCCTACTTGAGCTTCCTTTTTAACTTCTTTATTAACTAATATAGTTGAGAAGTAAGATATCTTTTCTTCAAGATTAACTTCTCTTAAGTTATAGTATACCACTTCTCTATCTTGAGATGAATTACTTACTAATATAGCATGTTCTATAAGACCATTCTTTTCTAGCTTAGCTACTATTTCTTTAAAGTTTTTATATACTTTCATTAATACTATAGAGCTATAATTTTCTAATGCATAATCTATTTTTTCTTCTTCTATCGTGCATGGTATTATTATTAATGGCTCTCTATCCATTACTAATGGGAAATTTTGGTTTGATGCTATATTAGAGAATGAAGATATCCCTGGTATAGTTTCAACATCTATATTTCCTATAAGTCTTTCCATTATATATACATACGTACTATATATCATTGGATCCCCTAATGTTACAAATCCAACATTTTTACCTTCTTTAACATCCTCAACTATCTCATCAGCTATTTTATTCCAAGCCACTATCTTTTCTCCATCATTGAAGTTCATTGGGAAGTGTCTTGATTTTATTTCTAATTCTTTTGGTAGATACTTACTTACTATTGATAAAGCTAAACTTTCCCCGCCTTTTTTAGCTTCTGGTGTATATAATATATCTAACTTTTCTAAAGTTTCGACTGCTTTTATTGTTAATAATGAGCTATCTCCAGGTCCTGTACCTATTCCATAAAATTTTGCCATCTTCAATCTCCTCCTAGTTAATTAACAAATTTGTCCTAATTCATTTATTTTTTCTACACAATCATTTGCATGATTCATAAATTTATCTTGTATATATGGATTTTCCCCTAACCCTTGTAAATGAACTTTTACTTCAAATCCAAAGTTTTCTAGTACATTTTTCCATGAATCTTCTTCATCTCCTGCCATATCATTTATAGCATGGTCTCCTGCTACTAACATAAAAGGCATTAAATTAACTGTTTTTATATTATCTTCTTTTAATCTTTTTATAACATTATCTATTTCTGGATATCCTTCAACAGTTCCAACGTAAGCATTTATTCCTGCATCTCTCATCATGTATTCTAATGCTGGGTATGATGCATGTGACTCGTGGAATGTTCCATGTCCCATAAATACAACAGCTTCATCTTTTTTCATTTGAGGTATTTGATGCTTTATTGCTTCTACTGTTTCCTTGTAATCTTCTATATATGTAAGTAATGGTCTACCTAAAACAATTTTCTTAAATTTATCTTGATAGCTATCTACTTGTTCTTTTAATTTAGTAAATTCTTCACCACATATTATATGAAGTGTTTGAACTATAACGTCTTCATATCCTTCTTCATATAATCTATCTAAAGCTTGAATTGGATTTTCAATTTCTATTCCATCTCTATTTTTTAATTTTCTTATTATCATGTTAGAAGTAAATGCTCTAAAGAAGTCATATCCTTCTAATCCATTTTTTATTTTATTTTCACAAGCTTCTATTGTCTTTTCTCTCGTTTCTTTGTAAGAAGTACCAAAACTCACTACTAAAACTGCTTTCTTCATACTAATCCCACCTTGAATTTATTTTATATAGTCTTCTACTTCATCTATGCTATTTACAACATACGGATAATCTATTTTTTCCCTAGATACAATTACTACAGGTATATTAAGTGATTCACAAGCATCTACTTTCTCTAAGAAACCACCTGCTACACCACTTTCTTTAGTTATCACAATATCTATATCATAATGTTTATAAAATTCTTCATTTATACTTTGGCTAAAAGGACCTCTCATAGCTATTATATTATCTGCATTTAGCCCTAATTTTTCACAACTTAATATCACTTCACTTGTAGGAAGTACTCTAACTATTAAATTTCTATCTGGTATAAGCTCAACTATTTCTGGTAAATGCTTACTACCTGTTCCTATAAATATGTTATTTCCTTTTTTTCTTGCTACTTCACAAGCATCTTTTATACTACTTACTATGTATTTATTTTCATAAGTAATATCATCTATTAAAGATTTTCTCTCATATCTTATATAGTCTATCTTTGTTTCCTCAACACACTCAATAGCATTTTTAGATACTTCTATAGCATATGGGTGTGTGGCATCTATAATTTTAGTTATGTTATTTCTTTGTATGAAATCTATCATATCTTCTTTTGATAGCTTTCCATTTATAACATTTTTTGCTTTCTTTCTTGCAAGATCCTCTCCGTAATTAGTTGTTACGGAAAGTGTATATTCTAGGTTCTCATATTTATTAAGCCTGTCACATATTTCTATACTATCTGATGTTCCACCTAAAACTAATATCATATATTGTAACCTCTTGGAGTTATCATTAAATCTTCATGTATAAATGTTGATTTGTTCCCTATTATAACCATAGTAGTCATATCAACTCTTTCAAAATCCATAGTATCAAAAGTACATATGAACTTTTCTTCCTTTTCTCTTCCTACATCCTTAACTATTCCAACAGGAGTTTTTCCGTCTTTAAATTCTCCCATTATTTCAAATGCTCTAGCTAAATGTTCGCTTCTTCCTTTACTTCTTGGGTTATATAAACATATTGCAAAATCTGCTTGAGCTGCTAACCTTAATCTCTTTTCAATAACTTCCCATGGAGTTAATAAATCACTTAAACTTATATGACAAAAATCGTGCATTATAGGAGCCCCAAGTATTGCTGCTGCACCTATACTTGCAGTTACCCCAGGTATAACCTTAACTTCTATATTTTGTTCTTCTTTAGATACAAGTTCTAATATTAATCCTGCCATTCCATATATTCCTGCATCTCCACTACTTATAACCGCAACTTTCTTACCAGTCTTAGCTATTTCTACAGCTTCCTTACATCTATCTATTTCTTGTCTCATTCCATTTTGTACTACTTCTTTTCCTTCGATAAGATCTGTTATTAAGTTTATATAAGTTTTGTATCCTACTATAACTTCAGAATCCTTTATTGCATTTATGCATTGCATAGTCATTAATTCTTTACTTCCAGGTCCTATACCTATAACGTATATCATTTTGACACTCTCCCTACAGAAATTGTTATTCCTTTATATTTATGTTTTTCTATTATTAAATTTCCTTTACTTAGTAGATATGCTACTGGTTCAGAAACACAGTACACTCCTACATTCTTTTTTACAAATTCAGATTTTTCAAATAGATGGTCTACCTTAGATATTTCATCAACTGAAAAAGTTTTAAATGGTACAGATAAACTTGATGCTAAATCTATTATGGCTTTTTCATCACTTTTTACATCTATACTTCCAATCTCTTTGATTGAGTTAATATCAATATTGTATTGATGTAACAAATTGTTTAAAGACTCTTGTAACAAACTGCTTTCTGTATTTCTTCTACACCCAATACCTATTACTATTTCCTTTGGCACTACCTTTATAATGTTACCTTCACTACATTTTTTTCTTAGCATTTGTTCATCTAATTCATTCTCTTTTTTATTTTCTATATAGTAATCTATAAAGTTGTTTTTACTACTTATAATAACTATTTTTTCTGTACTATCTACATCTTCAAAATTAGTTAATATCTTAAATCCTCTAGTGTCTATTTCATAATTCCCATCAATATATAATCCAACTTCTTGATTATTAACTAACATAGCATTTACATCTTTGACGTTTTCTCTAAAATCCTCTATATAAGCATCTAATTTTTTAGCAATCATATCCAAGGAGGATTTTTTATTTACATCTGTTGCTGTAGTTATAACTGGATTAGCTCCTATTAACTCACTTATATATCTAGTCATTTCATTAGCACCACCCATGTGGCCACTTAGTAAACTTATAATATTTCGTCCTTTTTCATCACTTACTAATATAGCTGGATCACTAAATTTACTATTTATGTATGGTGCTATAACTCTCACTACTATACCTGTAGCCATTATAAATACAATATATTGATATTCTTCAAACAAACTAGGAACTAAATTGCTAAGCTTATCCTCTACTAAAAATACATTATTTTTTTCTTCATCTATCTTAAAATTATTCTTCTTATTTCTTATTAGATATACATCTCCATTATTAAGTTTGGATTGTATTTCAAATGCTAGATTCTTTCCATTTTCAGTTATACAAACTATGGCTATTTTATTGTCTATACTCATGTTTGAAGTCCTTATCATATAACTTCGAATTGTTATATTCTTTACCTAAGAATTGACCTACTAATATTAAAGCAGTCTTTCTTATATCATTTTCTTTTACTTTTTGAGCTATATCTTGTAATGTTCCTTTTACTATCTTTTCATCTGACCAAGTAGCTTTATAAACAACGGCTATTGGAGTATCCATTGGATATCCACCTTTATGAAGTCTTTCTACTACTTTTTCTATATCTTGTACTGATAAAAATATAGCCATAGAAGTTTGATGCTTAGCAAAAGACTCTATTGATTCTTTTTCAGGTACTGGAGTTCTTCCTTCCATTCTTGTTATCACTACACTTTGAGATATTTCTGGAACTGTATATTCAACTCCTAAAGCTGATGCTGCTCCTAAGAATGAACTCACTCCTGGTGTACAATCGTAATCTATATTTAATTTAAATAACTCTTCAACTTGTTCTCTTATTGAACCATATATAGAGAAATCTCCTGTTTGTAGTCTTACTACAGATTTTCCTTCTCTAACTCCTTTTTCCATCACTTCTATAATTTGATGTAAATCCATATGAGCACTATTGTGTATCTCACAACCTTTTTTACAGTACTCTAAAAGTTCTGGATTAACTAATGAACCTGCATATATTACTACATCTGCATTACTTAAAAGTTTGTATCCTTTTAAAGTTATTAATTCCTTATCTCCTGGTCCTGCTCCTACGAAATGTATTTTATTTAACATATTAGTTTCTCCCCTTCTCACAAGATATTATATAAATTGGATTTAGAGGTTTAAAATATTCTCCTCTTCCTAGTTTTTCTAGCTTAGCTACATTTAAAACTGAAACATCTATATTTTCAAATCCATACTCTCTTAATAATCTTAAAGTTTCATTAAATGTATCTACTATTATAAAATTCGCTACCAGTCTTCCACCTTCTACTAGCATATCCTTAGACCAAGTTATTATTTCTTCTAGTTTATTACCTGTCCCTCCTAAGAATATAGCATCAGCTTTTCCTTCTATCTCTACTGGTGCATATGCTTTAATTACTTCTACATTATCTAACTCAAACTTCTCTACATTTTTATTTATTAAATCTATAGCATCATCGTTTCTTTCTATAGAAATAACTTCTAGATTTGGATAATGGTATGCAGCTTCTATACTTACACTGCCTGTTCCTGCTCCTACATCTATAAATCTTTTAGCATTTACTAAGTCTAGTTTCATTATAGATGCAGCTCTAACTTCTTCTTTTGTTATAGGAACCTTTCCTGTTATAAACTCACTGTTTTTCATATGAAATCTCCACCTTCTAGTATTACAACTACACACATATCAAAGTTTTCTACTTTTAAAATTTCTTCTGGTTTTCCTATTGTAATTCTTTCATTTTCATAGGATAAATTTTCTCCTACTACAACTGTTTTATCTAGATTTCTTTTTACTATTTCTTTACATATTTCTTTAGGACCAATTAATTTATCGGTAACCATACATACCTTCTTATGAGAAAGTACATAATCAAAGTCTGGTATTTTCCCATGGCTACTAGTTATATATAGGTCGTTCATATCAACATATATCTTTGAAAATATATATTGAAGTGAACTAATTCCTGATATTATATTTAATTTATTAGTGTCTATATTTTTAGAAAGATATCTTCCTATTCCATACATCAATGGATCACCTGATGCTATAACAGATATTTGTTTATCTTCATTATTATTTATATAATCCACTATCTCTTTTAAATTTGATGCTAACTCTATCTTTTCTCCTTCAAAATCTTTTATCGATTCTAAATTCCTTCTTCCTCCAATTACAACATCAGAGTTTTTAATTAATTTCTCACCTAATCTAGTTATATAATCAGTATTCCCTGGTCCTAACCCTATGACATTTATCATCTAAATACCTCCACTAGATTATCTGTATTATTTGATTTACCTAGTAATGTCTTGTCCATAGAAAACATAATAACTTCTACGTCCATATCATCATCACATAGATATTGTTTAATTTTATGCTTACACTTGTTACTTACCAAATTGTAAAAGCTTTTGTACTCACTATTATTTATGAGCTCAACTGCTTCTTCAGCAGTAAGACACTCACTTATCTTTTCTAAAAATTCATATGGAGCTTTCATTAATGCTAGATTAGATACTAATATTTCACTTCTCGCATCAGCTACTTTACTATGTGTGTTAAATATACCAGCTGATATTTTTATAAATTTTCCTATATGACCTGCCATAAGTATTTTCTTATAACCCATTCTTTGAGCTTCTTTTAGCATATATCCTATAAAGTTACTAGTTCTTATTACGTATTTCATATCTAATCCTAACTTTTCTCTTATGAACTGTTCTCCATGATTTCCTGGTACTAGAATTATCTTATCTAACCCCTGTTCTCTTTTCATTTTTAGCTCTATAGATAAAGATTTTTTCCATCCTTCATCACTCATAGGCTCTACTATTCCTGTAGTTCCTATAATAGATATACCTCCAACTATTCCAAGCCTTGGATTAAATGTCTTTTTTGCTACCTCTTCTCCTTTTGGTGCAAATATAGTAATCTTTAAAGATTTATTTTTACCTATAACTTTACTTATATCTTCACCAACTACTTTTCTTAACTCACTATGTATCATTTTCATAGGAGTTGGATTAATTGCTGGCTTTCCAACCTCAACACTCAATCCTTTTTTAGTTACTACTCCAATACCTACTCCTCCACATACTACTATATCTTCATCATCTTCTCTATTGATAATTTCAGCTCTAGCGTGAATATGCATGGTATGTGTAGCATCAATATCATCTCCACCATCTTTTTCTATAGAACATTCTACATAATCGTCATTAATGTCTATATTAAACACATTCAATGTCAATGGTATGCCTTTTGGAGTATCTATATTTACAGTATCTATACTCTTTTTAGTTAATAGCATGTATGTTGCAGCTTTTGATGCTCCTGTAGCACAAGAACCTGTTGTGTATCCTCTTCTATACTTTTTACCTTCTATATATACATACTCTTCCATAATATTACCTACATAGTGTATAAAATAGCATTAACTATAGCTGCTGCTAAGTTACTTCCGCCTTTTCTACCTTTTGATATTATGTGTGGTATATCTGTTTTTTCTAATTCATCTTTTGACTCTGCTGCTCCAACAAATCCAACTGGAACACCTATTACAGCATCTACATCTAGTACTTTTGAGTCTCTCATTTCCATTACTTTATATAAAGCTGTTGGTGCATTTCCAAGAACAAATATTTTTCTTCCTGAATCCTTTGCTGCTATCTCAACAGCTGCCATCGAACGAGTTATTCCTTTTTCCTTAGCTAGTTTTGCAGTTTCTTCTTCTGCTACTAAGCATCTATATTTACAACCTAATGCATCTAATCTTCTTTTATTTATTCCACTTAAAGCCATGTTAGTATCCGTATATATAGTTGCATTATTTTTTAAAGCATCTACTATATTTTCTACTGCTGTATCTGATATTTTTAATATATCTAAATATTCAAAGTCTGCTGTTGTATGTATACAACGCTTTATTATTTTTTCTTCTACTTCATTTTTGTACTCATATCCTGGTCTTATTTCATCTATAATTTCTTGTATCATTATGAAACTTTTTTCTTCTATCATCATAGGATTTTTGATATATTCCATGGTGGTTCCCTCCTAATTCCTCCGTCTATAATATCTAGAGTATAAATTTTATTGTATGTTTTATGTATTTTATTGGTTTTTAAAATATCTATCAATTTATTATCATTCATATAATTGTCTACGATAATACCTATTACAGTTCCACTATGAGCAATGTTTACACCATAGGCACCATAATTTTGCGAAATATTTATTATCTCTTTTAATCCTTCTTTTGGGTCTATATTTTCATTGGCTAAGCTACTTAAAGTACATGCTTTTCCGATATTACTTAAATCATTATTTTTTATACCGTCTTCTAAAAGGTAAAATGATTCTTTTATAATATCTTGATTTTTTAGTTTTATATTTCTATAGTTAGGGTTACTTCTTATTTTTATAGTATCTAACGTCTTGTTAGGCTCTAGTATTATTACTCTGCAATCTTTTATACTTCCTAGATTTTTTACTATTTCACCACTAAGTGGATTAAATATGCAGTTGTTTTCTATGTATGTAGAATCTGTTGGTTCTATAGTAGATGCAAGTTTTGATATTTCTTCACTAGTTAAATTTCTTCCTATCAAATCTAGAGTAGCTACTATAGTAGCTCCTATATCTGCTGTTGAACTAGCCATACCTTTACCTACCGGTATATCACTTTTTATAGTTAAAGAAATATTTTTACTATCTTTGATAGGCAAGTTAAATTTCTTAAAAACAGCTTCTATAGCCTTTCTAGATTTACTAGGACCTACATTGACTTTACCTAGCTTTTCTTCAATCATTGCTACTGAATACATATCTATGGCATATGAGCTAAGATACTCTTCTCCATCTACCATACCTTGAACAAACTCTCCACATGATGCTGGACAAAATCCATAATATTTCATGCTAATCACCTAATAAGTTTTTCATATTCTCTATAAGAATTTTATTATCATCATGAGATTTAATTGCAACTCTTATATATCTATCATCTAATCCGATAAAATTCGATGCATCTCTGATAAGAATTTTACTTCTTCTTAATAATTCGACTTTTATTTCATTTGCCCTTCTATTGTTCAGTTTAATTAATAAAAAATTTGTATCAGTATCATAAACTGATATATTTTCTATACTTCTTAATTCTTTTAACATATATTTTCGTTCTTCTATATAATAGTTTTTGCTATCTTCTATATACTCTTTATCCCTGAATATATATTTAGATAAAGTATCTGCAAATGCATTTATAGTCCACGGTTCTTTATAATGATAAATTTTATTTATTATATCTTTATTGCTCGTAATACCGTATCCCAATCTTAATCCAGGCATTCCAAAGAATTTAGTTACTGCTTTGATTATAAATAGATTATCGTAACTTTTTATATTATTTACTAAACTATAAATTTCTTCTTTTTCTGCAAATTCCATAAAAGTTTCATCAACTATTAAAAATTTATTATTTTGTTTCAATATGTTTAGTAACTCATTTAACTCTTGTGCTTTCCCATTTGGATTATTAGGATTGCATATAAATAAGCTATCAAACTTATCTAAATTATTTTTAATTTCTTCTATATCTATTAAAAATTGATTTTCTTCATTTAAATTTAAATCTATAACTTCTAATCCATTTAATTTTGCACTTCTTCTATATTCTGAAAACGTAGGGTTTAATATTGCCAGTCTTTTGCCTATAGCTTTCATTAATAAATAGATTACCTCTGTAGCACCATTTCCAGGTATTATATATTCACTTTGAATATTTAGATAATTACCTATATTTTTTCTTAAGTTGGTATAATTTATATCTGGATAGCTCCTACTTTCTTCTAAGCCTTCTAGTATATACTTATCTAAATCTTTTATAATCTTTGGATTTACATTAGAACTAAAATCTATTATCTCTTTTGGATCTATATTATAATTTTTTCCTATTTGTTCTACATTTGCTCCATGTCCTAAGTCTTTCATAAATCCCCCTATAGTAATATAAATATTATTGTAAATACAATCATTGAAGTTATAGATGAAGCATACATTATTTTATTTGTTCTAACTATATCTTCTACCTCTATTTCTCTATGTTTATCTCCTATTGTAGGCTTATAGACAGCTTTTCCAAAATAAATATTTGTACCACCTAACTGTACTCCCAAAGCTCCTGCAACAGTACCTTCAGCATAAGCACAATTTGGACTTTTGTGATTTTTTCTATCTCTTATACCGATTTTTAAAGCTTCTTTACAGTTATGTCCTACTAATAAGCTTCCTATAGACATAAGTAGTACAGATATCCTAGCTGGTATAAAGTTAGCTATATCATCAATCTTAGCTGATGCAAATCCTAAATCTTTGTACTTTTCATTTTTATAGCCTACTGTTGAATCCAAAGTATTGATTGCTTTATATGCCATAGCAAGTGGAGCTCCACCTATAAATGCATAAAACATAGGTGCAATTATTCCATCTACAGTATTTTCAGCAACAGTTTCTACAGTTGCCCTTATTATTTCACCTTCATTTAGTTGAGTAGTGTCTCTTCCTACTATATAAGATACTTGTATTCTTGCTTTTTCTATATCTCCTGTTTTTAATACATTATATATTTTGACAGCTTCATCTTTTAAACATTTTGTAGCTAATGTGGTATATATCAGTATTGAATTTGTTACTAAAAATCCTCCTGGTATAAAGCTACTTAGTTTTATTATTAAATAAGTAAATAAATATGTTATCCCGACTACTATAAACCATAAGAAAAATCCACCTGTTTTTAAAGCTTTATCACTCTTAGCTTTTTTTCTTATTATACTTTCGGTCTTCTTTATTAATTTACCAATATATCTAACTGGGTGAGGAAATGAATATGGGTCTCCTACTATTAAGTCTATTATGTATCCTATATAAATAGATAATATATTCATATTAATTGTTTCCTCTTTCTAAATAGTCTTTACATCCACTATTTAAGAAATTTTTTATACAATCTAAGTTATTGTAAAAATGAGTATGTAAATATGTTGCTAAAGTTTTATCTTTGCTATATCCACCTTCCCATTCATCTACCACTTTTTTATCTCTTTCTTTTCTCATTATATAGGCACATTCCTCATTAGTTTCAAATATAGAATGGTGGAATTCATGTCCTTTTATAATCTCACCTTTTTTAGATAAAATTGTGTCTATTTTAGACTCTCCATAACAATATCCAAATCTCTTTAAAGATTTTGTCATCTTGCTAACTCCACTAAATATTCCTACCATATCATATTCATTATTATTTTGATCTATTAGTTTTTCTCCTAGATACATAAGCCCACCACACTCAGCATATATAGGAACTTTATTTATATGAGCTTCTTTTATAGAATTTCTCATACTTTTATTTAATTCTATTTCTTTTGCAAATATTTCTGGAAATCCTCCACCTATATATATGTAATCTGATTGTGGTACTTTTTTATCTTCTAATGGACTAAAATATTTTATATTTAATCCTAATGCTTTTAATAATTCTATATTTTCTTTGTAGTAAAAATTAAATGCTTTATCATAAGCTATAGCTATTGTTTTATCTTCAATCTTATTTTCCTTTATAAAATCTTCTAAATTAAAACTGCTACTAACTTCTTCTGTTTCGGCAATTTCTATTATTCTATCTATATTTATATATTTTTCTATTTCATCTGCTAAATTGCTAAATTTATTTTTTAATGAATCTATTTCTACACTAGGAACTAAACCTAAGTGTCTTGACTCCAATGAGAATTCATCATTAGGTGGAAAATAACCTAAGACTTCTATTTTGCAATAGGTTTCAATTGCTTTTTTAATTATTTCGTAGTGAGTCTTAGTCCTTACATTGTTTACTATTACACCTTTTATATTTACATCTTTATCAAGTTCCTTGTATCCAAGTACCATAGCTGCACTAGATGCTGCCATAGCTTTTCCATTTATAACTAGTATAACCGGTGCTTTTAGTATCTTTGATGTATGAGAACTTGTACAATTATCTAAGTCTATTCCTATTCCATCATAAAGACCCATAACACCTTCAATCACTGATATATCTGCATCTTTAGATGCAGAATTAAATACATACTTAATTTTTTCATCATCTAACATATATGAATCTAGATTTCTTGAATCTCTACTTGTTATAAATGTATGGTATGATGGATCTATATAATCAGGTCCAACTTTATATGGTTGAACTTTCATACTTCTTTTTGTAAGTGCTTGCATTATACCTAAAGATATTGTTGTTTTTCCTACTCCACTATTAGTTCCTGCGATTAAGATTTTTTTCATATATTTCACCTAACCATCATTTTATTTTTGTATTGTTTATATTTCTTCTTCATGTTCTTCCATTATTTTATATATCTTCTCTATATCTAAATGTTCTCTTAGTAAATCAGCTAGTTTATCATATTCATTTTGCTTAAAGGCTTCGAAAGAAGTTACTTTAGTGTCTATTCTTTCAAGGCCTTTTTCTTCTCTGATATTATTTAATAGAGCTCTAGTAAAATCTATTTCATCAAATATTCCATGTAAATAAGTTCCTACTACATTACCTTCTTTATTTACACTTCCTTCTAGGTAGCTTACGTCTTCTCCTAATTTATTGTTTATTTCATTTAGGTTATATACTTCTTTACCTATATCACTTATTCCCATATGAATTTCATAACCTTTTACTTTCATTCCTGATAAATTTGCTAAATATCCATTTAAATTTTTACATATAGTGGCATTCACTTGTGTAGTTGTTTTTTCTTTTTCAAATGTAGTTTCTATATCTAAAAGTCCTATACCATCTATTTCTTCAATTTCGCCTTCTACATGGTAAGGGTCTTTTAATTTCTTGCCTAACATTTGATATCCACCACATATCCCAAATACTAACTTTCCTTTTTTCTGTAAATCTTTTATTTGTTCCTCTAGACCACTTTCCCTTATATACTTAAGGTCATCTATAGTACTTTTACTTCCAGGAAGTATTATCATATCTGGATTTGAAAGAGTCTCTACATAATCAACATACCTAATACTCACATCTTCTTGAGTCTCAAATATATTAAAATCTGTGAAATTAGACATATGAGGTGTTCTAATTATCTCAATATGTATATCACTCTTTTTCATTTTAGTTTTAAATCTAGTTGTTACACTGTCTTCATCTTCTATTTTTATATCACTATATGGCACTACTCCAAGGACAGGAACCTTTATTATTTCTTCAAGCATTTTTATGCCATCATATAAAAGTTCTTTTCTTCCTCTAAATTTATTTATTATTACACCTTTGACTCTTTTTCTTTCCTCTTCACTTAGTAAAAGCATCGTACCTGCTAGTGATGCGAAAACTCCACCTCTATCGATATCCCCCACTATTATTACAGGAGCATCTGCGATTTCTGCCATACCCATGTTAGCAATGTCATGTTCTCTTAAGTTTATTTCTGCTGTACTACCTGCCCCCTCCATAACAACAACATCATAGTTCTCACTAAACTGATTAAATATAGTTTTAAGTTCTTTAGCAAGTATTGGTTTATAATCATGGTATTCTGATGATGATATATCATCTCTAACTTTACCCCTTACTATAACTTGGCATCTATGATTACCTGATGGTTTTAGAAGTACTGGATTCATATCTGCAATTGGCTCTATTCCACAAGCTTCCGCCTGAAATACTTGTGCTCTTCCCATTTCTAAACCTTCTTTTGTTATAAAAGAATTTAACGCCATATTTTGAGATTTAAATGGTGCTACACTATATCCATCTTGTTTGAAAATCCTACATAAACCAGCTGTTAATATACTTTTTCCAACATTTGATGCTGTACCTTGTAACATTATCTTTTTTCCCATAAGATTCTCCTTATATTACTTAATTTGATTTCCTTATAATCAAAAAAGCCCTAACTCTTAAGAGTTAAGGCTTTTATTCTAATGCTAATATATTATATACCTGTTTCATATGTTTTGTAACATATCAAACTATATAGCATGTAACAAAATATAACTATTTAATCTTTACTATATACTTAAACTATATAATACTAAATCTTATTGTATTAATCTAAAATACACTTTATGTATTTATGATTAATATGTAGATTTCATAATAGATTTATTTATTATAATTTAAGTTTTAACAAAGTATAATTTATCTGCTAATATGCATATACTCTGATGTTTTATTATAGGTACATACTTTATAAGCGATAGTTATATTTTATCTGAATAAAAATCCCTCACCCCGGAGATTTTACATTTAATTAAATTAGGCAGGTATCCTGGCTCAATTTCATCCTACTCCTACTCCTTCCCATCCAAAGGACAGTGGCAAATTGTAGTTTCGTCAATATTACAGTAGCGGGGGCTGCAAAGGCTTTTAACCTTTTTCCCTATTAATCTTGTAGAACCTAAGTTAATATACTATTTGATTTTAATTATTTATAAAACTTGTGTTATTCATACTATCTATGACTGCAAATCCATCTTCTACTTCTAAAATACTTACTGATGCATTATCTATTTTAAAATT
This sequence comes from Romboutsia sp. BSD2780061687b_171204_C1, assembly GCF_015560225.1. Classification (NCBI taxonomy): domain Bacteria; kingdom Bacillati; phylum Bacillota; class Clostridia; order Peptostreptococcales; family Peptostreptococcaceae; genus Romboutsia; species Romboutsia sp. BSD2780061687b_171204_C1. The sequence goes on along the minus strand of NZ_JADMRK010000017.1, from coordinate 6,015 downwards.
CCAATGGTATTTGTAGCTTCCTGATACTAAATAACTTATTATGTTCCTTATAGTTCCTCCATGAGAACATATAAGTATTGTTTTGCCTTTATCCATACTTATAATTTCTTTAACCTCATTTGATACTCTTGTAAATGAATCAATAAGACTTTCACCATTTGGATATCTGTACTCATATCCTTTTTCTATCATCGAGTTAAATTCTTCTGGATAATTCTTTTTTATGTCATCAAAAGTAATCCCCTCAAAATCCCCAAAACTAATTTCTTTCAATGTTTCTTTTTCTATTATTTCTATCCCTTTTTTCTTTGCAACATCTTTTACAGTATCTTTTGTTCTTGAAGATGTTGTTGTGTATATCTTATCTATATGTATACCATCTAAGTATTTGGTTAATTTCTCTATTTGCTTAATTCCAACTTCACTAACTACACTGTCTATATGTCCTGATAATCTTTTACTTTGATTATCTGTAGTCAATGCATGTCTTACTAAAACTAATTTAGTCATTATAGTATCACCTCTTTTAAGGTTACCCTATTATAAGATATATGTAAAGTAAATATATAACTTCTCCAAGTTCTATACTACACCCTAATATATCTCCTGTAACTCCATCAATTTTTTTGTATATATGATTTTTAAATAATTGATTAAATAAAATAACAACTATTATAGATGCTAATATAGGCAACGTCATCGAAGAATTAAATACAAATTTGGCTACTAATATAATCAATGCCATCGTATATAGTATTGCAGTTAAAAACATTGATGTAGTTGCCTTACCTATAAATAAGTTTCCCATTCCTTTCTCTCTTGGTGTAACCGTTTTATAAGTTAATCTTATTACTCCAAGTCTACCTATAACAGGCATAAATATTATAGTCCACATTAAATTATTGTTTATTAAGCTATATATAAAACCTATCTTAAGCAAAATTAAAAATACTATAGCTAATAATGAATTTGTCCCAAGTCTTGAATCTTTCATTATTTCTAGCATTTTTTCCTTATCCCTATAACTATATATAGCATCAAATGTATCTCCCAATCCATCAATATGTAATCCCCCTGTCAATATAACAGAACCTAAGGTTACCAATATTGATGTTATAAATGGATCAAATAATATGTTTGATACAGTACCAATTATAAATAATAAAATACCTAATACAAACCCTACCAGTGGAAAATATGTTATAGTTTTATGAAATTCATCATCAAATCCTACATCTATATTTATTGGAATTCTAGTCATAAACTGAAGTATTGATATAAATCTTTTCATAATTATCCCTTAATTTTCATAGGTATTGAACTAACTACAAAATAGACTTCGTCACTTTGGGCTGCTATTTGTTGATTTATTCTACCTACTATATCCGTATATACTCTACTAAGTTTATTAGCAGGAACTACTGCCATTCCTAATTCATTAGTAACAGCAACAAAATAAAGTTCTGTTTTTCTTATCTCTTCTATCAGTTTATTAACTTGATCTTTTATGTACTTTTCTAATTCATTTATCTCATCTTGTGTTGCATTTTCAATATCTATATCATGCGTAAACATTAAATTATTCACTAATAAAGTTACACAATCTAATATAACTGTTTTGTGAGATTTAGATATATCCTCAATTATAGAATATATATCCTTATATATTTCATATGTTTTCCAGTTTTGTGGTCTACTTTCCTTATGTTTTTTTACCCTATCTTTCATCTCATCATCAAAGGGTATCGATGTTGCAATATATGCAGTATTGTTATTTCTATCTTTACATAATTGTTCTGCAAAACTACTTTTTCCTGATCTTGCTCCACCAGTTACTAGTATAACTTTGCTCATACTTATCTCCTTATTGCTTTTTCTATCTTCCCATATCTATCTCATCAAATGTCGCCATATTTGTATATGTATAATTTGATGCTTCAATTATATTAAATGCAAGTGCTGCACCACTACCTTCTCCTAATCTCATATCCATATTTAATACAGTACTTAAATTTAGCATATCTAGTGCTTTTTGTGTACCTGGCTCTGCTGATGTATGAGATGCTATCATATATTCCCTAGTTATTGGATTTAGAGTGTAGGCTAAAAGAGCAGCTGCATAAGATATAAATCCATCTAATACAACAGGAACATTTCTAGCACTACATGCTAATATAACTCCTGCCATAGAACCTATCTCAAATCCGCCAACCTTCGATAATATATCTATAGCATCTTCTCTATTTGGCTTGTTTAGTTCTATAGCTTTTCTTATAGTATCAGCTTTATGCTTTATTCTATCTTTTTTAAGTCCAGCTCCCATTCCTGTAACTTCTGCTGGATCACATCCATCTATTACAGATATTATAGCACTACTTGGTGTAGTGTTACATATACCCATTTCACCTATTCCTATAAGCTTATAACCATTATCTATACACTCATTTGCTGCTTCTATCCCTATTTCTATGGATTTTATAGCTTCATCTCTACTCATTGCAGGTCCCTTAGCCATATTAAATGTAGATTTTCTTATCTTTTTATCAATCACACCATCTAGTTTATGGTCACAATTTATACCAACATCTATAGCTATTACATCTGCTCCTACAAATTTACTTATAACTCCTACTCCATTTAATCCTTTTGTAAAGTTCGGGAATTGAAGATAAGTTATACTTTGAGGATCCGGAGCTACACCTTCTTCATAAACACCATGATCTCCAGCAAATGCTATAATAGCTTTTTTAGATGTATCAAGCTCTTTTTTTCTATATATCCCAGCTAATTGCATACAAATTTCTTCCATCTTACCTAAACTTCCAACTGGCTTTATAAGTCTATCTAATCTTTTTTTAGCTTCATCCATAGATTCTCTATCTAGTGAATCTATATTATTTAATACATAATCTAGTGAATTCATATATATCATCTCGTTTCTTCGAAAATAATTTACCTAGCCAGTAAGGCTAGGTTTAGTGAAAAACCTCTCCAAAATTCATATATATTTTACATATAAATAAACTATTCTACATGGCATTTATATATCCTTCATATCATATGGTAAATTTTATCGAGATTTATATTTAGTTTTAAAGATTATGAGCTATTTTTAATGCCTCATAACTAGCATTTATAGTATAATCTATGTCCTCATTAGTATGAGCATTTGATAAGAACATTGCTTCAAACTGTGTAGGAGCTAAAAGAATTCCTCTTTTTAATAACTCTTCAAAATACTTATTAAACTTAGGAACATCACATCTTGTAACATCATCATAGTTTTCTATTGGTCCATGTGTAAAGAATAAACAAACTAATGAACCAGCTCTATTAACTGTGTAGTTAAGACCTAATTTTTCTATATTAGATTTTAATCCTTCTTCTAATCTTATAGCTTTTTCTTCTAACTCTTTATAGATGTGAGGATTATCTCTTAATATTTCTAAGTTCTTTTTACCCATATACATAGCTAGTGGGTTTCCTGATAATGTACCTGCTTGATATACTGGTCCAACTGGAGAAACCATACTCATTATTTCTTTAGTTCCACCATAAGCACCAACAGGAAGTCCTGCTCCTATTATTTTACCGAAACATACCATATCTGGCTTTATTCCAAAATATCCAACAGAGCTACTATAATTTAATCTAAATCCTGTTATAACTTCATCAAATATTAAAACACTTCCATATTCTTTAGTTATATCTCTTAATAATTGTAAAAACTCTTGCTTACCTGGAACTACACCCATGTTTCCTGCTACTGTTTCAACTATTACAGCGGCTATTTCATGTCCTTGATTTTTAAATATTTCTCTTACTGCATCTAAATCATTGTATCTACAAACTAATGTATCTTTAACTACATCAGATGGAACTCCAGGGCTAGTTGGTACTCCATATGTTATTGTTCCTGAACCAGACTTAACTAATAAAGCATCTGAATGACCATGGTAGCAACCTTCAAACTTTAATATTTTATTTCTTTTTGTAAATCCTCTAGCTACTCTTAATGCACTCATAGTTGCCTCAGTCCCTGAGTTTACCATACGTACTTGATCTATAGCTGGATATGCTTCTACTATTATCTTAGCCATTTCAACTTCTATAGCTGTTGGAACTCCATAGCTAGTTCCTCTAGATACAACTTCTTCAATTCCCTCTACTATTTCTTTTGGGCTATGACCTAGCATAAGTGGTCCCCAAGAGCATATATAATCTATATATTCATTTCCGTCAACATCATATATTCTACTTCCGTGTGCTCTATCTATAAATATTGGATCTAATCCTACTGATTTAAACGCTCTAACTGGGCTATTAACCCCTCCAGGTATATATTCTATTGCTTCTTCATATATCTTTGATGACTTTTCGTTTTTCATAGTCATGTCCTCCTTAGTTTATATTTCGAATAGTTCTTCTACCATTTTCATATATTCTTCTCTTTTGCCTTTATCCTTAGTTTGCTTTAAATTTATTATCGGTTCTCTTATAAGTCTCTTTAGGGCAGAAGTCATCATCTTTTCAATAATTTTTTTCTCCCTATTATCAAGATTGATCTTTCTAAAAATATAATCTAATGTATCTTCTCTTATTTCATCGCATCTTTCATTCAAAGATTCTATCGTAGGATCTATATTAGTTGAGTCTAGCCACTCTACAAATTCATATATACTTTCATTTATCATTCCTAAGCCAATATTAGCTAACTCTTTTCTCTTTTGATCATTCTTATCATGTATTTGTTTTAAATCATCTATATCATAGAGTTCTACATTCTCTAACTTATTTATATCTGGATCTATATCTCTAGGAAGAGCTATATCCATCATATATATTTTTCTTTCAATCTTTGGCATTTCATCTGCCTTTATTATAATATGTGGAGATGCCGTTGCGCTTATTACCATATCAACATCATTTAACACTTTATATCTATCGTTATATTGTATAGGTACAATATTTTTATAATCATTTTCTATCTCTTTTATTTTCCCATGACTACGATTTGAAACATATATGGTATTAACTTTTCCTTCTTCTAAATGTTTCATTGTCAACTTACTCATCTTACCAATTCCTATAACTAGTGCATTTTTCCCCTCTAAATTGCCTAGTTTTTCTTCTAAGAATCTAACCCCTATGTAACTTATTGATAATGGCTGTTGTGATATTTTAGTTTTGGTTTTTATATCTTTAGAAACTGTGATAGCTTCCCTGAATAGCTTGTTGAATTTTTTCTTACTAGCTCCTAATTGCATAGAAAATTCATGTGCATCTCTGACTTGACCTAATATTTGATCTTCACCTAACACTATAGAATCTAAACCTGCAGAAACTTTGTATATATGCTCTATAGCGTCTCTATCTTTTTTAGTGAATAAATACTGTTTAACTCCAGGTAAATTGAAAAATGATTCATAAAACTCTTCTACAATTTTTATTTTGTCTTCAATATTTTTTGATTGAATATATATTTCACTTCTATTACATGTAGATAGTATTATAATTTCTTCTATTTCTTTGTCTAATAAATAATTTATAGCTTCTATTTTTTGTATATCTGTAAAAGAAACTTTTTCTCTTATCTCTATGGGAGCTACATTATGATTAACTCCTATCACCCCTATATTCATAGACAACCTCCAAATCGTATGTAATATTTCTGTTCACTCTTTATAGTATACAACTACATGCATAATTTGTAAATTTTCATATAAATATATTTTTGAACGCAAAAAAAGATTACGTGGCTACGTCTTGCTCTCCCAGGAGGTCGCCCTCCAAGTACCATCAGCGCTAAAGAGCTTAACTTCTGTGTTCGGTATGGGAACAGGTGTATCCTCTTTGCTATAATAACCACATAATCTTTATCTTTTAGAGTTAATACTCTGAAAACTGTATATCATTTAATGCTTTATCATTTTATTTTGGTCAAGTCCTCGACCTATTAGTATCGATAAGCTAAATACATTACTGCACTTACACCTTCGACCTATCAACCAGGTA
>NZ_JADMRK010000016.1:0-26548 GCF_015560225.1 Romboutsia sp. BSD2780061687b_171204_C1 | reverse complement strand
GATGTTGAATCAGATGTTGCATCTGCATCTGCTGTTGCATCTGAGTCTGATGTTGAATCAGATGTTGCGTCTGCATCCGCTGTTGCATCTGCGTCTGAACTTGCATCAGATGTTGAATCTGAGTCTGATGTTGAATCAGATGTTGCATCTGCGTCTGCTGTTGAGTCTGAGTCTGATGTTGAATCAGATGTTGCGTCTGCATCTGCTGTTGAGTCTGCATCAGATGTTGCATCTGAGTCTGATGTTGAATCAGATGTTGCATCTGCATCTGCTGTTGAGTCCGCATCCGCTGTTGCATCTGCGTCTGATGTTGAATCAGATGTTGCATCTGCATCTGCTGTTGAGTCTGCATCCGCTGTTGCATCTGAGTCTGATGTTGAATCAGATGTTGCATCTGCATCTGCTGTTGAGTCTGCATCAGATGTTGCATCTGAGTCTGATGTTGAATCAGATGTTGCATCTGCGTCTGCTGTTGAGTCTGAGTCTGATGTTGAATCAGATGTTGCGTCTGCATCTGCTGTTGAGTCTGCATCAGATGTTGCATCTGAGTCTGATGTTGAATCAGATGTTGCATCTGCATCTGCTGTTGAGTCCGCATCCGCTGTTGCATCTGCGTCTGATGTTGAATCAGATGTTGCATCTGCATCTGCTGTTGAGTCTGCATCCGCTGTTGCATCTGAGTCTGATGTTGAATCAGATGTTGCATCTGCATCTGCTGTTGAGTCTGCATCAGATGTTGCATCTGAGTCTGATGTTGAATCAGATGTTGCATCTGCATCCGCTGTTGAGTCTGCATCTGCTGTTGCATCTGAATCTGATGTTGATGTTGAGTCAGATGTCGCATCTGCATCCGCTGTTGAGTCTGCATCTGCTGTTGCATCTGAATCTGATGTTGATGTTGAGTCAGATGTCGCATCTGCATCCGCTGTTGAGTCTGCATCTGCTGTTGCATCTGAATCTGATGTTGATGTTGAGTCAGATGTCGCATCTGCATCCGCTGTTGCATCTGAGTCTGATGTTGAATCAGATGTTGCATCTGCATCTGCTGTTGCATCTGAGTCTGATGTTGAATCAGATGTTGCATCTAAGTCTGCATTTGCGTCTACCGTTGTATCTAAATCTGCATTCGCATCTAGGTCCGCATTTGCATCTACATCTGCTGTTGTATCTAAATCTGCGTTCGCATCTAAGTCTGCATTTGCATCTACATCTGCTGTTGTATCTAAATCTGCATTCGCATCTAAGTCTGCATTTGCGTCTACTGTTGTATCTAAATCTGCATTCGCATCTAGGTCTGCATTTGCGTCTACTGTTGTATCTAAATCTGCATTCGCATCTAGGTCTGCATTTGCGTCTACTGTTGTATCTAAATCTGCATTCGCATCTAGGTCCGCATTTGCGTCTACTGCTGCGTCTACCGTTGTATCTAAATCTGCATTCGCATCTAGGTCCGCATTTGCGTCTACTGCTGCATCTACTGTTGTGTCTAAATCTGCATTTGCATCTACATCTGCTGTTGATTCTGCATTAGATTCTGATGTTGATTCTGACGTTGCATCTGCATTTGCATCCGCTGTTACATTTATATCAACTTGTGGATCTGGATCTAAATTTATATCTTCATTTGGATCTTCATTTACGCATGAATCTTCGCACTCACGCATTCCTCTTCTTATTTCTCTATTTCTTCTTCTTTCTTCCCTATTTCTTCTTCTTTTTTCTCTATCTATATCTATTTTATTTTTTGGCATTACAATTCCTCTCCTTGTATTTTTAGGTTAGTAGATTATTTTCTACTTACTAAAAATATATTCTTTTTATACGGAATTGTTACATATTTATACAAATAAACTTATAAAATAATAAAAGGCTATCTCTTAAATAAGAGATAGCCTTTTGTTATTTTATTTATTTTTGAGCATATTTTTCTGCTATTTTAACTATAAGATTTACACATTTCTCCATAGATCCTACTGGTATACATTCGTTCTTTCCATGGAAGTTTAAACCACCTGTAAATATATTTGGACAAGGAAGACCCATAAATGATAATCTAGCCCCATCTGTACCACCTCTAACTGGTACTATTTTAGGAGTTATTCCAGCTTCATTCATAGCTTCTTCTGCTATATCAACTATAAACTTAACAGGTTCTACTTTTTCTTTCATGTTAAAGTATTGGTCTTTTAAGTCTAATGTTATTCTTCCATCATATTTTTCGTTTAATTTATTTACTACATCTTGCATGTGAGCTTTTCTAGCTTCAAACTTTTCTTTATCATGATCTCTTATTATATAAACCATACTAGCATTTTCTACATTACCATTTAAATCATTTAAGTGGTAGAATCCTTCATATCCTTCTGTAGTCTCTGGTCTTTCGCTAGCTGGGAACATTTCAGATATCTCAGCTGCTATATGTAATGCATTTACCATTTTATTTTTTGATGCACCTGGATGTACGTTTCTTCCTTGTATAGATATTGTAGCTCCAGCAGCATTGAAGTTTTCATATTGAAGTTCACCTTCTATACCGCCATCTATTGTATATGCATATTTTGCACCAAATTTTTCAACATCAAATAGATCTGCTCCTCTTCCTACTTCTTCATCAGGAGTAAATCCTACTTTTATATCTCCATGCTTTATTTCAGGGTTATTTACTAAATATTCTATCGCTGTTATTATTTCTGCTATACCAGCTTTATCATCTGCACCAAGTAGTGTAGTACCATCTGTAACTATTAAGTCTTCTCCAACTAGGCCTTTTAATTCTGGGTAATCAGATACTTTTGTAACTACATTTAATTCTCTATTTAGTACTATATCTTTTCCATCATAATTTTCTATTATTCTTGGTTTAACGTTTTTCCCAGTTATATCAGGAGCTGTATCTAAGTGAGATATAAATCCTATTGTATCAACACCTTCTGTATTTCCTTTTAAAGTTGCCATAACGTAACTATTTTTATCAACATTAGCATCTTCTAATCCTAATGATTTTAGTTCTTCTACTAAGTAGTTTGCAAAAACTCTTTGTCCTTCGCTAGATGGACAATTTGCATTCTTAGGATCTGCAGTTGTATCAAATGTCACATACTTTAAGAATCTTTCTACTACTTTATTTTTCATGGTTATACCTTCTTTCTTTGGTCTAATAATTGTTAAGTAATATATCCCTTATATTTCTATTATATTACAAAAACTTACTAAAGTATATCTACCTTTTTTAATATTTGATGCATTATTGTAAGACCTAAAAAAAATACTATTCCAATTATTCCTTTTACTTGTATACCTATGAATATGGCTGCTAATGTAGCTAATGGACTAATACCTATATTGGTGGATACTAATTTAGGCTCTAAAACCTGTCTTAACAATGATAGTAGCGCAAATACAACTATAAGAGTTATTGCTATAAGATAGTTTTTTACTATACAGTAATAAACTATAAAAGGTAAATATATTACTACTATCCCTAAAAAAGGTATTAAATCCAACAAACCAGCTATAATACCTAACGTCATAGAATATGGTATATCAAATACTCTAAGGCTTAGCCAAGTTACTATGAAAGTTATTCCCATTAATATGGCATAAGCTTTTATATATCCTAATATTGATTTTATTATTTCTCTTTTTATATTCTTAACCTTAGTCTTTGTTGGTTCAGAGAACATATTGTAAAAACTATATTCTATTTTATCTATATCTTTTGCTATAAAATATGTAGATATGAATAAGGTTATAATGAATATAGATATATATGGAATTGATCCTAAAAAATTTACGAAACTTTCTAATAATTGTTTTGCTATACTTACTATATTTGTGCTATATTTTTGCATTAAAAACTCTATATTTATGTTTGGTATGTTCTCAAGTTGCTCTAAATATAAATTTAGTTTAATTGCTATATTTGAAATAAAATCACTTATGTAATCATAATTATTTACAGTATTATTTACGAATTCTAATAAACTATCTATTCCCGCCATTATTAATAATCCAGCTAATACTACAAATATTATAACTGCAATAAAACTTAATACTAAAGTTGATACACCTTTATTTATATTAAACTTATACCTTAATTTTTCTGATATAGGGTTTATCAAAAATGCAATAATACCTCCTACTAAAAATGGTGATATATAATGAAATGTCTTATAAATCAAAATAAATACTGTTGTATATAGTAATATAAATATCATGTTTTTCTTTAATACTTTTATGAATCTATTATCTATTACATTCATCTAATCACTTCCCTTATAATATATTATTAATTATTAACAAATATCTTTACTATTAAAATTAATTTATATAAATTTCAAATAAAACAAAAAACACTACAATATTGTAGTGTTTTATGTGTATATTCTTATTTTCTTTATTCTATTTTTATCTAAACTTTCTATACAGAATCTTATATTATCTACTTCTATAACTTCATTTTCTTCTGGAAGTCTTCTTAAATAACCTATGATGTAGCCTCCTATAGAATCAAATTCTTCAGACTCTAATCTAACTCCAATAAGTTCGTTGACATCACTTATTTTAAGTCCCCCATCTACGATATATTCATCTTCTTTAACTACTATTATATCTTCATCTTCTTCATCGTACTCGTCATCTATATCTCCAACGATTACTTCTACTAAGTCTTCTACAGTTATTATACCTGCAGTTCCTCCATACTCATCAACAACTATAGCCATTTGTATTTTTTCTTTTTTCATCTCTTCTAAAAGTTGAGTGATTTTCTTAAATTCATATGTAAAGAACGCTTCCCTTACATACAACCTTATATCAAAATTTGCTATCTCTTCATCACTTAAGAATATGATATCCTTTATATTAAGTACACCTATGATGTCATCTATAGATTCATTGTATACTGGCATTCTACTTAATTTCTCTTCTTTAAACTGCTGTATTATTTCTTCATATGAATCTTCAACATCTATAGCTATAATATCTAATCTTTGTACCATAGCTTCTTTAGCTTGCATATCCCCAAACTGAAATACATTGTTTATGATTTCTCTTTCTTCTATTTCTAGGACACCTTCTTCATGTCCTACATTAACCATAGTTTTTAATTCTTCTTCTGTTATATATGGTTCATTCCCTTTTGTTTTTATTCCAAATAACTTAAATATTAAATTTGTTACTATATTAAGTACCCATACTACTGGAGTTAATATAAATATTATTGCCTTTATTGGCTTAGAAACAAGTATAGCCACTTTTTCTGAACTATTTGCTGCTATAGTTTTTGGAGTTATCTCTCCAAATATTAATACTAATACTGTCATAAGAGCTGTTGCTATAGGAACTCCTGTAGCTCCCAATAATGTAATAAATAATGATGTTGATATAGAAGTTGCTGCTATATTAACAACGTTATTTCCTATTAATATAGAACTTAATAACTTATTTGGCTCTTCTATTAAGTTACTTACTAGCTTTGCGCCCTTAACCCCTTCTTCTTTCATATGTCTTATTCTTATTTTACTAAGTGACATTAATGCAGTCTCAGATGCTGAGAAAAATCCTGATCCTATAAGTAATATCACTAATACAATAATCTGAATCAATATACCGGTCGATTCCAACCTAAACCACACTCCTAATTTCTTTTAAATTTCTGTTTATATGTTAATATATTATAACATACTTACCCTTATTTGGAAATTTATTAATTTAGATATAATCTATATTATCTATCATTTCCAATACTATTAAAATACATTTGCATTATAATTTTTTTTATCCCCATATAATAGTATTAAATTTAAAAAGGAGGTAAAATGAAAGATTTACTAGAAAAATATGGTGCTATGCCTAGACTTAGAGACAAGATTTTAATGAATTTAACTGAAGAAAATGCATTAGAACTAGTTGCTGAAATAGTTAACGTTTATGAAAATAATGCACAAGGAAAACAAAGGCTAGGTTCATTTATTGATAAGATTAGTTTCGATGAATTTAAATCTTTGCTAAATTTAGACAAATATTTAAATTAATTACATATTTTTATACTTTTATGTCACATTTTAATATTTTTGCATATACTATAGTGTAAGAGAAATTAAAAGAGTTTCTCTTACACTATAAATATCAAAACTCCTGTTAATATTCTAATTTAGTGATCGGATATAAAAAAAATTCTTTCCCCCAAATATTCTTTAAACCACCTAATCCCCCCCCTGGTTAGGTGGTTATTTTTTATTTTTTTTGAATATAAATTTAAAATTTACCAATACTTATAAATGAGAGCGGAAATTATATATCTCTCCCCCTAATAAGTATATATATTTATATGGTGACTACATACTCCCCATGTAGTCACCAATTTTTTTTAACTATATTCTATTTTTACTTTAGATCCTTGTCCAACTTCACTAGGAGATACTATTAACTTAATTGGAACTCTATTTTTTAACTCTTCAACGTGAGTTATAATTCCAACACTAAGTTTATCATGATGTAGTCTTTCCAGTGATTCTATAACAGTTTCTAGTAGTTCACTATCTAAAGATCCAAATCCTTCATCTAAGAAGAAAAATTCAAGGGGAGCACTTCCCTTTAATTGTATCTGAGATGATAATGCTAATGCTAATGATAGTGATGTTAAGAATGTTTCTCCTCCAGATAAAGTATCTACACTTCTTCTTTGACCACCATTAAAGTTGTCTCTCATTACAAAGTTTAATGTTGAATCTATTTCTAATGCATATCTCCCCTTAGTTATAGACTCTAATCTATTAGATGCTTCAAGTGCTATATATTTTAATTGATTAGTAGCAACATACTCAACAAATCTATTTCCTTGAACAATCTTATCTAGATCATCTAATAAATCCACTTTATGTTGAACTGCCTTTAACTCTTTATTTAAATCTTTTATCTTGTCTAAAGATTCTTTTAGGGTACTTAGTATAGTTTGCTTTGATCCTATATCTTGGGATATCCTACTAATTTCTATTTTTAAGTTATCAATACTATCTTTTAATTCATTAAAGTCCTTTTCATTTATTCTTCTATCACCTATTGATTTAACTAGATCATTTATCTTTATACCTAATACTTTTTGCTCTTCTTCATATTGTGTTATCTCATCATGTAGTTTTCTTAAGTATTCTTTATCTAATAATGATCTTTTTACAGCATATATACTTTCAAATTTATACTCATCTAATGATTTATTTAAAGTATCTGTTTGTATTTTATACTGTTCTTTTGCTATCTTTAATCTTCCATCTATATTTGATTTGTCAGATGTAGTTTTTTCAAATTCCAACCTTTGAGCTTCTAATTTATCCTTTATCATTTCCTCTTGAGATATAAGCTTATTTATATTATTTTCTAGATTCTCTAACAATAATTTTGGAGATTCACCTTTTGTTGTTGCTATTATTTCATTGTATTTTCCATCTCTCACTTTTTTCTTTTCAGAATAAATTTCTCTAGCTTGAATTAAATCTAACTCTATTTTATGTAGGTTATTTTGATAATTTACTATATCTTTTTCCATTGCTTCTTTTGACTTAGATATTTTTAAGTATTCATTATTTAAATCTTCTAATGCTTTTTCATTATTATTTATCTCTTCTACTTTCACTTCTAAATCTTGTATTTTAGTTATTGCTTTTAGTGTTAAATAGTTTTCTTTTGTTGTTTTATAGTTTTCTTCAACTGCTGCTAGTTCTTCTTTTAATTCGATTATATTTTTCTTATAAGAGTTTATACTCTCTTGTAGTATTAGTTCATCTTTTTCAATTTTGTTTTTTTCTTCTCTAGCCTTATTTATACTACTTTCATTTTCCTCTTTATCCTTATTCCAATTTTGTAGATTAACTTTTAATATGTCTAGCCTTTTAGACTCTTCTTCTACCTTCTTTATTAGTTCATTAGAACTTAAGTCTCCTATTTTAGATTTTACCTCTTCTAATTCCTTTAATATTATTTTTTCTACTGATATACACTCGCTATTTTTTCTGTTGAGTTCTTCAATTTTTACTTTTATATTAGACTCATCTTCTTTTAATTTTTCTATTTTTGACTTAGTAAACTCTATATTTTCATTATAGTTTGTATCATCTACATGCTCATGATTTCTAGATCCACATACTGGACATGGAGAATTTTCCTTTAATTCTTTTCTAAGTTCTGTTGCTAAATTTAAATACTTTAGCTTTTCTAATTCTTTCTCTAGATAAGTTATATTTGTATGATTAACCTCTAATTTATCATTTAAAGTATGTAATTCTCTTTCTACCTGATGTCTATTTTCTAGTATTTTATTTAAGTTATTATGTAAATCTTCTTTTTTAATTTCATTTTCTTTTATAGATTCTGCCTTTACTCTTAAGTTTGCTATATATTCAGTCTTATTAACTATCTCTTCATTAGTTCCTGGAGATTTTTTAATTAAAATTTCATAATGTTCTTCTAATTCAGTTAGTTTTTTCAATACAGAATCTTTATCCCTCTGAATATATCTTAACTTTAAGTTTATCTCATCTAGATTTTTATTTATTTCATTCAATCTATTATTTTTAACAGTCTTACTTTCTGAAAGCTTATTATATTCTTTTTCATACTCATAGGCTAAAAATATTTTCTGTTTTAGATCAGCACTTATCTTTATTTCACTTATTTTCTCTTCTAAGCTTTTTAAGTTATTTATTACTATCTCTTTCTTGCTTTCTAAATCCTCTTTTAGTTTTATAAGTATCTCTTTTTCTTGATTTAAACCTATACCCTTGCCTTTTATATCTTTTAATTCAGAATCTAAACCAACTAACTCCGCTTCTAATTCTATTGCATTTTGAAGTTTGATTCTATCTTCAGATAGTCTTGGCATATTTTCATTTTTATTTTTATATGCTTCCTCATAATTTGCTTTAGTTATAAGTAGTTCTTTATTTAACAATTCTAGTTTCTTTTCTAAATTTTGACTTTCTAGGCTATCTTCATTAACCCTTTTCTCAAGCTCCAATACAGCATTTATGTACGGATTAATCTTATCTGCATTTAATGCATCTTCAAGTTGTCTTCCTTTTTTTGATATATCTTCTTGCTTTAAATCTAATTCATGCTTTCTTTTCTTGTAGTTTTCTAACTTTACTTGTTTTTCATATATTTCTTCAACTTCTTTATATTTATTTTGGTTTATTTCAAAATCTTTATTTTTACTAATTTCTAATGATCTTAATTCTTCTAACTCTTTTTGTACTTGATTATATACTTCTTCACTTACAGTATCATATTGACTTAGCTTAGAATTTATATCTCTTAAAGCTTGTTGTTGTACGTTTTTTCTTTTCTTAACTTTATCTATTAATCCTCTTCCGTATTTTTCAAGATTAAATATTCTCTCTAGCATGTCCCTTCTATCCGCACCTGCTAGCTTTAAGAAATCATTAAACTTACCTTGTGGAAGTACTACTGATCTCATAAAATCATTAGCTGTTAATCCTACAATTTCAGCGATTTTATTATTTACTTCTCCAACTTTGTCTGCTAATACTTTTTCACTTTCATCCTCATACATCTCTATTAATCTTGCATATGAAGTTTTAGTACCTGTATTAGTTCTAACTATAGTTCTATCTACTTTATACCTTCTCTTTGCGTTTTTACTTCCGATTTCAAATTCATAAGATATTATTGCTTTATCGCAGCTACTATTTATAAATTCTTTAGTATTTCTAGGTATACTTCCATACATAGCTATTGTCATTGCATCTAATATAGTTGACTTACCACTTCCAGTTTTACCAAAAATCCCAAATAAACCTCTATCAGTTAGTTTTTCAAAATCTATAACTGATTTATCTATATAACTATTTAAACCACTTAACTCTAATCTAATAGGTCTCATCTTTAGCTTCACCTTCTTCATTTATTATATCTAAGAATAAATCCATAAGCTCTCCTTTAGGTTCTACTCCTCTACTAAATTCATAGAATTCCTTGAATAATTCTCCCATAGATTTTTCTTTTACGTCTATTTCTTCATTATATTCTTTTGATGCTATTATTGGTTTTATTTCTATTATATCTTTTAATGTATCTTTCATTTTTTTTATGTTAGACTGTGATATAACTTCATCTGTTTTTATTTCAAAATAAGACCATATATCTCTGTCTTTATTTTTTTCGCACACTTCTAATGCATCTTCGATTCCATTGCATTTAAATACCTCTATAGGTTTATAGTTTTTAAAGTATTTTTTTTCTACTGTTATTTCTTTGTCTTTATTTATATCAACTATATAGCATCCTTTAGTATATGATCTTTCATCTTTGCTATATTGTATAGGAGATCCTGAGTAGTATGCATTTAACCTTTGTGAAGATTTTTGCATTTTATGTAAATGCCCTAAAGCTATATAATCAGCCTTTTGAGGTAAGTCTTTTTTCTCTACTAATAAACTTCCTCCAAGTTGTATTGGTCTTTCAGATTCTGTTTCTTCTCCACCGACAACAAAAAGGTGAGATACTGCTAAATTTATTGAATCATCTTCAAAGTTTTCTTCTAATTCTTTAAATAACTCACCAATTCTTCGAGAATATGTTATTTGTCTTTCTTTATCTTCATCATTTTGAAGTATTACTTCATTAAGCCTCTTTTCACTTGGATATGGCAGCGTTATAACAACAACCCTCTCATTATTTATATTAAGTTTTATACATCCCTCTTTCGCTTCTAATATCTCAAAGTTTTTATACTTAGATACTTCTGTTTTACTTAGAGGATTTCCAAGTATTATTATCCCCTGCTCATGTGCAAGAGGGCTTGATGCTTGTAGTCTTTCTGGATTATCATGATTACCGCTTATTATTAATACACATCTTTTCCCATTGTCTGATAATCTTGATATTGTTTTATAGAATAATTTTTCAGCTTGTGCAGGTGGATTTGATGTGTCATATATATCTCCTGCTATTATAACCATATCTATATTATTATCATCCACTATCTGTATAAATTCTTCACAGAATTTGGTTTGTTCTTCCAATCTTGAGTGACCTTCTAAGCTTTTTCCTAGATGCCAATCTGATGTATGAATAAATCTCATTTTATCCTCCTAAATAATATGATTTACTTATATATTTTAATAGTTTGATTATAACATAAAAGGAAGATGTCTAAACATCTTCCTTTTATGTTATTTTTATTAATAGATATTATTATTTTACAAATTTTATAGATTTATTGGTAGCATCTAAGTAGCAATTTCCCCCTAGTAAAATACTATTTGATGATGTACAATGACCTACCTTTAGATTACATAAGCATGGTTTATTATATTTTTTAATCTTTTCAAATAATAATTCATATAAATCATAATCATCTTCATTATCTTTTCTACACTTTTTAAAGTCTCCAAATATTATCCCACAACAGTCATTTAACTTATTGCTAAGTTCTAATTGTGTAAGCATTCTATCTATCTTATATATATTTTCTCCTATTTCTTCAATAAATAAAATTTTATTTTTTGTATCAATTTCATATCTTGTTCCAAGGGTGCTAATTATTACAGCTAGATTTCCTCCTACTGTAATCCCATTAGCTTTTCCTTGTACTAAAGTATGTAATTCTTCGTCTTCTGGGTTTTTTATAATAATTTCATCTTCCATTGATAATATATTTGAGAATGAATCAAAAGTATATTTATCATAGTGTAAAAAATTTAATCCCATAATTCCATGGTAGGTAACTAAGTTCGCTATTTGATTAAAGGCTATATGAAGTGCTGTTATATCAGAATACCCTATAAATACCTTAGGATTCTCTTTTATAATGTTGTAGTTTATTTTATCAATTATTCTAAGTGTTCCATATCCACCTCTTAGACAAAGTATACCATTTACGTCTTTATCTAAAAACATATTTTCTATGTCCTTTACTCTAAACTCATCTTCACCTGCTAAATACCCCTTATATCTTAGATAACAAGTCTTTCCAAATTTGACTTTATACCCTAATTTATTTAATTCTTGCTCTATTTTTTCTAATTCATAAGTTAGTAATTTTTTTGTTTTAGATTTAGATGGACTTGCTGGTGCTATAACTCCAATTGTATCTCCTTTTTTTAGTTTTTCTGGAAATATCATAATTTTCCCCCTTAGTATATATAGTTTAAAATTTTTTTAATTTCTCCATTCTCAATATATACTCTATCTACCCTTCTAGATATTAAGCTTAATAATTCATTTCTATTTGTATCTATCAAATTTGCTATTTCTAAAAGTGTAGGACCATTTTCTCCATAAAATACTACATCTGCATCGTAATCACATTTATCTAAATAACTAATGTCTATTACAAGGTGATCCATACATATTTTACCTATTATGTTACATCTTTTATTATTTATATCTACATACCCTTTATTTGATAAACTTCTTGGTATCCCATCTCCATATCCACAAGGTATAATTCCTATTTTAATATTTTTATTTGCTACATACGAATAATCATATCCTATAGCCTCACCACCTCTAACCTCTTTAACCTGAATTATCTTTGACTTGAATGTTATAGCAGGCTTTAGCTGTAAGGAAGAGTCTCTATTGTTGTATCCATATATACTTGCACCTATCCTCACCATATCCATATGAAAATCCTTATATGAAACAAACCCTATACTATCACAAATATGCTTTATAGGTATCGTCTTAATTTTTTCTAATTCATTTATAGTCTTTTTAAATATATTAAATTGAATATAATCTGATTTTTCATCTCTAAGTGCTAGATGTGAAAAAATACCCTCAATATATAAATTCTTTAATAATAATAAACTATATATTTCTTGAAATGTATTTTGATTTACCTTAAGTCCTAATCTATTAAATCCTGTATCTAACTTTATATGAACTTTTCCTATTTTGTTTATTTTACTACATATGTTGTTTATAATTTTTCCTTGTTCTTCTTTAATTACAGTTATAGTTATATTATTTTCAACTGCTAATTCTATATGTTCATTTGGAATATATCCCATAACTAAAATAGGAGATTTAATGTTTTCTCTTCTAAATTCTAGAGCTTCACTAAGTGTTGCTACACATAGGTAATCAATACCTTCTCTACATAATAGTTTAGCTATTTCTATAGAACCATGCCCATATGCATTTGACTTTAATACTGCGCCTATTTTAGTACTATTTTTGGTATATTTTTTTATTTCCTGCAAATTATGTTTTATATTATCTAGATTTATCTGTACATAAGTTGGTCTTAACAAGCTCAAAGTATCACTTCCTTATGAAAATTTCACTCGCTTATTTTCATACTATGTTAATTATTCTTTTATTATCACTAGTTATAAATATAAAAAATGAAGATACTTAGCTTAGTACCTTCATTTTTTATATTTAAAGTTTAATTATATTAAGTTTTTATTTATATACTAACATCTTCATCTATTCCGAATAGATATATGTACCTCTCTTTGACTTCTTTTCCTGTTAATTTTTCTACCACTTCAGAATATAAATCTAATTGTTTTTTGTACCTACTTATTACTTCATTTTTATTTTCGTCATTTACAAAATCAGTTTTATAGTCAACCATAACAATCTTATCATCTTCTTCAAAGTATGCATCAATTATACCCCTTAGCATTATGCTTTCTTCATCAAAGTCTTGTACATTTCCTTCAGTTGCTAAATCTTCATATATATACACATCTTTAAGTTTGATTTGAGCATATATGGCCTGTTCTCTTTTAATAAATGATGACTTTAACATTCTTTGTCCTATATGAGATTTAAAGAATTTATATATCTTAAATGGATTAACTACTCTAGACTGCTTTTCAGTTATTATTCCCTTTTTAATAAACCTACTTATTTGCTCTTTTATATCATCAATAGTATATATCTTATTAAAGTCTATTATCTGCATAACTAAATGAACTATAGTACCCCTCTCTGCACCAGTTATCTTTTCTATATCTTCTTCCTCTTGCATAAATATAGGTTTTTTGAGAGTTATTTGATTACTAAATACTTCTTGAGAAAAATCTTCTTCATGAGTATTTTGTATTTTTTTGATTTCAGTTACAGATATACTCGCAGGTTTTGTTACACATGCTTCATAGGGATATTTAAAATCTAATTTTTCTTTTATTATACTAAAATACTCTGTATCAGGATTTTCTACATCTAGACTGTCTATTATCTCTCTTATGCTCTTTTCTTCCTCTTCTTCATTTTGAGTTAAAGTGACATCTTCTTTATACCATATATTAGATACCCACTTTGAATTATGATTGTCTATATATTCTATATCTATATTAGCAAAGTCTCTTAATTCTTCTAAATCTTTATGCTTTAATACTGATGGCATTATCCAATCTAAGTAACTTTTACCTTTTAGTACCTTATACTGTGATATTGCTTTATTTCCCTCTACTCCATTTGCCCATGTTTGTAAAGATTTCTCAATGTTTCTCGTTGAACCTGTTATTATAAGCTTTTCTTTAGGTCTTGTAAATGCTACGTAAAGTACCCTCATTTCCTCAGATAAATTTTCTACATTAATTTTACTTTTTAATGCCTCTTTAGCTATACTTGGATAAGATATTTTTCTTTCATAATCTACTATTTGAGGACCGTATCCTAGTTCATGATGATATAATATATCATTTTTAAAATCTTGAGTATTGAAGTTTTTCCCCATACCAGAACATATTACAACAGGGAACTCTAGCCCCTTACTTTTATGTATACTCATTATTCTTACAACGTCTGCATTTTCCCCAAGAGTTTTAGCACTTCCCATATCAGTATTTGATTTTTTAAGCTTAGCTACAAAATTTATAAAACTAAATATACCTTTAAAACTTGTTTCTTCAAATTGCTTTGCCCTTTCAAATAATATCTTTAAGTTTGCTTGTCTTTGAGATCCTCCAGGTAAAGCACCTACGTATGCATAATATCCTGTGTTAGTGTACAGATACCATAAAAATTCGTCTGTGCTCATATATAGGGATTTTTCCTTATAGTCTTTTAGTTTTTCTATAAATTCAATACACTTTAATGCCTTTTCATCTTCATGATTACTATATTCCTCTAAAGCTTCATAAAAACTTTTATTATGTTCTTCTACTCTTATGTCTATAAGTTCTTCTGGTGTAAATCCACATATAGGTGATTTTAGCACTGCAAGCAGAGGTATATCTTGCATAGGATTATCAATAATTTGAAGTAAACTCATTATAGTTTTTATTTCTATAGTGTCAAAATACCCTACCCCTATATCTGCATAAGTTGGTATATCCATATTCATAAGTTCATCTGCAAATACTGGAGCCCAAGCTGATGTAGCTCTTAGTAAGATAACTATATCTTTAAACTGTACAGGCCTATAATCATCTAGCTTTTTGTCATAAACCATTTGAATTTTTCCCTCTTCATTTGGTGACATTAAGCCTTTTATTATATTTCCAACCATTCTAGCCTCAAGTTGTATATTATCTATTTCTTCCTCTTCTTCTGAACTTTCATTTTCTTTAGTCTCAGAATCATCCTTTCTAGATGCTTTCTCCATTAAATGTATTTCTGTAGGACCTCCTACTACTACATCTTCATTAGTATTTTCTTTAAATATAGCACCTAAGTTTAATCGTTCTTCTTCTGTATAATTTATTTCACCTATATTTTCGCTCATTACATTCTCAAATATATAATTTGCACTATCTACAACTTCTTCCCTACTTCTAAAGTTTTTATAAAGCATTATTTTTCTATATAGTGAACCTTTTTCTGTATCATAGTCAGCATACTTTTGTAAGAATATTTCTGGTTTTGCTTGTCTAAATCTATATATACTTTGTTTTACATCCCCAACCATAAATCTATTTGGGGTTTTAATTTTTGCTATATTTGAAAGAAGTACCTCTTGCACAAAGTTACTATCTTGGTATTCATCTATAAATATTTCATAGAACTTTTCCCTATAGGAAAGTGCTATATCTGAAGGTATATTTTCACCTTTATCATCTTTTTGAACTAATATATTTAACGCAAAATGTTCTATATCATTAAAGTCTATTATTCCCTTTTCTCTTTTTTTATTGTCATAAGCATCTTCAAATTGTATGACTATATCTGATATAGATTTTGCTACTTTATAAATGTACTTTATCTCATAATTTATGTCTTCTTTTTCTCTATTAAAGGTTGAATCTTTTATGCTTTCTACTGACTTTTTAACTTTTTTTCTTATATCATCAGCCTTACTTTTTATATCTTTTATATAACTTGGGGTATCTTTTCCAAGCCTTTTCACACCTTTTACGTAGTTTTCAAATTTTATATTTGATATGCTACTATAAGCTTCATCCCATGATAAGTTGCAAGCATCTAATATTCTTTTTATACTACTGTAATCTGTTTTAAATTTTTCTGTGTATGTTTCTAACTCAACAATACCTTCTAACTCTTCTAAGGCCTTTTTCATACTAGTTTCCATACCACTTATCTCTATCTTTACTGTATCTAGTATAGCTTTTGCCCATATAGATGTTGAGAAATCAAATTCACCATCTATATTAAATTGTTCTGCTGAAAATTCTAACCACTCTTTAGGATCTGGTGATGCCATGGCAAAGTTATATACACCTAGTATTATATTTTGAAGATTATTATCTCCTCTTCTCTCTGCATAACTTTCTACTAAATTTAAAAATCCTTCATCTCTATCTATATAAAGTCGTTCGAATACTTCTTCTATGGCCTCTTGCTTTAATAGTGCACACTCTGTTGTGTCACCTATCCTAAAGTTAGGGTCTAAGTTTATTTTATGGAAGTTAGACTTTATAACTTCTAAACAGAATGAATGTATTGTTGTTATACTAGCTTTATTTAAAAGCACTAACTGATTTTGTAAATGCTTATTTTCTGGATCTTTGTCTAATGCCTTACCTATCGCATCACCTATTCTCTCTCTCATCTCAGATGCAGCTGCATTAGTAAACGTAACTACTAGTAACTTATCTATATCTATAGGATTTTCTTTATCAGTTATCATTTGAATTATACGTTCAACTAGTACAGCAGTTTTTCCCGAACCTGCTGCTGCTGCTACTAATAAATTACAATCTCTACTATCTATAACTGCTTGTTGCTCTTTTGTCCATTTAGGAGAACTCATTACTTAACTCCTCCTCTCATTGTGTTTATTATCTCGTCATTACTCTTTTTGTTTATTATTTTATATTTATTATCTTTTAATGTTGTATCAAACTGGCAAATAGCTGAGTAATTGCAGTATATGCAAGAATTTCTATCTTTATGTTTATATGGAGATATACTTATATTTCCACTTAACATATCTTCGCATAAATATTTTATCAAGTCCTTTACATATTTTCTAATAACCTCAAATTCTTCATTAGTAACACCTTTTGTATATCTACCTAAAGTACCATCTTTGTTAAAGTTTGCAGGTATAACTAAAGATGTTGTTCTTTCTCCATTTGCTAGTGTCTTATCCATTTCTTTGATTATATTAGAATCTTTTATAAGTAAACCTTGCATTTTTAACTCTTTAAGTATTTCTTCTCTTATAGTTTCTTCTTCTTTATCTTCATCAAATTTTGCTATTGGGTCATCTATTCTGGAATAAAGAATCGCTGCTGGATTTATATTCTGTCCCTTAGATTTCCCACTTTCTAATATTGCATCTAGATAAACTAATAGTTGTAATTGAAGCCCATAATATACATCTGTTAAGCTTAAATCCTTTTTACCAGATTTGTAATCAACTATTCGTATATATTTACCTTCTTCGTTCTCAAATTCATCTATTCTATCTATTTGTCCTCTTAGTTTTATTTCTTCTCCATTTTGTAAAATTATTTTTATAGGTGGATACTTACCTTTAGTTCCAAAATTCACTTCATAATCTGTAGGCTCAAATGAACCAATTTTTATTTGTTCACTTATTATACTTATAGCCGATATAAGCATATTTTGTAATCTAAGAGTAAGATACTTATATCTTTGAGAACTCTCTAATATGTATCCAGGTATCTTACCTACTATTTCTTCAACTATTTTTTCTACTTTTTCTGTTATATAATTTATATCTATATCTGCCCAATGTAAATTATCTTTTACTAACTGCTTAGAAAAATTATCTAATATTTTATGTATAAAATTCCCTAAATCTGGTGCTGTAAAAGAATATTCTTTTCTTTCTTTAGCTTTAAGACCATACTGTATAAAGTAAGCAAATGGACACTCTGCATACTTTTCTAACCTAGATACACTTAAATTTTTATCATATAGTGTTCTTATTTTTTCTTCTTCTACTTTTTGAACTTGATTAGTATATGTAAGTCCACTTATAACCTTATTAGTTATATTTTTGTATTCACTATCACTTGCATAGTATCTATATACATCTAACCATAAATTATTTATATCTTTTCCATCGTCAAACTCTTTTATCTCTTTTATAAGTTCATTAAAAGTTGGAGATTTTACAGTTATTCTATTTAAGATATCTTCATCTGTTTTAGCTTCTTCTTCCAATAAGTAACTTTTGCTATCTATATTAGGAAATAGCTTTTTAAGTCTTGATACTATTACTGATGGCCTTATAGTTTTTCCTTCATGGTCTGCTATAGGATAGGTAACTATTAGATTTTGGCTACTTGATGTAAGTGCTTTATAAACTAAAAATTGTTCTTCAAATGTTTTAGTTTTACTATCTATATCAACCTCTACACCTTTTTGCCCTAAGTTTTCTCTGTCACTATCATTTAAAAGCCCATTATCCTTTGCTATTAATGGGAATGTACCATCTGTAGTCCCTATTAAATATAGATACTTTGTATTTGGATTTTTCATTTTATCCACACTACTTACAAGTACTTGATCTATACTTGGAGGAACTAATCCAAGTTCATATTCATCAAATCCTAGACTTATTAATTTTATAAATTTATCTAAAGATATTTTTTCATCTCCCATTATCTCAACAATTTGGTCAAATATATCTACAACTATGTTCCAAACCTGAGAATATTGATTAGCTATATCTAATTCTCCTTTACCTTTAAATTTCATTATTAAATTTTCTATAGTTGTTGGCATATTTATTTCTAACAAGAATTCATATATATACTTACATATGTCTTTTGCATTATTCTTACCTTTTAATTTATCTTGTAGATGTATTATTGGAGTTAAGACTCTTTCCTTTATTTCATTAACCTTTTCTCGTATTTCTATTTCCTCTTCTTTTTCTTCTGAAGAAATATTGTGATTTATTCTATACTCCCATTTATCCTCAAACCATTTTTTACCTTTTATACCATTTGCTAATACATAATTTTCTAACATACTAATTTCTTCGTTAGATATCCCTACAAGTCCACTTTTTAAGTATCTAAACATAGTCTCATAATTATATCTTTTACTTTTCATTTCTAATATAGATATTATAAGTACTATTATTGGATTTGTTTTAGCTTCTCTTTTTTTATCTATAAAATTAGGTATTTTATATTCATTAAATACAGAGCTTACTAAAAAGTCATATTTATTTAAGTCTCTTGTAGCTATAGTTATATCTCTATATCTAACCCCTTTATCTCTAACTAAATGTACTATTTCCTTTGCTATTTCTTCAACTTCAGAGTATAAGTTGCTAAATTCTTTTATCTTTATATTATTAGTTGACTCTTCATACACTTTATATGGATACGAGTTATAGTACCTTTCTAAGTGCTGAAGTTCTTTGCTATCTTTAAGTCTTGGTATAATATTATTATTTAGCTTTATATCAGGAAGCAACTTTACTCCCTCTTCGTTACATAATTTTATTAGCTTTTGATATGTAAACTTTGTTCTAGAAAAAGCATCTGTTTTATTGTATGAAATATTACCTGGGTTATCCACTGTTAAAGATATACATACTTCCTTAGCCTGCTTAAATAAACTACTTAATACCCTATACTGATTAGGTGTAAATCCAGTAAATTCATCTATATAAATATATGCATCCTTAAAATAATCACATACTGGTAATTTTTCTGCTAATGATTTTAGCATGTCTTGAGTGTCTATATAATTTTCATGTAGTTTTTCTTCGAATTCTTTATATATCCTACTTATATCTTTTAATTTTAAACTTAAAGTTTCACTTTCTACTTCGCCAGATATATTTTCTAACATCTCATAACTTATGTTATACTGTTTTAACTCAGATATTATCTCACTTATAGAACTTACAAATCCTGATTGAGATGATGATTTAGAAAATATATTTAATTCTTTACTTACACTTTCTATTGCTTTATAAGTCATCATAGCATTGCCACTAGAATTTATGTTAACATCAGTTAATCCTCCAACGTAAGAAAAAACTATGCTACTCATAGTTTTAAAACTTAATACCCTAGACCTTAAAAACTTGTCTTTTTCTTCTCCTAAGAAGAGCTTACTCATTCTTTTTTCCATTTCAAATGTATATTGTTCTGGAACTAAAAGTATTACAGGTGTTATTTCATTATCTTTAACTCTATTTTTTATCTCATCTAGTATATAGGTCGATTTACCACTTCCGCCTCTACCTAATACAAACTTAACACTCATAAATATCCTCCTCAAAAACACTTCTGTCTACTTCCTCATTATTACATAATTTATTAAATTCACAGTATTTGCAGTGTTTTTTGTTTTTTACTAACTCATATTTATATTCTTTGTCTTCTTTGTTATAGTTGGTGTTTTTTATATAATCTATATATGATAACACCTTATTTTTATTTTGTTTATGTTTTTCATTATTATAAGATATAGATACACAATTATCATCAAACTCTGGTTGATAGTATTTCATACTTATATTTTGTGTATCTATATCTTTATCTAATAAATTGGGAATTACTTCTTTTGCTAAAAGCATATATACAATAGTTTGTATTCTACTTTCTACATTTTTATAATTAAATTTTTTATTTTCTGTTTTCCAATCCCATATTTCAATTTTATTATCTTTGATTATTATTAAATCATACTTAGCTTGTATTATATTTCCATCTAAATTAAACATTACTTCATACTCTGGTAAGTATAAATAATCTTCCTTGATTGGAACTAGTTTTTTTACTTTATCCATCCATCTTTGAAAATCTGTATTGGTACTAGAATTTATTCCTAAAGGTATATTACTAAAATATCTTTCACATAATAAGTGAAAATCTGTACCTGTTTTCAAACTTTCGTAGTACTCTCTATGTTCTATATCATCGTATTTCCAATTAATTCTATCAATGTACTTATACTTAAATTTTAATGGACATGATTTATACGTATTTATAGAATTTTGGCTGTATCTAAAGTTTTTTAGACAACTATTCATTTATATTTACCTCCTTTTTTCTCATATTTATATACTTCTCAAGTTCATTTATATATAAAGAAGGCTTTTGTTCTTTATTTCTTTTTCCTACATCATTCTTATCTTTATAAAGACTTGTTGATAATATTAACATTTCTTTAGCTCTAGTAATTCCAACATATAATAGTCTTATCTTTTCATTTATTAAATCTATTTTACTCTTATATATATAATTAGTAGGTATATCACCAGTTAATATACATTCAATTTCACTTTTTACAATAGCCACTGGGTTTTTGTACTTATCTTTTAAATACCATTTATCACTTTGAAACTTTTGATTTGTATTATCAGGGAAATTAAACTCTGTAAGCCCTAACATAAAAACACAATCCCACTCTAAACCTTTTGATTTATGATAGTTACATATAGTTATACTTCCTGGTTGTGGCTCATATCCATTCATTTCATATACCACTTCTATTATATGATTAAATACCTTATTTTTACTATCTATTAAAAGGTTATATACATCTATTAAACTTATATCTGGGTTATCTAAGCTTAAAAATTTTATATAAAATGCCAGATAATCTATTATTGCTCTATCTTCTTTCCCTAAATTAAGTTCATCCCCTATAAATAATAAAA
Organism: Romboutsia sp. BSD2780061687b_171204_C1; assembly: GCF_015560225.1. NCBI lineage: Bacteria > Bacillati > Bacillota > Clostridia > Peptostreptococcales > Peptostreptococcaceae > Romboutsia > Romboutsia sp. BSD2780061687b_171204_C1. The sequence goes on along the minus strand of NZ_JADMRK010000016.1, from coordinate 4,506 downwards.
GCACATCTAATCTTGTTATAGGATATTCTAATATACTTTTAAGAATATTTATTCCTTGTATAAATGTTTGGTATAACTCTGTATTTGTATCTATTATTATATTATTTGTTATTTCTTCATTGTATATTATCTCTTCTGTGCTATATTTTTTTAATACATCTAGTAAATCTTCCTTCCCTTTTTCATTATCTGTTTTTACAAATACTTTATCTAAGGCATTTATTAGTTTATTTATATCATCACAATTTATTATAAAGTCTATTATATATGACAGTTTGTTTATGATCTTTCTTTTATTTAGAGAATTAGGTCCTAACTCTTCAAACTCCATATTTTCATCAATCAGAATCTTAGCAATTTGCGTTATATGATCATTAAAAGGTACCAATATTCCTATACTTTTATCCGGATACTTTCTTTTTATTCCTTTTGTGTATGCTACGGTTTTTGTCAACTCATCATTCCATGTCTCATATTTTTTAACATTTATACTGTATATATCTGGTTTAGGATTTTCCTTATATCCCATACCACTTGGAACAGTTTTTATTTCCATATCCTCTAAAGCATCTCTACATTCCTCTTGCCTAAATTCCTTTGTTACATACTTTACTAGTTTATTTGCTAAATCTAATATATCCTTTGAACTTCTATTAGACATGTCCATTCTATAGCAACTATCTGCCTGAGATATAAACTCCTTAAAGAATTTAGGGTCTGATGATGAAAAAGTTCCAGTTATACTTTGGTTTATATCCCCAACTCTAACTAAATTTTCATTATCTCTACATATCATTTTTATAATTTTACCCTGTATCTCATTGGAATCTTGGCATTCATCTTCAAATATGTACTTATATCTATTCTGAAATTTTATTCTTAAATTCTCATCAAAATTTAATGCTTTATATGCAAGAATTAATATATCATCATAATCAAGTAGGCCATTTTGTTTTAATTTTTTATCATATTCTTTATATATAGGAAGTATTAATTTTAATATTCCTCTATGCCCATTAGATAATATCCCCTCTAGCTCTTGTGGTGATAATTCCTTATATTTTAAGTCACTTATTGCATTTACTACTAAGTCAAAAAATCCTCTCTCCCAAGCTTCAAGCATTATATCATTCCATTTATCATCCTTTTGCTCTTTTAGGAACCATCTAAATGCCCTTTCCCCACCATTTATCTTAAAATTATTTATGCATTCATTTAGTATTATAGTTTTTTGTAAATCATCTGCTATGTTAAATTCTTCACTCAACATAACTACTTCTGGTTTTTCTTTTATTATTTTTACAGCTAAACTATGTATTGTCATAACTTCATAAGAATTTTCTTCTTTTATGTCATTCTCTTTTAATATTGCTTTTATTCTTCCTTTGAAGTTATTTACTGCACTATTCATATAAGTTAATATTAGTATTTTAGATTTATCATGTTTTTTTTCACTTAGTAACTTTGCTACTAAATTGGTAACTATAAAAGTTTTTCCGGCTCCTGGTACTGCTGGTACCGCCATAGTTCCACCTTCATAGGCTATTATTGGTAATTGATCTTGTCTATAATTTATATTATTCATAAGAGTTTTCCCCCTTATCTAACATCTTAAGTAGTATGCTATATAATATACTTTCTTGTATATACCCATTTACTGTGTATTCACTTTTATATGCATATACTTCTTTAGTATTAATTAGTAAATTATATATAGTATTGTATAAATAATACTTCTTATAATCTTCTTCCATTTTATCTGTATATATTCTACCTTCTTCAAAAGATTTTCTAAGAACTATCAAATTACTTATATCCTTTTCTATCTTCATATTCCACCCATTGCTACCTACATCTAGCCATATATGTATTGGTCTATTTACTCTTGATGATATATATGTATATGGAGTGGTTAATAATACTTTATCTATATTACTCAAATCTTCTAATTCTGAAGATTGATAATAGTCATTTATTGTAGTTTTAAGTGCTTTTATAAATAACTTTTCTTTATCCTCATTTATATTCAATAACTCTATGTTTTCTGTAAATGTCTCACATTCATATATTATCTTTTTACAAATATGAATATTTTCTTTTCCAAACTTAAGATTTAGCATTTTATCTATATAAAATTTAATTAGAAACTCACCTATTTTAAGTTTCTCATTCCTTTTATCTTCTATATAATTTAATATTTCTTTAAATTTTTCTTCTTCATACTTATTTTTATATATTTTTAATGCTTGTATCTTATTGACATCTAATATAGTTTCTATAAAATTTATATAGTCTTCTTCTCTTATGGAATTTTGGCTACCATTAAAAATGCTAAGAGCCACTATAAGTGCATTAGCATAAGGATAATCTATTAACTTTTTATCTTTTTTAGTGCTAAATATATCGATATTATTAATTTTCAATTTATTAGTCATTTGAAAGTCTAATATTGTATTGTTTATAGGAGAAATTATAGCTATATCTTGTGCTTTTACTCCTGATAGTATTAACTCTTTAATTTTCTTTAAAACTACTTCTATCATCTCGCTATATAGCTGACTAGATTCATTTAGTTCAACACTTACTGGTAAAGAACATATATCATCTATAGAAACCTCTCCTTTTTTGTTAAGCTTTTCTTCTTCATATTCATTTTCTATATATCCTTCTATAAACTTAATATCTATATTATTAAAAACTGAAAAATCTCTTTTTTCATTAAAAAATGTATATGAATCTATAGCATTTTCTTGTATCTCTTTTATAAATTCGATTTCTGCTACAGATACACTTTCTAAACTTTCTACAATTAAATATTTTATTTTTTTTCTTAAATATTCTTTGTATAAATCATTTTTTAAAAGATATTTATTATATACATATACACTCAGTGAATTATCTAACATACCTTTATTTAATAACATGCTAGTGTAATCCATTATTATTTCGTTCATTTCACTATAAGAAAATTTATTTATATTATCTTTATTTTTCTTAGACAAATAAATTTTTTCTCCTATATTCTCAAATTCTAATTTACTTAATGTAGCCTTATTTATATTAGTACTTATACTTGAAGTTATAGATTTATTAGTACTTATAATATCTTCAAAGTATCCTTCTTTTTCTCTTTTAATTTTTACCTTTTCCCCTATTATATAGTCTGTCAAAGTATTATTTATAAATTTAGGTCTTATGTGATGTTCTTTTATCTCATTATTATTTTCTAACACTATTGGCCAAAATTTTATGAGCTCTCCTTTAATAAAATTAGTATATGATGTTATATTTAGTTTTTCACAATAATCTATATTAATCTTCTTCTCATATTTTAATTTAGTTAGATTATTAGGAACTAGAATCATTATTTTCGAAGATTTATTTTTACATTTTTTTAATATTTCATTATATAAACTAACTATTTTGCTCTCTTTATCTTTATTATTTAAATTTCTATATATGTACCTCATATAAACCCTTTCTTTAAACTATTTTGTATTTTAATTATATCATATTAGAGATTTTTAATTCCTCCATTAAAATGTTTACTTAAAGCTACATACTATTTTTTTAATCCTAAAAATAAAAGAAGCAACCAAATAGCCGCTTCTTTTATTTTTTAAATATAATCTATTTAAAATTATTTAAAAATTTATTTGTAATATTTCTTAATTGTCCACCAATAACAACTAAAAATATATTTATAATTATAATTATAAATATATTTACTATACTGTTGTATCCACTCAAATAATTTGAAATAGACTGAATTGGAGATAAGTATAATACTGAAAACAATATAGAGCTATTACTACCTTCTATTAAAAAATGTGCACATAAAGAAAAAAATGATAAAAAAATTCCTAAACCTGCTCCCATTGATCCCACTATTAAAGATTCTTTAAGTTTCAAGCTATATTTATATCCATAATAAAAATTTATAAGAAAAAAGAATAATGCAAATAAAATTTCTATGATTAAGTTACTTGATTCAATCTCAATTATCTTAAAGTATATAAATGATATTATACATATAATTAAAGTATTAAAAAATAGTTTTTCTCCCAGGTCAAATGTATTTTTCACATACTCACCCCATATACTTTATTTTATTATATATAAAATGAAGTTAAAATGTGAATAATTTCAAATACAACAAAAAAGATTACGTGGCTACGTCTTACTCTCCCAGGAGGTCGCCCCCCAAGTACCATCAGCGCTAAAGAGCTTAACTTCTGTGTTCGGTATGGGAACAGGTGTATCCTCTTTGCTATAATAACCACATAATCTTTATTTGGAGCGGGTGAAGGGGATCGAACCCTCACAGCCGGCTTGGAAGGCCGGAACTCTACCATTGAGCTACACCCGCATATTAAATTTTATTAGTACTTTCAAAACTGTATACCATTTAGATTCATCATTTAAATGAGGTCAAGTCCTCGACCTATTAGTATCGATAAGCTAAATACATTACTGCACTTACACCTTCGACCTATCAACCAGGTA
>NZ_JADMRK010000015.1:21479-30333 GCF_015560225.1 Romboutsia sp. BSD2780061687b_171204_C1 | reverse complement strand
GTTTGAACAACTTTTGCTTCTACTGGAGCTTGTAAATCTTCTCCATTAGGTGCAAATATATTCTTAGAAACTATAACATCCATAGCAGATTTAATCTCTGATTCTGTTAAATCTTCTCTTGGATCTGTTACATATAAACTTACTTTTCTACCACTTTTTGTTGAGAATGTCATTAAAAGTTTTACTTCTATTTCTCCCATTTTTTACTCCTCCTTTTTTAATTGGTTTTATGCACTTAAGTTTGTGTTATCTTGTTTTACTACTGACAACATAGTATGTTGTTGAAGTGATTCTAATGTTTCTGCCACGTTGTAAACATCAATAGCTGTTGCTGTTGGTTTTACATTTGAGTATGTTCTTGATTTTACTATTGTTTTTCCTTCATCATTTAAGCCACAGTCAAATCTTATTTTTAATGAAGAAGCATCTTTTGTTTCTGTTACCTCGGCAACTAATCTTTTGTCTAACATTTTATTTCCTCCTTTGAGCCATTTGTAGGCGTATTTTTAAGCAATGCACCTAGCTACAAGGTTTATTTGCTTTATTTAAGTTCATTGTATTAAAGGATTGATTTTAAGTCCTAAAATATAGTTGATGAATATTTTTTATGATTTTATTTATAGAAAATTTATTAAGATATTTTATTTATAAAAACAAATTTTTTAAAAGAATAATAACCTAAAATATATATTTAATAGTTATTAAATATATATAAAAAATATATTAAAAAACAATTAAATAAAGATTAAATACTTATTTAATAAAGGAGATGAAAGACTATGAGTATTGAAAATCCAATGTTAAACAAAAAAATGGATTACTTAATATAAAGCAAAAAATAGAAGAAAAATCAACTGGACAAGATTTTATAGAGAGCAAAAACAATAATATAAATGTATTAGATTTAATAAATAAACCAAAGCAAAAAGGAGAAAAAGTTATGTTAGGTATAAAATTAAAAAAAGATGTAGCAGATAAGGTAAAGTCTTTTTCATATGAAAATAATATGACCGTATCTGAGGTACTAGAGGACATAATTAGCAAGATGTTTGATTCAGTTGAAACAGTTAACAATATGAATAATTATCTATTTATTTAGTATTAAATAATTTTTTTAGCATATATTTATTATAAGATAACCTAAAAAAAAAAGAGTAACCTAAATTAGTTTAAGTTACCCTTTTTAAATATATATATATATATTTAAATTTAAAGTTTTAATTTTATCTTATCTAAGATATTTACTATACTTTATATTTAAATGGTTTTAATTTATTAAATTAATTTCTATAAAAATATCAATACTCTTTATAGAAATTAAAATTGTTTTTTGCACTCTGTAAATTCATAAACGTCCATTAGTGCTTCGCCGAATCTTTGATAGTGTACTACTTCTCTTTGACCTAAAAATCTTAATACATCTATTAAATCAGGATCATCAGTTAAATTTATTAATTGATAATAAGTTGCTAATGCTTTTTGCTCTGCAGCCATGTCCTCATGTAAATTAGTTACAGCATCACCAAACACATTAATATAATCTGTAGTAAAGTTTACACCATTAGATCCTACTGGTTGAAGTCCATGCCCAAAAGTTGCATAATTTGGACCAAGTCCAGCAGCCTTAAGCTCTTCTGGAGTACAATCTTTCATTAATTGATATAGTATTGCAGAAATCATTTCAACATGAGCCATCTCTTCTGTACCTATGTCAGTTAAAAGTCCACGAGATTTCCCTGTTGGCATAGTATATCTTTGTTGAAGATATCTAATTGCAGCTGCCAGTTCACCATTAGGTCCTCCTAATTGAGTCATTACAATCTTAGCCATTCTTGGATCTGCATTTTTTATGTTAACTGGGTATTCTAATGTTTTTTGGTAAATCCACATATTAATTTAATCCTCCTTAATCTATTAAATAAACAATTTAACTCTAATTTTGTATAACTTTATTCATAAAACTCATTATCCCATGGCCAAGGCTCGCATACCCATTGCCAAGGACATGAACTTGGTGCATAACCAAAATTAGTTAATGGTCCATATTTAGATTCATAAGAACATTTCGCTTGAATAAATTTATTGCAATATGTGTTGTATGAACTTAAAGCATTTTGATCATCTGGATTGTTATCTAGGTATAAATTTAATTCTATACAAGCAAAATGATATTCTAAGATTCTATCTAAAAGTTCTACTCTATTTGATTTCATAACTATCTTTTACCCCCTTTTTGTGCTCTAACTCTGTTTTTAGGGTTTGCATATAACCAATCATTATAGTGATTTGATTCTACTAAGTCTAGTTCTGGAAATAAAGTTCCCTTTTTTAATGCTGTTTTTAAGTTGTATGATTTAGTATACACTTGGTTGTTTATATATGGTCTAGCTAATTCACAACCACAATTTGGTTTGACATTTCTCAAATTATCCATGACTATTCTCCTTAATTTATTGAATTTAAAATAATGATATTTTTTATACTTGTATAAATAAAATATGCTAATTAATTTTGAAATGATTTTAATAATAATAAATCAACCATTTGATTTTATTCATAAAAATTAAGTTTAATATATCAATACTTTTGTAAGGGCATATTTTAAATAATACATACAAGTTTGCTTCAAAATTTAGCGATAAAACTTTTATTCTTTATATAATATTTAAACTTCTTTAATTTGTGACTATATTTAATCAAGTTTAAAAATACAAAATTTTATTATAAAGAAATATGTACCATGTAACAATTTAGTTCTATGCGAAATACTAATAACGAAATATTTTTAAATATTATTATTTAATATAAATTGATTTATTTAACTAAAGGTAAATTTTAATTGGAGGTTAAATTAATGGGAAATAAGATAATTGAAGCATTATCTGAAATGACTGAATCTTCACTTCAAGTTACACCTGATATATTAGTTTTACAATTTAGAGTAGTTAATGCTTGCATAGTTAGTAATTTAGAAAATAATTCTGATAAATGGGTTTTAGTTGATACAGGTCTTGAAAACTCTGCTGAATTTATAATAAAATGTGCTGCAGAAAAATTTGGAGAAAACAGTAAGCCTGAGGCAATAATACTTACACATGGACATTTTGATCATGTTGGTTCTGTTAAAAAGTTATCAAAATACTGGGATGTTCCTGTTTACGTTCATAAATTAGAATTACCTTATGTCACAGGTAAAAAAGATTATCCTTTAGCTGATCCTAAAGTAGATGAAGGATTAGTAGCTAAAATGTCACCTACATTCCCTCATACTAGTATTGATTTAGGAAATAGAGCAATAGAACTTCCATCTGATGGTAGTATTCCTCCTATGCCTGGGTGGGTTTATATACATACTCCTGGTCATTGTGAAGGTCATATATCATTGTTTAAAAAAGAGGGAAATATCATCATAGCCGCAGATGCATTTTCTACATTAAAACAAGAATCTATTATATCTGTAATAACTCAAAAAGAAGATATAAGTGGTCCTCCTAAGTATTTAACAACAAATTGGGATGAAGCAAAAAAATCTGTTGAAAAAATAGCAAAATTAAATCCAAGTTTAGCTATACCAGGTCATGGTCAACCTATGGAAGATGAGAGTCTAAAAAAACATTTAAAGTATTTAATTAACAATTTTAATGAAATAGCAAAACCTAAAGAAGGACGCTTTATTGATGATAAATAAAATTATAATATAGCAAATTTATATAAAAGTATAAGCACAAGAAATTTCTTGTGCTTTTTTGAGTATTAAAAATTATTTTGTACATTTGAAGTTTAAAAATATTACACATTATAAAGGAGTTATGATGCCCTTAAAGTACAAAAATGCTACTATGTATATATACAAGTGTAATACAAAAACAATACATCCAGAAACGGAGGTAGATTATGACAAAAGAGAAATTTCAAAATTTAAATTTTAAAGATAAAATCAATTACCTAAATACTAAGTTAGGAGAAGGTAAAACTGTTACTAAAATTAGGCAAAACATTGGAATTGGTGAAAAGACACTCCAAAGAGAAATAAAAACAAATGGATATAAATATGATAATAAATTAAGACAGTATGTACCTAATATACAAGCCAATACAATATCCAATACAAGTAATAATAATGTAGTTGTATTGGATAAAAATACAAGTCCAATACTTAAAGATTCTCAGCAAATGGCAATTAATTTTTTAGAACAAAATCTAGAAATTTTTGAAATGTTAGTTGAAAAATTTAAAGCCAATACAACATCCAATACAAACTCCAATACAGATAAAAAACAAATAATTATAGATTTAATAGATGATAAACATTTAAAGCCAAAAGCAAAGGCATTTAGGGTTAATATGTTTGTATATAAGGAGTGGCAAGAATTTTGTGAAAAACAAAGATATAGTAAACAAGATTTATTATCTATGGCAATGAAGGAATATATGGAGAAATATAGATAAAATGAGAATGGGTTTTACGATTAGTAAAAAGAGTATATATGTTGAAACCACTGGATTTCATTAGATACACTCTTTTTTATTTTTAAGTTTCTTATGAAACTTTAATTAATAAATTCCATGTATTTTTTAATTTAACCTCATTTGACTTTTCTACTTTTGGCATTATTCTATATATCAATATGCCGTCATAGATAACATATCTTGTTTACTTAATTTTATCTTTGTTAAATTAAGTAAATATAAAAGCCTTAAGAGCAAAAAAAATTGCTTTTAATATAAATATCAAAAATAATAATTAAAGTTCTTATAAGCTAATTTACGAGGTATTTTTATATGTTTATTTGATACTGTTAGATAAATTTAAACATCGATTTAATAATTATAAATATCTTGCTTTATAAAACATTAAATATAACACTTTGATAACACTATTAATTTTGTAAATTTTTTATAAGGATATTTATTTATCTTATAAAAATAGAATAGATTAGATTAGATAAGAAAAAGACCTTTACTAGTCTTTACTAGTATTTATAAATAGTATTTATAGTATTTAATAGTATTTAGGTATGGTCTAAACCATTGAAAATACTAGTGTTAAGTTGCTTAAATGTGTCAAGTTGATAACGAAATGTGTCACTTTGATAATCAAATGTGTCAAGTTGATAATTTAAAAGTGTCAGATTGATAATCAAATATGTCAAGTTGATAACAAAATGTGTCACTTTGATAGCGGTAAAAGTGTCAGATTGATAAAATTGACACTTTTATTTTGGCATGATATATTTTGACTTAAGAACTTAATATGTGGGGGATAATATGAATAATTTAACTGATACTAAAAATCCTAAGATACTAATGAAGAATAATGTATTAATTCAGTCAAAGTATAGTTTATCTTTAAATGAAAATAGAATATTTTTATTGATATTATACAAACTTCAAAAGGATTATGATGGTTCTATGAGTTGTTACATACACTATGATGAATTTAAAGAAATAATAAAGAGAACTAATGATAGAACTGTAAAAAAGATAAGTGAATATTTATCTGGGCTTATGCAAAAGAGTATATTTTTTATAGAAAAAAAGAAAAATGATAAATTAGTTTGGGGTCAGTATAATTTTATATCTGGATATCAATTTGACGAAGAAACTCAAGTATTTAGAATTGATAGTCCTAAGAAAATCTATGATTTATTAGATCAATATTTAAAAACGGGGTATACTCCTGCCAATTTGGCATTGTTGTTTAGTTTAAAAAATTACAATGCTCAAAGATTATATGATTTAATTAGAATTTGGTCAGGAACTAAGCAAGTTATTAATTATACAGTTGATGATATTAAGATGTATCTTATGCTTGAAAATAGTTACCCTCAGTATGCTAACTTTAAAAGAAGAGTTATACTTCCTGCTATAAAGGAACTTAATGAAACAGAACTTTTTGAAATAGATATAAAAGAAAATAAGGTTGGTAGAAAAGTTGATTCTATTGATTTTATTGTTACAGATTTGGATAAGAGAAAGTATTTTTCAAAAGAGATTGATATTATTAAAAATATTTCAAAAGATATTAATTTAGATGAAAATAAAGTTGTTATAGATGAGGTTGATTATAATGTGGTCAAAGCTAAAGATAAAAGCATAGATAAAATTTCAAATGATGTTTTTGTACCTGATGAAAGCTTGTTTACTAAGGGAACTTTAAGAAGTTTTAAAAAAGATTTTAAAGATATTGATTTTAAAAATGAGTATATGGAAAGAGCTTTTGAAGATGCTGTTATGATAACTCTTGATAGAGATGATGTCGAAACTATTAAAGCTACTTCATATAAATTTTTTAAAGGTACTTTGGATAATAAAATTATTGAGTACAAAATAGAAGAAAAAGAGGATATAAAGCATAAAAAAGAGATGGAAATATATTGGTAGTATTTATATTAATATATATTTAAAATATTAGAATAGCTTTGATTTTGGGATGCTTATTATAAATTATGAGGTTATCATAAAGTATAATGGCAATGTTTTAAGACTAGAAAACGAGTTAAATGTAGGTGTGGAAATAGTAAGTCCAACATATGCAATAGTAACATCAAATGATTCTATATAATTTGATGCTTTATTATTATATCCAGAAATTGAATATGTGATCTCTCTTGGAGAGGCTATTATCTGTGGCCAGTTTAGCATAGTAGATTGAATTAAAATAAATATTAAGAAGAGTTTTTGAGTAATGAAAAATTGTAAAGTTTGTAAAAAGGTATAATCTGCCGATTTGTTTTATATAATGACAAGTTTTCCACAATATATTAAATCAGATAAAATACAAGATAATTTAATGTATATTTAATTATTATTAAATATACATTAAAAAACAATTAAATATATATTTAATATAACGGAAAAGGGCTATAAGTATTGAAAATACAATGTTAAATAAGAAAAATAGATTACTTAATATAAAGCAAAAAATAGTTCATAAAAAATATTTTTTATAAATACTTGGATGTTCTTATAAAAAAACTGTCTGAAATAGTCTTTAAATTTAATCATAATGAAGAACTTATTAAATTTATAAATTGTTATGGGCAACATGAAATAGATATTTATTAGGAGGAATATAAATACTATGTATATTTTAGGTTGGTTGGTATTTTCGTATATCGCATTTTTGATAATAAGGTTTTTAACTTTATCTATAGATGCTCTAAAAATCTACATAAAAAATAATAAGTAACTATAGATTATATAGTTTAAATATGATTGGAGTAAGTTTTTAGTAGGAAATTAAAAATATATGCAGAATATCCATATTAATAAATTTATAGGAGGATATTTTATGGAATTAAAAATAAGTGACTTACCTCCACAATTTGAAAATATAGCTAGGGAGCTTGGAATAGACAAAGTTAAGGCTTTATTTAAAGAATTTGGAGGAACATCAGTATACTTTCCTACTGAAAAAATGATATATAAAGATGCTAGAGATAGGTGTATTATGGCTGATTATAATGGATTTAATCATAAAGAATTGGCGGTTAAATATAATATGTCTGAAAGTTATATAAGAGCTATTATAAATAAGCACAAAAAGAGTGCTTAAGTATTTTTCAATATATTATAATTTACAATTAATGGTTATAAAATGTATGATAAATACTTAGATTTTATAAAATTCTAGTTTTTAGCAAAGTAAAAGCTACACACCTAATTTTAGGATGTGTAGCTTTTTTAGTAACGGACTTTTTCACTGAAGATAACTTTTTACATTTTATTATTTAATTTAATAATCTTTGAATTTAAAAAATTGATACTTATTCTTAGATTTTATTATTTTTTTGTACTTTATTTTTTTAAGTTTCAATAACTGGTTTACATTTCAACATAAAACTTACTTTTAATTTTATAATTTAGATAAATTAAATATAAAAAATGAAAAGGAGATTTTTATGGGAAAGTTAGTTATTGATTTAGGACATGGGGGCAAGGACCCAGGAGCCATTGGACCAAATAAAACTTGTGAGGCTGATATAGTTTTAAACATTGGATGTGAGATTGATAAGATTTTAAAGGGCTATGACTTAGATTATAAGTTTACAAGATTTAGTGACAAGTATCTTTCTTTAACTGAAAGAGCTATGGTTGCAAATAGGTTTGGAGCAGATTATTTTGTATCTATTCATATTAATTCATCCAATGATAGAAGTGTTAGAGGTGTTGAGGTTTGGCAATATGATGGAGATAATATTAAGTTAAATAATTTTTCAAAATGTGTTTGTGATGATATTTCAAAGGTTTTAGATATTAGAAATAGGGGAGTTAAATATAATAAAAATTTTACTGTACTTAGTAAGACTACTATGCCTGCATGTTTAATTGAAGTTGATTTTATATCTAATATAGATGCTGAAAGAGATTTAAAAGATAGTGTTAATGAAATAGCTGCTACTATTACTGATAATTTTATAGATTTATTTGGTTTAGTAAATACAAGTAGAGACACCTTGTATAAAGTTTGTATTGGAGCGTATAGAGATAAGAATAATGCTGTAAATCAGGTTAAATTAGCTAAGAGTAAAGGATTTAATGATGCTTATATAGTTAGAATGAATTGATTTTCGAAATTATAAGGTTATGGCATGTATTTCTATATTTAGTATTAAAAAGTAAAGTCTTTAAAGGAAAAAGTTAATAAATTTAAAAAATGACTTACTTTAAAATATAAAGTTGGTATGGGTTATTGAAAAATACAAAAGAGTATATCTAATGAAATAGAGTTATTTCATTAGATATACTCTTTTGTATATAGAACTATTCTGAAAATCTAAATTTTAAGACTAGTTATTTTTTATATCGATTTTCATTTCGTATGTCTAATAAATAAAAAGCCAATAGAATT
>NZ_JADMRK010000015.1:0-21382 GCF_015560225.1 Romboutsia sp. BSD2780061687b_171204_C1 | reverse complement strand
AAAATCTAAATTTTAAGACTAGTTATTTTTTATATCGATTTTCATTTCGTATGTCTAATAAATAAAAAGCCAATAGAATTAATTCTATTGGCTTTTTATTTATTAGACATAATGTAAGATATATATATCATTATGATTATAATTATGCCATATATATATACTCCATTTAACAATATATCCATAATTTTACCCCATAAATTAATAATATATAATAATTATATCATATTATGGTGTGGGTCTAATGAACTATGATTAATAGATGCACAAGAAAAATTTATTTTATATGGAATATGTGATTTACCTGACTTCAAAGAAATACTAATCCTTAAAAACTCATTTAAAGACATGTAGTAGAAATGCCCTTAAAATCCATTTATTTGGATTCTAAGGGCATTAACTTTATCTTAAATACATAACTAGTCTTTAAAGTGAAATTTCGGGATTAGTTATCTTTTTTATGTATTAAAAATTATTTTATACATATATCTTTAGAGTTAAAAAAATAATTAAAAAAGTAAAATATATTATTTTAATTACACTTAAATATTCTACTTTAGAGGTTTAGAATACATTTCTTTTAAATAATTAAGCCTATTAAGCATTTTATTTAAATTTAATTCAACATTTTTTTGTGTTTTATTACCTTCATAACCTAACTCTTTATTAACATCAAATTCATCATCTACTGCATCAGCATCAGCACCAAGGGCAATTGTTGCTGACATAACTTTCCATTCTCCATTTATCTTAGAAAGATATACTGTATAATTATTTCCTGCTCCGGCCTCATTTATTTTTCCAGTATCCTCATCTTTAAATGAATAAGTTTCAATCATGTAAACGTTAACTTTTATGTAATTACCCGATTTAGCAAAGTCTTTATATTCAAATTCAAAATTTTGTGAAAGAACTTTTTTATAATTTATTTTATGATTTGTAGCCTTTACATCATTTCTTGCTATTAAATATTTCTTTAATTGTTCATTTCCAACTGTTGAAAAATCATTCTTTCCGCCATTATAATTATAATCATCTTTAATAAACGTTTCCACTACTTCTTTTATAGAATCTTTTTCAGCTGTTATTTTTAGATATATAAAAATGCTAGAGAAAATAATAATCGATAATACTAATGAAAAAACAAATAATTTATTTTTATTTTTCATTATGCTATCCCCCTTATAGATTTATTTATGCACTTAATAAAAAATATAAATTTTTAATTTAAAGATGTTAAATGTACATACGATCTAGGGTATTTACTTTCAGGAGCTGCATCATTAATACGATCCCCCCATCTATCTTTTGTATGACATGCTATTTTAAAGTTAGGGCCAGGTTCAATAACTATATAAGTATGGAACCATTTTTTCCACTCATTATGATAAATAAATGTTAAGTCACCTAACTCTAATTTTGAACCATATCCAATGGCATGCCCACCAGGTCCTCTATAACCATTTTCATTTCTAACGATAAATGCTCTTAGGTAATGAGCTTGAGCCCATGCATCTCCATAAGTTGGCTGAATGTGGAAAGAATCTGGTGTTAATGACCATGTTCTTTTTTTTCCATCTATTACAATTGAATGATTTTTATCGGCTCTTGCCCCAGCTTTCCTAAGTGCTTGAGAAGCATAGTTTGCGCAATCAGTTGTTTCAAAAGATAAATAATTTGGATTACGACGATGCATTCTATAATCATAGGCATAATTATAGATTGCTTTCCTTTGAGTTGCAGATAGAGCATTACCTCTTTCTACATCATATTTTATATCAGGGTCAGTACTTAAAGATTCTCCATTTATGGGTTTAGAATAAGCGTCCTCTAAATCATTTAGTTTATTAAGCATTTTATTTAAATTTAATTCAATATTTTTTTGTGTTTTATTACCCTCATAACCTAATTCTTTATTAACATCAAATTCATCATCTACTGCATCAATATCAACATCAATTGTTGCTGACATAACTTTCCACTCTCCATTTATCTTAGAAAGATATACTATATAATCATTACCTGCTCCAGCCTCATTGAGCTGTCCAGTATCTTCATCTTTAAATAAATAAGTTTCAAGCATGTAAACATTAACTTTTACGTAATTACCCAATTTAGCAAAATCTTTATAATTAAATTCAAAATTTTGTGAAAGAACTTTTTTATAATTTGTTTTATGATTTGTAGCTTTTACAGTATTTCTTGCTAATAAATATTTCTTTAACTGTTCATTTCCAATTGTTGAGAAATCATTCTTTCCACCATTATAATTGTAATCATCCTTAATAAACGTTTCTAATACTTTTTTTATAGAATCTTTTTCATTTTCAATATCAAAATCCTGTTTATTTTCACCGTTTTTCTCAATTATACCATCTTTTTCAATCGCATAACTTATGTTGCTGAACTGAAAAAATATTGATGATATTAATAAAAATACAAATAATTTTTTTTCATTTTTAAATCTCCCCCACTTTAAAAAATATAAATCTGTATTTTTTACAAATTAAAACTATACACCAATGTTTTAACTGAAAAAAATTAGTATATAAAATAAATATCAATGAAAATAAATATAATCAATAATTTTAGTTTTAATGTAATACTTTGTATTATTTTTTTGTCAAAAAATGCAATTTAAAAGTATATTTATGAATATACTTTTAATAATAATATTATTATTTTAATATCTATCTGTATAATTTCTCCCATTTAGTTTTTTGTACATTGTATTAAAGACTATAGTAATATTTAGATGTGTAAAAATATTCAAAATGAAATTTTAGGACTAATAGTAATAATTAGTATTTAGCCGTCTTGATTTTGCTATAATATTGATTAAAAAGGAGATAGAAAATGAAACAATTCGAATATAAATTTATACAGTTATATGGTCAAGATGGTATTACTAAAAAATCAGCAAGTAAAAATAGAACAGAAGCACTAGAAGAACTATTCAATCCCTTAGGTAGAGAAGGTTGGGAATTAGTCCAAATACATTGGCTGGAAGGTTTAGCTGTTTTCAAAAGAGAAGTTTAAACTAATCTTTAAAAACACATTTAAAGATATCTAGCAAAAATGCCCCTAAAATCCATTTACTTGGATTTTTAGGGCATTAACTTTATGTAAAATACACAATTTCTAAAGTAAAATTTGGAGACTAGTTGATGGGATTGATAAAATTGTTCTAACCTTGGTTTATCAATGCTTATATAAAGTTTTTTATTAAAGTTAATTTAAAAGCAATGGAATTATTGATAATAAAATAATGAAAAATTAAAATGTATTTTCTGATGCTTTAAATATATAGAAATATGTGGGAATTAAGCTCCATATATAATGATCCTGCTGTAAAAAATCATCTGAATACTTTTCTATTCTGCATTGATATTATATATAGATATACATATTATTATTTATTATTATGAGTAATAGTAGGTATTATTGTAGCATAAAAAATGCTTGCAAAAAAAAAATAAATAATGTATAATTAAAGGAACTAGGAATATCTAGTTAAATTTTATAGAAAAATACACCGTATTCGGTGTAAAATATATTATCCTGGAGGTAAAATTATGGTTACATTACATAATTCCATTGGGAGAATAGAAAACTTACTATCTTTTGCAAACAATAAAGACGAAAGAGCTGCTATAGCACAAATCCTAAAACGACTAGGTCAAGATCATGTGTCTGCGCTGAAAATGTACAAGACCAAGAAAATAAAAGCTATAGATGTGAAAGCATTTGAAATAGTTAAAGGTGATTTGAGGATATTTTACTCGTATAAAGGTGAGGATCTAGTCATTTTACATATAGCAAGAAAGCAAAAAAACAAAACAGAGCAAAAGGATTTGAAATTGGTAGAGCAAAGAGCAAAAAGTATATAAGTAAAAGTAGTAAGTTTTCTATTCCCCTTTGAGGGAATGCTCTAGGATGCTAAAAACATTATGTATAAAATAAAATAATTAAACGAGGAGGTATCAAGAAATGAGCAGGTTAAAAAACATATCAAGAGTAACTTTAAAAAGTAAAAGAGAAAACATAAATGCTTTTTTTAAGACGATCGGAGCAGAAGATACAGTTACAAATATATTTGAAATGAAAAAACAAATACAGAATAGAATAAGTTGCATTACAAGTCCAGTTGTAATATTAAAGACAAGAATAAATATTTAAACTCTTCTGGTTAGCTATATTTGATTAGGAGGTAAATGTAAATTATGAAAAAAGAAAACTTAAAGAATTCTGAAGTATGTGTGCCATTGGATCTAGATAGATTAGATATGGAAATTGAGTCTTTTGATGAAGAAAGTAAGTTTTTCTTTGAGTCTTATGAAATTGAATTTAAATTTATAAGTAATTTAACGAATAGAAGAAAAGAAATGGGATTAACACAAAAAGAGCTTGCTAGAAAAACGGGATTAACTCAGCAAGTAATATCCAATATAGAAAAGTGCGGAAGAAGACCAACATTAATAAATTTAATAAGATACACGATGGGACTAGGATTAGATTTAAACAGTATATTTGATTAAAATGATAATTTAAATGTTGAATAAAGTAAAAAAATATAATCATATTAAGTATAATAATCTTGTACAAGAGAATAAAAAAAGAATAGAAATAAAAATAAAAAATATAGAATTCTGTTTCATATAACAAGATTATATTAAGAAAAATATTATAACGTATATTTAATTGTAAATAATAAAAATCCTAAAGTAGCATTAATGTTCCTTTAGGATTTTTTTATTATATCTATGAAAGTTTTAAAAAAATATAGTTTTTTAACAAAAAAGATTTGTAAATTTATGTAAAAAACTATATTATGTATTTAGAAAACAAAATAAAAAAGACTTACAAGTTTCCCTTTCGGTCGCCAAACCTAATCGGAAATTAGTACCCAACTGTTGGTAGCAGTTAGATAGTACAAGTAAGCCTTATAAACTGTTATTACTAAGAAGTACAGCCATACTTATTAGAACAACAACAGTTTACTCTTAAATTTATAATCAAGATTAGTATAATATATACTTGAAAATTATACAAGATTATAAATTTAAAAAAGGTTTATGAAATATCGAGCTATTCTCACAGTTGAGAATAGCTTTTTTTAGTTTTTAGACAAGGCTTGAGGTCGGAAAGCATTGATACTATGCTTGATTAATTAGTATTAGCTTACACCATACTTAAACGGCTTGAGAGAATGGGAGCATTGATATTAGGCTCGATAATTAATATTAGCTGAGAAAAGAAATATTTACATACATATAAAAAATTGAATAGATAGGGTTTTATAAGGGAGAGTGTTTGACCTAGAGCAAACCGAATGGCTCGACAGAGTACAGGGGTAGCCGACTAAACACTTGGGTTAAAGTCCCAACTGCATATATTGATGTCTGATACCATCAAGAAGGGCAGAGAGTAGTGACTCGATACTACATATGTTGAAAGCGAGGTTTGTGGCATTTCTTTGTGCAAACATAACGATACCGACTATTGGGGGAAATGGTAGTCTATATTAAATTATGAGGTGTTATGTTGACTGTATCAGTCCTAGACGTTCCATGGTCGTATACATGGCGAGATGACGGTATTATATACCTGATAGGAGGTTAGCTTGCGACTTGTTCGTAGGCTAACTCTGTCCAAAATTAACTCGAATCTGGTATTATATAAAAACCATATAAGCAAGTACATAAGAAACTTATAAAACAAAAGAGTTTGATGGACAACCCTCTTCTGAGTTGGTCATTTGAACTCTGCGTTAGTACGACTGAAGACCGATAGGTTATAAGGAGTTGTTAGCCGATAGGCTTAATTATAGGGAGGTTTAGACGGTGAAAGAATTCTTAAAAATATTTACTAAGATGGAAAAAATATTCATTGTTGCTGCTCTTTTTTGGATACTAACTTTAGATGTTCATGACATGAGTATTATTACTATAGCTAACTGTATATTGATCCCAATAATATTAATAGAACTTGCTAAAAAGTATAGTTAAAAAATAAAAAAACAAGCGATGGATCAAGTCCTATCACTTGTTTTTTTTAGTATAAAATAGGTTATTTTTTAGGATGCATTTTGGATGCAGAATTGGTGGCAAAAGTGGAGGCAATTCATTTTTTCATGGGGTCATGATTTTTTTACTTAAAATGAGAGTATTACTGGGCTTTGCCCAGACCCAAATCGCAGATGGGGACAAAAACTCCTTATGCTCTTTTTTCTCCGAAGGCTCTTGCAGAGGGCTTTTTATTTTTTATAAAAAATATTAAAAGGAGTTTGTAATACATTTGTAATATACTACAAATGTATTACAAAAAAATTGATTATTTTAAAGGAGATAAAATGACTAAAGAGGAGTTTTTGGAATTAGATATAGATAAAAAAATTGAGTACATAAATGAAAAATTAAGTGAAGGAAAAACTGTAACTTGTATTAGGAAAAATCTAGGGATAGGAGAAAAATATCTTCAAAAAATTATAAGAGAAAATGGATATAAATATTTTCAAAAAGAAAAAAGATATTACAAAGAAAATATAAATGTAATACAAAAAAATATAGTTCATGAAAAAGAAAATTTTGATTCAGATTACAAAGATACTACAATTGTATTACAAAATTATAAAGATGATTTATTAGAAATAGTTCAAGCAAAGAAAGATATATTTGAAGTCATAAATGCTTTTAAAGAAAATTTGTATTACAAAGATACTACAAATGTAATAGAAGTAGTTGCTAGTAATGAAATACAAATTAAAGAATTCAAAGGTGAAGCAAAAGTAACTTCATTCAGAGTTTATGGTGAAACATTAACTAAATGGAAAGAGTTTTGTAGTAAACATAAAAAATATAATAATCAAGATCTAGTGTCTATGGCATTGGAAGAATACATGGAAAAGTACAAGTAATGGATAAATAATCACCGTAAATTATGGCTAAAAAAACGTATAAAATCCATATAGAGCAAAAATAATAAAGTTAAGGGTAAATAGGTTATTTATTTATAAAATAAGCCTTAAAATCGAAATTAGAGCCTTATAAGCAAATAAAATAAAGAAAGATTAGACTTAATAAATTTAAGTTTGACCTTTCTTTATTTCGTTAAACTTTACAAGTATTGGAAATACTAGATTTTTTTAAACTATTCCCAAAATCTAAATTTTAAGACTAGTTATTTTTTATATCGATTTTCATTTCGTATGTCTAATAAATAAAAAGCCAATAGAATTAATTCTATTGGCTTTTTATTTATTAGACATAATGTAAGATATATATATCATTATGATTATAATTATGCCATATATATATACTCCATTTAACAATATATCCATAATTTTACCCCATAAATTAATAATATATAATAATTATATCATATTATGGTGTGGGTCTAATGAACTATGATTAATAGATGCACAAGAAAAATTTATTTTATATGGAATATGTGATTTACCTGACTTCAAAGAAATACTAATCCTTAAAAACTCATTTAAAGACATGTAGTAGAAATGCCCTTAAAATCCATTTATTTGGATTCTAAGGGCATTAACTTTATCTTAAATACATAACTAGTCTTTAAAGTGAAATTTCGGGATTAGTTATCTTTTTTATGTATTAAAAATTATTTTATACATATATCTTTAGAGTTAAAAAAATAATTAAAAAAGTAAAATATATTATTTTAATTACACTTAAATATTCTACTTTAGAGGTTTAGAATACATTTCTTTTAAATAATTAAGCCTATTAAGCATTTTATTTAAATTTAATTCAACATTTTTTTGTGTTTTATTACCTTCATAACCTAACTCTTTATTAACATCAAATTCATCATCTACTGCATCAGCATCAGCACCAAGGGCAATTGTTGCTGACATAACTTTCCATTCTCCATTTATCTTAGAAAGATATACTGTATAATTATTTCCTGCTCCGGCCTCATTTATTTTTCCAGTATCCTCATCTTTAAATGAATAAGTTTCAATCATGTAAACGTTAACTTTTATGTAATTACCCGATTTAGCAAAGTCTTTATATTCAAATTCAAAATTTTGTGAAAGAACTTTTTTATAATTTATTTTATGATTTGTAGCCTTTACATCATTTCTTGCTATTAAATATTTCTTTAATTGTTCATTTCCAACTGTTGAAAAATCATTCTTTCCGCCATTATAATTATAATCATCTTTAATAAACGTTTCCACTACTTCTTTTATAGAATCTTTTTCAGCTGTTATTTTTAGATATATAAAAATGCTAGAGAAAATAATAATCGATAATACTAATGAAAAAACAAATAATTTATTTTTATTTTTCATTATGCTATCCCCCTTATAGATTTATTTATGCACTTAATAAAAAATATAAATTTTTAATTTAAAGATGTTAAATGTACATACGATCTAGGGTATTTACTTTCAGGAGCTGCATCATTAATACGATCCCCCCATCTATCTTTTGTATGACATGCTATTTTAAAGTTAGGGCCAGGTTCAATAACTATATAAGTATGGAACCATTTTTTCCACTCATTATGATAAATAAATGTTAAGTCACCTAACTCTAATTTTGAACCATATCCAATGGCATGCCCACCAGGTCCTCTATAACCATTTTCATTTCTAACGATAAATGCTCTTAGGTAATGAGCTTGAGCCCATGCATCTCCATAAGTTGGCTGAATGTGGAAAGAATCTGGTGTTAATGACCATGTTCTTTTTTTTCCATCTATTACAATTGAATGATTTTTATCGGCTCTTGCCCCAGCTTTCCTAAGTGCTTGAGAAGCATAGTTTGCGCAATCAGTTGTTTCAAAAGATAAATAATTTGGATTACGACGATGCATTCTATAATCATAGGCATAATTATAGATTGCTTTCCTTTGAGTTGCAGATAGAGCATTACCTCTTTCTACATCATATTTTATATCAGGGTCAGTACTTAAAGATTCTCCATTTATGGGTTTAGAATAAGCGTCCTCTAAATCATTTAGTTTATTAAGCATTTTATTTAAATTTAATTCAATATTTTTTTGTGTTTTATTACCCTCATAACCTAATTCTTTATTAACATCAAATTCATCATCTACTGCATCAATATCAACATCAATTGTTGCTGACATAACTTTCCACTCTCCATTTATCTTAGAAAGATATACTATATAATCATTACCTGCTCCAGCCTCATTGAGCTGTCCAGTATCTTCATCTTTAAATAAATAAGTTTCAAGCATGTAAACATTAACTTTTACGTAATTACCCAATTTAGCAAAATCTTTATAATTAAATTCAAAATTTTGTGAAAGAACTTTTTTATAATTTGTTTTATGATTTGTAGCTTTTACAGTATTTCTTGCTAATAAATATTTCTTTAACTGTTCATTTCCAATTGTTGAGAAATCATTCTTTCCACCATTATAATTGTAATCATCCTTAATAAACGTTTCTAATACTTTTTTTATAGAATCTTTTTCATTTTCAATATCAAAATCCTGTTTATTTTCACCGTTTTTCTCAATTATACCATCTTTTTCAATCGCATAACTTATGTTGCTGAACTGAAAAAATATTGATGATATTAATAAAAATACAAATAATTTTTTTTTCATTTTTAAATCTCCCCCACTTTAAAAAATATAAATCTGTATTTTTTACAAATTAAAACTATACACCAATGTTTTAACTGAAAAAAATTAGTATATAAAATAAATATCAATGAAAATAAATATAATCAATAATTTTAGTTTTAATGTAATACTTTGTATTATTTTTTTGTCAAAAAATGCAATTTAAAAGTATATTTATGAATATACTTTTAATAATAATATTATTATTTTAATATCTATCTGTATAATTTCTCCCATTTAGTTTTTTGTACATTGTATTAAAGACTATAGTAATATTTAGATGTGTAAAAATATTCAAAATGAAATTTTAGGACTAATAGTAATAATTAGTATTTAGCCGTCTTGATTTTGCTATAATATTGATTAAAAAGGAGATAGAAAATGAAACAATTCGAATATAAATTTATACAGTTATATGGTCAAGATGGTATTACTAAAAAATCAGCAAGTAAAAATAGAACAGAAGCACTAGAAGAACTATTCAATCCCTTAGGTAGAGAAGGTTGGGAATTAGTCCAAATACATTGGCTGGAAGGTTTAGCTGTTTTCAAAAGAGAAGTTTAAACTAATCTTTAAAAACACATTTAAAGATGACTAGTAGAAATGCCCTTAAAATCCATTTATTTAGATTTTAAGGGCATTAACTTTATCTTAAATACATAACTTTAAAATGAAATTTTAAGGCTAGTTTATTTTATATTTATCAAATATTTTATTACTAAAGCTAGTATTTTTTGAAAAGTAGATTATCCAAATTATAAATGCTATCAAATAACTCCAATTAGAAATTAATATACAACCAACTGCCCCGAATAGCCAGATTAGACCATATTTAAAAAAAGTAGTTCCGAAATCTTTACTAAGTTTCTTTTCATCATAATTTTTTCTTTGATCTTTAGGTATACAGTTATACCCAGCAATTAAAAAACATGCTTTATCTCTAAATATCAAAAATATAAAAGATATTATAAAGAAAATTCCTGACATAGTTAAAGAATTATAAAACATAAAAAACCTCCCTTTAAAAGTTATGATAGCAGATTTAATTATTCTCTAAAAACACATTTAGGATGTCTAGGACAATATGACACTTTGAATAAGGTTTATACTATAACTTACTAAATAAAAAAGTTCTATAAATCAACTACGAGTAGAGGTTTTACTGATACTTATATAAAATCATAGATAAAATATCAACACTTAAGTAAAGTTGTCCTCCATATGGAGGACAATTGTCCTATAGATGTTATAGAAGTTAAAAGTGGACTTCAAATAGATTTTGATAAATCAGAAGCAATAAAAACTACTATTCGTGTAGACAAAGATGTATGGGATAATTTTTCAAGTTTATGCAAAGATAAATATCGTCATTTAAATATGTATGATATTATAAGTAAAGCATTTATTGAGTTTATAGAAAAGTATAAATAGATGCAACAACTTAATGATATAATTAAACTAAAGGCAGTGAACTAATGAAAAGGGCTATGGAGATATTTGCATAAGAAGATCTTAAGTTCTTTGTAATAGATAAAAAAGTAAAGGACAGTGGTCCAACTGAATTGGTTGTTTTAGAAAGTAAGTTAATGAAGATGGAGATAAAGTATTTGATGAAATAATAGCTCAAAAGACTGGGTTGACTGTAGATGAAGTAAAATCTTTAAAGGAGGAATCTAAATAAGTTATAGATGGAGGGCATTTCCTTTTAATGTTGCAATAATCTAATTATTACAATGAATAAAATCTAAAACTTTGAAAAA
Organism: Romboutsia sp. BSD2780061687b_171204_C1; assembly: GCF_015560225.1. Classification (NCBI taxonomy): domain Bacteria; kingdom Bacillati; phylum Bacillota; class Clostridia; order Peptostreptococcales; family Peptostreptococcaceae; genus Romboutsia; species Romboutsia sp. BSD2780061687b_171204_C1. The sequence continues at coordinate 9,995 of NZ_JADMRK010000015.1, read as the reverse complement.
CCTTCAATCATAATAAGATTGGAGGTTCTTTATATCTAAAATAGAAAAAGCTTTTAATAAAATATTAAAACCGATAAATAACAAAATTAAAAAAAGTGATTTCAACTAAACATAAAAATATTGATATAACTAAGATTTACTAAGTTTTATAAAATAAAAAAGTCAAGTTTGAGCCGACAAACTTGACTTTTTTATGCTCAAATTGCATTATTAGTTTATCATTAAACATAAAAATTAACTGAAAAGGTATTAATAAATTACATTTGGAGGACGACATGAAAAAAAGAGCAGTAGGATATTGTAGAATATCAACTTTAATGCAAGTAGATAACACTTCACTTAAGGACCAAGAAGATAAAATTAGAATGTATGCTAAACTTCACGATATCGTGATAGATGAAATGTTTATAGATAAAGCAGTATCAGGTAAATCAACAGATAGACCAAAATATTATGAGATGATGAATTACGTCAAAGAAAATGATATAGATATGATAATAGTTTATAAAAATGATAGAATACATAGGAGTTTATATAATTTATTAGCTATGATATATGAACTTCAAGAGCATGAGGTGGCTTTAGTGAGTGTTACAGAGATGTTTGATACATCAACACCACAAGGCATGCTGTTTTTACAGATGTTAGGGAGCTTTGCAGAGTTTGAAAGAGCTGTAATAAACGAAAGAACTAGAAATGGTAGAATAGCAAGGCTTAATGAGAATAGATGGGTTGGTGGAAAGCCTGCACTTGGATATAAAGTAAATAAAGATGGTAAATTTGAAGTTGATGAAGAAGAGGCTAAGATAGTTAAAGATATATTTAAATTAAGATCTAAAGGACTTTCACTAGCCAAGATAGGATCTAAATATGGATTTTCAAAGCAGAAGGTCGATTATATATTAAAAAATAAAAATTATATTGGGATATTCGAGTATCATGGAAAAAAAGAAAAAAATGATGTTGTACTAGATATAGAACCAATAGTATCTAGGTATATGTGGAATAAAGTTAATAGATAGATTCTTATAAAAAGAGTTTATAAGGATTTGAATTAAGGGTTTTAATTTAGTTATTAAGACCCTTAATTTTATTTATAAATAAAGTTTGCTCAGATAAATCATTAACAGTATTTTTAGGAATTAGCAAATTCAAAACTCATTTTTATCTCCCTATTAAAGTTTAATTCATTAATTAATAATATTAAAGAAATAATTTTTAGATTTGTTAAATCATTAATTTTGAATCCTAACTTATTAATAAACAGTACAATATTTACTTTTATTGGGAATTATAATTTAAGATATTTAATAGAGATTAAATTTGATTAAGCATTTATACAATTAGTATTTTAAGTTGAAAACATCTATTTAATAGTTATTAAATGTATGTTATAATATTTATTAAATAGATATTAAAAAAAGATTAAATATATATTTAATCTTTTTTTTAATATCTCATAAGGAGAGGGTTAAATGGCTAAAAATCAGACAATATTAACACATATGAGCTTTAAAGGTGGAAGTTCAAAAACATGTTTAAACTTAAATTTTATATATCAATTTTGTAAGAATTATCCTGATAAAAAAGTACTATTTATAGATGCAGATCCACAATCTAACGCATCAGTATTTTTACTGGGAGAAGAAGTTATAGAATCTAATATATACACATTAAAAGATGGATTAGAAGATAATGTAGAGTTAGAGAAATTAATAATAAAATCACCTATAGATAAATTTAAAAATCTAGATATAATCGCAAGTAATATAGATATGGTTACACTAGAGCTAGTACTTAATACAAAACCAGGCAAAGAATATACACTATTAAACTATCTAACAGACGATAAAAATATAGATATATTATCAGAATATGATTTAATAGTATTTGATTTAAATCCTGCTATATCTGTATTAAATACAAATGTATTTATATGTTGTACTGATATAATTCCTATAATAAACTATGGATGCTATAGTACATTAACAGGATATAACTTATTAGTAAAAACTTATACAGATATTAAAAAGGCTCTTAGAATCGATAAAGATGATATAAGAAAACCAGTAATAACTAAATTTGAAAAACAAGAAAATAAGAAGATAAAAATGTGGCTAGAATGTGCTAATGAAAAAGGAATATTAGGTAATACATTTAAGCAAACAATGAGAAAATCTGTGCATTATGAAAATTGTATTTTATACAATGAACCAATAAGCGAGTATGTAAAAGTTAAAGAAAGAAAAATAAAAACTGACATAGATAATGAAATAACAGAGCTTATAAATGAATATATACAAGATGATTTAATAGTTATTTAATAATAATTAAAAAATAATTAAATAAAGATTTAATATTTATTTAATAAAGGAGATGAAAGACTATGAGTATTGAAAATCCAATGTTAAACAAAAAAAATGGATTACTTAATATAAAGCAAAAAATAGAAGAAAAATCAACTGGACAAGACTTTATAAATAGTAAAAATAATAATATAAATGTATTAGATTTAATAAATAAACCAAAGCAAAAAGAAGAGAAAGTTATGTTAGGTATAAAGTTAAAAAAAGATGTAGCAGATAAGGTAAAGTCTTTTTCATATGAAAATAATATGACAGTATCTGAGGTACTAGAGGACATAATTAGTAAGATGTTTGATTCAGTTGAATTAAATGAAGAAGCACTTTCTGCATATGAAGAGAAGTATAAGAAAAAGTCAAAGAAATCTAAAAAGTAGACAAATTTAATACCAGATTTTTAGTAAATAATAATAGATATAAAGCTATTAAGTTATAAAAAAGGTATAAATGTTTTTATATATACTAAAATGTATATTTATGCTAAAATTTAAATAGACAAATCGTAAATAAAATGAGAAAAAGCCAGGAGCGATTAAGTTTGGCGACTTACTCCTAGCTTTTTTATAAACACTCTTGATAAGAGAGAACTCTCATCAGAGATTTTTTATATTGTTATTATGTATTCATATTATCATAAAAATTCTAATATATCAATAAATTTGATATTTATTTGAACAATATGAAAAATAATTATAGACTTTATTAAACTAAATATATTTTAGGAATAATTTTTATAATTAAAAGAGAGATCTCCGTATCTTTAGTGTCAACATACTAAAAATAGAGGGGAATTTTTTTATGCAAATGACAAAGTTTTGTGACCATCTATATGATGAAAGTACTGATGGTTATATTCAAATATTAAAAATAGATGATAAAGAAAATAATGGTGAGAAGACCATTAAAATATACAACACTAAAAATAACGGATTAAGAGAGATTGTAGAAGAATTACATAAGAAAGAAGATGTATTTTTAGCGCCAAATACAATGTATCTACCAAAAAGAAGAGTAGAAAATATAAGACAATTTAGAGCGCTATTTCAAGATATAGACTGTGAGAGTATGGGTTTAGAAAAGGCTGAAACAGTTTATATGATATGGCTACTACATTATGAAGGTAAAATACCAAAACCAACTATGGTAACAGATAGTGGAAGAGGAGTACATCTTTACTTTAGAATAAAAAATGCTCCTTATGGAGCTTTAAATACATGGCAAGAGCTACAAGATTACATATATTATAATTTAAAGCATTTAGGGGCTGATAGAAGGGCCACAGATGGAGCTAGAGTACTTAGATTACCTGGGACTATAAATTCAAGATGCGATACAGATTGTAAGGTTTTATATATAGATAACGATATAGAATACTCTATGTATGAATTAAGAGAAGAGTATTTAAATTATAAGCCTAAAACACATCAGCTACAGATGCAACAGGTTAAGAAAATTGATAACAAAGTTATTTGTAATAGATTCTTCAACTCATATAGTTTACATATGGAAAGAGCTAATGATTTAGAAACTTTATGCAGACTTAGAAAATATGATATGACAGGTTGTAGAAACATGGCCCTACATTGTTATGCATACTGGAAGGGCATTTATATAAGAGATGCTTATGACCTTGAAAATGTAGTTATAGAGTTTAATAATGCATTTACAGAACCACTTAAAGAAACCGAGGTACAAGCTGTTTTAAGGTGTATTCCAAAGGCTATAGAAAAGTTTATAGCATATGAGCAAGGTGTAAGAAGCGGTGAACGTAAGAGGATTTCTAAAGGCATGAGGGATAAAGAAGGCTATTGGTATAAGAATGAAACATTAATTGATAGATTAGGAATTACAAGTAAAGAGCAAAAACATATGAAAACTATTATAGGACTTGATGAAAAATATGATAGAAATAATTCCAGAAGAAGAGCAGAGAGAAGAAATGAGAATGGATTAACTAAAAAGCAACAAGAGTTATTAAATTTAAAGAAGGAGATATTAGAATTTAAAGACTCTGGACTAAGTAATAGAGCGATAGCTAAGCAGTTAGGCATAAGTGAAGGGAAAGTAAGAACTACACTAAAAAAATAGTGCGTAAAAAAATGGCTCTTTATAAATATGTGGTGTTTCTTTGAGAGGGTCTTCTATTTATAAGAGGGGTGACTTTATGGGTAATAAAACTTTTATTATTGGCATTTGTGAAGATATTACTCTTCATCGAGGTTTGTTAGTTGATTATTTATTTAGATTTTTTAATACATTAAATATTGATTATGATGTATTAGAGTTTTCATCAGGAGAAAACTTATTAAATAACTATCCAATCAATGTAGACTTATTGTTCTTAGATATTCAGATGAATGGCTTAAATGGTATGGATACGGCTAGGAAAATAAGAGAATTTGATAATAATGTAGAAATAATATTTACAACATCTTTATTAGATTATGTTTGTGAAGGTTATGAGGTAAATGCTTATAGGTATATATTAAAACCAATAGATTATAATGTCTTTGAAAAGCATTTAACTCAATGTATAAAAAATATACTAAAAAAGAAAAATCAGTATCTTACAATTAATGATAAGTCAAAATTAATAAAGATCAAATTAGATGAAATTTTATATATTGAAACAAATAGGAGAGAGTTAAATATACATACCGTAAATAATTGTGAAACAATAAAAATGAGTATGCGAAAAATAGAGAAGTTATTAAATAAAGATTTTTTCAGATGTCATAATAGTTTTATAGTTAATTTAGAAAGAATACAAAAAATAGATGTATTAAATATTTATATAGATAATACGATTATCCCAATAAGTAAACATAGAATAAAACAGTTAAAGATTAAGCTTACAGAGACTTTAGGAGATAGACTATGTTAAATAGTATTATTTTTTGGAAGTTATTAGATATATTTATTTTAATACTAGAGTGGATATCTTTATATATCTTGGTAAATGATTTAAGTACTATCAAGGTAAATAAAAAGCAAAGTTTATTAAGTTTTTCTTTGATTTTAGGGATAGCATTTTCTATGAATATATTTGGTATTTTGCCAGATTTAAGATTACTTATATCAATTGTATTAAGTATATTTTACTTCAAATTAAACTATGAAGTTAACTTATCTAAAGCATTTATAATTCCCCTAGTTTATTGGCTGATGTTAATAGGTATAGACGCACTTAGTATAAGTGGTGTTGTTTATATAAATGATATTAGTGTGAATATGTTATTAGATTACAATTTATATAGACTAGAAGCTATAATTTTAGCTAAATCATTTTTACTTATAGGTATATTAGTTCTTAAGTATTTTAAATTATCAGGACAAATTAGCAAAAATGATTTTATATATGTAGGTATTCCAATATGTACAAATATTTTGAGCCTTTTAATTATATTTAAAATGGGTATTTCTAAGTTAGATAATTTTAATCTTATTTTCATATCCTTTTTTATTTTGCTTTCTAGTATTTCGTTATTAATAATAATTTATAAAATAACAATGAGTAATAAACTTAAGATAGAGAACGAATTTATGAAAGAAAAAATTGACTTAGAATATAGATATTACAAGAAGATAGAAGAAAATCAAGAAAGTATAAAAAGAATTTATCATGACATGAAAAATCATATGATTTGTATTTCTAATTTAAGTAATGAAAAAGATGTAAAAGAATATATAAATAGTTTAGATTTAAAGATACCTGATATAAACTTTAAATTTGGAAATAAAATACTTGATATTATTATTAATGAGAAGTATCAAATATGCAAGGAAAAAGGTGTTAAATTTGATATAGTCGCAGATTTTAGCAACTTAGACTTTATAGATATGATGGACTTATGTGTTATATTCTCTAACGCATTAGATAATGCAATTGAGGCTTGTGATAAAATTTTAGATGAAAGTATAAGTAAGTATATATCTATAAATGTTACGTATATAAATAGTTTTTGCTTTATAAAAATAGAAAACAGTAAGGTTAATGACATCAATATAAAAAACAATAATTTTATTACAAATAAAAAAGATAAATCTATGCATGGTATAGGATTAAAGAATATAAAAGATGCTGTAAATAAATATGATGGAAATCTAAATATTGAGTTTGATGATGACAAGTTTCTACTTAAGATTATTTTTTCTCTTAAAAACTGACCAGTTATGTTGATATAATGACCAGTTTTACATAGTGTATTGAACCTCAAATTAAATAATTGTAAGTTTAAGATGTTAAATAAAAAAACAAAGCTTAAATTTACATTGAAGGGGAGATGTCACTATGACTTTTAAGAAAAGAGTAACAAAAAGTATGGCATTAGCATTAATAGGAGTAACTATTTCTACACCAATATTAAATACAGCATCAGCTATGGAAAATGCAACTTATGGATTGAGTAATGATAAAATTATAGAGCTAAAGAAACAAGCTGATGAGTTTAATGAGAACACTAGTATGGAAGAATTATATTCAGAAGATCAAATTAAGTTAATGAAAATTGAATTTCATGAAATGTTTGGAAATGAAAATGAATTTAAAGAAGTATATTCTGAAAATAATATAAAATTAGAAATTAACGGTTATACGGGAGATATGAGAGCTACAGTAGAAGGAGAGGAACCTATAGTTACAAACTATTTTGATGGTATAGAATACATCAAAAATAGTATACATAACTCTAAAAATGAAGCAGAGCCTTTTTATTCATTAAGTAAGCATTATAGAAGTAGTGGACCAGATCAATCATACCTTAAAGTATATGTTCAAAGTGGAAAATCAAACATACTTATTGCTAGAAATACAAAAGGAAATACAAAGACATATTATAAATCTGCATCTTCATGGAACTCAGGAAATACAAGTGCATTAAGACAAGAAATAGAAAGTGCTAAAAATAATTGGGATAAGGCATCAAAAGCATTAAACAGTGCAGGTGTGAAAACATTATGGAATTTACTTGCAGGATATATAGCAGCAGGAGCATTTGCAACCCCAGCAGGAATAATATTAGCAGCACTTAACAGTTATGGTATTGCAGGAAATGTAGCTACTGCAGCATCTAGAGGAGCATCATATTTAGTTGACCTTGGTCAAATAAATAATATACATGCTAAATTATAATGTTAGATTTTATAATAAATTTATTAAGCAATCTTGGAAATGCATTTGAAAGTGTAGGTAATAATAGTACTTCTGATAAGAAAAAAGTTTTATATCGAGCAATAGGAGTTACATTATTTATTTTATCTATTATTATTGGATTAATATTTATGTGATTTTTAATTTAAATATTAATTACGTTAAAAATATATGATAAAACTTTATATTAATAATAGGGTGAAGTAGTTACACTTCACTCTATTATTAATATTTAAGAATTGATCAGTTACATTTATATAATGATCAGTTTTGTATAATATATTGAATCATATAAAAAAGATGTTATTGTCGATGCATAATATTTAGGAGGATGATATGTTCAAATCATATGCAAGTAAGATAACATCTTTTTTATGAAAATAGAGAGATGTAAATAGGATTAAAGAAGAAAGATATAATTAAGGTCGAGTAGAAGTAGTAAAGTTATAGGATTATTAATAAGAGGTTTTAGATAATGAAAAATTGCAAAGTTTGTAAAGATGAAATTGATTTTAGGCGAAATTTAAAATCATTACTAAATAGATATGGAGAAATTACATGCTCAAATTGTAACTCTAAGTTTAGAATAAAAAATAGTTTTATTAGTCATATAATGGATTTTATTATTTTATTAATAACTATTGTTATAATGGATAAAATAGGTGGGCTATTAGGGATAATTTTAGGAAGTTTATTTCCAATATCAATTATTTTAATACAGTTAAATACTGATAGCCGTTACATACAGGTAAAATAAAATTTAATTTCATGAAGTAATATATAAAGGTATACTATGCCAATTTGGTTTATATAATGACCAGTTTTGCATAATATATTGAATCATATAAAAAAAGATGTTATTGTCGATGCATAATATTTAGGAGGACGATATGTTCAAGTCATATGCAAGTAAGATAACATCTTTTTTAATTGAAAATAAAGAGATAAATAAAGAGGATTACGAAGTATATAAATATGGATTTGAAGTATTAATAGCATTTACTGTAAATATAGTAATTGTATTAAGTATTGGATTATTATTTAATAAGTTATTTTATTCTATAGTATTTTTAGTATGTTATTGCCCAATAAGGCAGTTTTCAGGTGGATACCATGCTAATTGTTATATAAAATGTTTATTAATATTTGTTTTTATATTTATATTAACCATATATACATCAGCAAGAGTTTATTCACCAGTATATTCATTAATGATTTTTATTATTTCTACACTAAGTTATATGGGAATTTGGACACTATCTCCATTGGAGCATAGACACAACCCATTAACTCTAAATGAAATTAATAAATATAGAAAAATATCTAAGATATTGGCAGGTATAGTTTATGTACTTACATTAACTTTTGTTAATAAAAATGAATTTAGGGAGTTATCAGCATATACTTGTAGTTCACTATTTTGGATAAATATAATGTTATGTTTAGGAAGTTTAAAGTCAGCGTTTAGTAGGGGGAGCTAAAGATGAAAAAACTTATATTAAAATCATTAAAGAAGACAAGTTACTTGGCTATATTTGTTGCTACTATGTCTGTAAATACAACTTGTACATGGATAATACATCAACCAAGTATACCTAAGGAATTGAAAAAACTAAAAAAATTATAAATCTATAGATAATATAATGATATTAGGAAATTAAAAATATATGTAGAATATCCATATTAATAAATTTATAGGAGGATATTTATGGATTTAAAAATAAGTGATTTACCTCCACAATTTGAAAATATAGCTATGGAGCCTGGAATAGACAAAGTTAAAGCTTTATTTAAAGAATTTGGAGGGACATCAGTGTACTTTCCTACTGAAAAAATGATATACAAAGAGACTATAGATAGATCTATTATGGCTGACTACAATGGATTTAATCATAAAGAGTTAGCTATTAAATATAATATGTCTGAAAGTTATATAAGGTCTATTATAAATAAGCATAAAAAGAGTGCTTAGGTACTATTTTTCATATATTGGAATCTACAATTAATGGTTATAAAATTTATGATAAATACTTGGATTTTATAAAATTCTAGTTTTTAGCAAAGAAAGCTACACACCTAATTTTAGGATGTGTAGCTTTTTTAGTAACGGACTTTGCCATTGACGATAATCTTTTACATTTTATTATTTAATTCACTAATATTTGAATTTAAAGAATTGATACTTATGCTTAGATTTTCTAGTTTCCCTTCGATTCTAACCAATAGATACATGGTTACTATAGCAGGAAAGCCTAGATTAGCCACTAACTGCATTAAATCTAATTCCACGACTATTTCCTCCTAAATACTTCTAAAATTGCTAAGAAAGCCTCTCATAAACTTAGAGGTGCTTTCTTAAGGTGTTACAAGTGTTATGCAACTACAAGATCATATTCTGTAGTTTCAGTTTGAACAACTTTTGCTTCTACTGGAGCTTGTAAATCTTCTCCATTAGGTGCAAATATATTCTTAGAAACTATAAC
>NZ_JADMRK010000014.1:0-34811 GCF_015560225.1 Romboutsia sp. BSD2780061687b_171204_C1 | reverse complement strand
ATTGCTCATCTATTGCAGTTATTACTGCACAAGTATCACAGTCAAATCCATATTTAGCTCTGTCATACCCTATTTCTTTTACTGTTTCCCTTACTAATTTAGGAATATCTACATATGTATTAGTACTTATTTCTCCTGCTACTAATACTAATCCTGTTGTAGTTGTTGTTTCACAAGCTACTCTTGCATGTGGATCTTTCTCTAATAATGCATCTAGTATAGAATCTGATATTTGGTCACAGATTTTATCTGGATGTCCTTCTGTTACTGATTCTGAAGTAAATAAATGTCTTGCCATTTTCATATCACCTTTCTTTTACTTTTTATATTATCCGCTGTTACAAGAGAAAGTTCTCTTAATATTTTACAAGCCACAACCGTAGATACATTCGTACTATCATAGTCAGGACTTAATTCAACTATATCTAAACCTACTATATTTGTATTTGATTCCTTTAGTATAGTAAATATTTCTCTAAATTCTCTATATGTTACTCCACCCGGTTCTGGAGTTCCTGTTCCAGGAAATATTGATGGATCTAAAACATCTAAATCAATAGTTATATAAATATTTTTTCCATCTAATTTATTTATTATATCTTTAAAAGTGTTTATAGTTTCAACTTCCATATAAGTATGCTTATCTTTTAAAGCAAATTCAAACTCTTCTTTTGTACCAGATCTTATTCCAAATTGGAATATTCTATTGTCCCCAACTATATCCCATACTCTTTTTATTACAGTAGCATGTGAATTTTCATTGTTGTTATATTCTTGCCTTAAATCTGTATGAGCATCAAAGTGAATTATAAATACATCATCATATTTTTCATGTACCGCTTTAAAAGCTGGAAGAGTAACTAAATGTTCTCCTCCTATCATAAAAGGAACCTTATTATCATTTACAATTTCTTTAGTTCCTATATATATTTCTTCTAAAACTTTATATGTATTTCCTATACTTAATTCTAAATCACCAATATCACATATTTTGAAATCCTCTAAGTCTAAATCTAATATTGGGCTATATGTTTCAAGTCCATAAAACTCTGGTCTCATAGCACTACTTGCAAATCTAGTTCCTGGTCTATTTGAAGTAGTCCCATCAAACCCTGCTCCAAATACTACTACCTCTGCATCTTCATAAGAAGTTTCCATTCCCATAAATGTACTTATATGTGAAAATTTATTTGTTTTCATCTAACATATCCTTAACGTATTGAGGTAGCATAAATGCACCTTTATGTATATCACTATTATAGTATTTAGTCTTTAAGTTTAATTTTTCCCAACTATCTTTATTTTGGTCTTTTACTGGGTCAAACTTCTTAGATGCAAATCCAAATAGCCAATGTCCTGATGGATAAGTTGGTATATGAGCTTGATAAACTTTTGCTATAGGAAATATCTTATTTATTTTTTCATTTGCTCTTTTCATTTCCTTAGCATTAAAGTCAAAATATGGACTTTCATTTTGATTTACAAGTATACCTTCAGTAGTTAATATTCTGTAGCAATCATTGTAGAAATCTACTGAGAATAATCCTTCTCCTGGTCCTATTGGATCAGTTGAGTCTACTATTATTAAATCATAAGATGCATCTTTAGAATTTTTGACAAATGCTACACCATCTTCATAATATAAATTTACTCTTTCATCATTTAATTTACATGCACATATATCTATATACTTTCTAGATACATCTACAACCATTTTATCTATTTCAACCATATCTATTTTTTCTATTTGCGGATAACGAGTCAGCTCTCTTACTGTACCTCCATCTCCTCCACCTATTACTAATACATTTTTAATATTCATGTTAGTTGCCATAGGTGTATGAACTATCATATCATGGTATATAAATTCATCTTTGTAATTTACCATCATAAGTCCATCTAATGTTAGAAACTTTCCAAACTCCTTACTGTTAAATACATCTACTTGCTGAAAATCAGACTTCTCACTAAATAAATGCTTCTCTACTTTTATTGAAAAACGTACATTATCTGTCCATTCCTCTGTGTACCAAAGTTCCATAAAAGTTCCTCCTAATAATTCAAATTTATTTTAATTTTTATATTTATGTGTCCTATATCTATGTGTGGACTAATTTGTGTATTTTTTATTTATATGTTATAATATAGATTCAAATTTATTTTAATTTTATTTATTTTATTTAGGTATTTATTGCTTATATAGCTTCTGGCTTATGAGTAATTTTACCTAAATCTTTTTTTGCTAATTTTTGAATTTTAGCTGTTAATCCTCTTGGTATTTCTGTAGATTCACTTCTTTCTGCTTTTAGAAGTTCTTCTAATAATTCAAAACTCTTCCAAGGGTCTATGTCTCCGCAAGTGAAGAAATCTGCTGCTGCATATCCATATTCTGGCCATGTATGTATTGTTAAGTGAGATTCAGCTATTATAACTGCTCCTGATACTCCCCATGGATTAAAGTGGTGGAAAACAGAATCTACTATTGTTGCTTTTGCATTTAATGCTGATTCATTCATAAATTTTTCTATAAGTTTAGGGTCTCTAAGTATTTCCTCATCGCAGTTGTAGTATTCTACTAATATGTGACGTCCAAGTGTCTCAAATTTCATCAATATCACTCTCCTCTTTTAATCTTTTATAACTACTATAGTATTTAAACTTTTATCTTTCATGTCTGTTAAGTATGCATTATTTGCTTTTAAAGTTTTTATATATTCTATTATTTCTTTAGTTACAATCTCTCCTGGAGCAATTATTGGTATTCCTGGCGGATAAGCCATTATAGATTCTCCACAAACTCTATTTATACTTTCTTCCAAAATTACACTTTCCTTATTTTTATAAAAAGCATCCCTAGGTTTGAGTTTTATAATAGGGTTTATTTGCTTAATATCTATATATTTAATTTTTTCATTTGACATGTTAGACTTTGAAATAGAGTCTAAAGCTTTTATAAGCTTATCTATATCTGACTTTGTTGTTCCTATTGATATTAATGCTAGTATATTATAAATATCTCCCAGCTCAACTTGAACATTATAATTTTGATATAATAAGTCATAGACTTCAAATCCTGTTAAGCCCAACCCTCTAACATTTATACAAAGTTTAGTCTCATCTATTGACTCTACACCATTATTTTCTAGCATTTCTTTAGAAATTACCTTAATACCTTTTATTTTATTTATCTTATATTTTGCATATCTAGATAAATTTAATGCTCTTGATAATTGTGACTCTCCATTAGTTTCTAGATTTAATCTAGCCCCATCAATACTCGCCATTAATAAATATGATGCTGATGTGGATTGAATCATATTTATAGTTTGTTGTACTTTATTCACATCTATATTTTTTCTATTTACTAAAAGTGCTGAAGCTTGTGTCAACGCTCCTCCCGTTTTATGAATACTTACTGCAGACATATCGGCCTTTGCATTCATTGCTGAAATTGGTAAGTCATTATTAAAATTAAAATGAGCACCATGAGCTTCATCTACTAATACTAATACGCCTTTACTATGACATAATTTCACTATTTCTTCTATATCTGAGCATGCTCCATAGTATGTTGGATTTAATAAAAACACTGCTTTTATATCCTTATGTTTATCTAATGCATCCTTTATACAATTTAAACTAACATTTAAACTAATCCCTAATGAATTATCAAACTCTGGCTGTATAAAAATTGGGTGTCCTCCAGAAAGTATAAGTGCATTTATAACCGATTTATGGATATTTCTTGGAATAAGTATCTTATCCCCTTGATCTATGGTACTTAAAATCATTATATGTATAGCACCCGTGGTACCATTGGTTATAAAAAATGCTTCATCTGCACCATAAGCTTTAGCAAGCATATTTTGAGAATCTTTTATAATAGTTCTTGGGTTAGATACATTATCCATAAGTGGAGATGAATTTATATCCATTTTCATAATATTTTCTCCAAAATAATCATTAAGTACTTCTACACCTTGTGCTCTTACATGACCTGGTACATCAAAACATACTATATCCATCTGTGAATAATCTTTTAATGAATTTAATAATGGAGCCTCTTGGTAATCCTTAACGCATTTTTCGACATTAACTTTCATATCCCAACCTCCTTTCTATATTTTTATTCAATTATTTTTTAAATTTAAGATTATTATTTTTACACTTAAAATTTACCTTTATTAAACTACCATAATTTATTATATTAACTTTTCTATTTTTTATCAAGACTTTTTTATTTTTTCAAATCCTAGCATTTACAATATATACACACCTTTTCAAACCATATTGTTAATATTAATTTTTTTATAGTTTAGTATTAGTAAATTTTTAAAAGTTTTATAATTTTATTTTTTTAGAATTTCATTTGTTTTATCAATACTTCAAGTTTATTTTTTTTAATATTTAAGTATATAATAACTAAACTTTTTTCAAAAATATATAATATTAAATATTTTTCTATTTTTATACATTTCTATAAAAAAATTAATTTCATTACGTAGACATTAACATAATATTCTCTATTCTTTCTATGGTATTAATTAATTGAAAATAAATAAAGAGGCGAATAATAAATTTATTATTCGCCTCTTTATTTATTTTGTATTTATATTAAGCTACTAACTTCTCAGATTCTTTATTGTACTTTTCTAAATCTATATCCTTTTCACTATTTGCTACTACAAGAGTACATACATTATCTCCCATAACATTTACAGTAGTTCTAAACATATCTATTATTCTTTCAACTCCCATTATTAAACCTATTCCTTCAAGTGGAAGTCCTACTGATTGTAAAACCATAGATAGCATTATCATACCAACACCTGGTACACCTGCTGTACCTATAGATGCAAGAGTTGCTGTTAATACTATAGTTATCATATCATTCATTCCTAAATCAATACCGTATATTTGAGCTATGAATAATGCTGCTATACCTTGCATTATAGCTGTTCCATCCATATTTATTGTAGCTCCCATAGGTATTGTAAACGATCTTGTTGACTTTCCTACACCTAGTTCTTCCATTATCTCTAAACTAACTGGTACAGATGCATTACTTGATGCTGTTGAGAATGTAACTACTGCTACTTGTGTAAATTTCTTTAAAAATGGTTTTATCTTTTGTCTAGTAAATAATTTAAATAATCCTCCATATACAACTACTACATGAACCAATAATCCAAGTAATACTACTAATACATACTTCATAAGACCTATCATAGCATCAGTTCCTACTGTTGCAAAAGTATTAGCAACTAGAGCAAATACACCATATGGGGCAAATAACATTATTATATTGACCATTTTCATACATACTTCATTAGCACTTTCAAATAAAACCTTTATAGGCTCTGCTTTTTTACCCACCACACTTATAGATATACCTATAAGCACTGCAAAGAATATAACTTGTAACATTTCACCACTGGCTAAAGCTTGTATTGGGTTGCTTGGTATTATATTTAATATAATATCTGTTATTGACTTACTTTCTCCTATTGCTACTGACCCCATTTCTACAGCTCCCATGCTTATACCGCTACCTGGCTTTAATACGTTTCCTAATATAAGAGAAACTATTATAGCTATTGCTGTTGTTCCTAGGTAAAATAGCATTGTCTTTCCACCAATTCTACCTAACTTCTTTACATCTCCCATAGATGCTATACCGCATATTAATGATACAAATACTAAAGGAACCACCATCATCTTTATAGCACTTGTAAACCCATTTCCAAATACTTTAAGTATCCCATTTAATAATAATGTATCTTTTATAAATCCTGTTGGTAATTGTTTTACTATTAATCCGAATATAAATCCAAGTAATAATCCTAATAAGATTTTACTAGTTAATGTAAGTTTTTTCTTCATTTAAAATTTCCTTCCTCTCGAACTTTTTTAACTTTCTATATGCTTATTATACACAATTTCCGTCCAATTGTACATTAAAAATTAAAGTACCATTTGATTATGACATTATTTTTTTTATTTTTTTAAAGTTATTTTATCTCATATATATATATTAAACCTATATTTTTTAAATTAACTTTATTTTATTTGGTTACACAATTCAAATTCGTTATTTTATATAGTAGATATTTTTTTATTAAGTATCTTTTAATTTTTACTTATTATTTCATCCTATATTTTAAAATTTTATTTTATAAATTAAACAAAAAATAGAATAAGGGTTTATAAACCCTTATTCTATTTTTTAGAAATTTTTTTAATTTTTAATTATTTTTAGTTATAAATTTATATTTTTACATAGTTAAAAAGGGAATACTTCCTCAATAGTCTCTTCTTTAGAGTTTTCTTTTTCAAATATATCATTTGAAGCAAAGTATTCTTGTGTAGGATCATTCTTTTTGTTATCTAAAAATTTAAAACTACTTGCAAGTACATTAGTATATGTTTTATTTACTCCATCTTTTGTCTTATATTTTTTAACTCTAATTTGACCTTCTATACCAATTCTTCTTCCTTTGAATACATATTTACAAAATATTTCTGCTTGTCTACCCCAAATCTCTACTGGTATAAAATCTACATCTCGTACTCCTTCTTTATTGATATAATTTCTACTAATTGCTATTGTAAATTTGGATTTTGCTCTTTGACCTATATATTCAATTTCTGGATTTTGAGTTAATCTTCCAACTAAAATAACATTATTCATAGCTTCTCTTCCTTTTTTACGTATTTTAGTTGAATTATATACACATAATGGTATATTTATACATTTTTGTATTTTATATAGAAATATTATTATTTTATATTAATTATTTTAAAATCTTTAGGAGGAATAATTAAACTTATTGTATCAACTTCTTTTTTAGTTGAGTTTAATTCTACCTGGACATCTTTAATTAAATCTATCTCTCTTGCTTCTTTTCCTAAATTTAGATCTATACATTCTTCCTTATCTGATTTATTTATTATAATTAATATTTTTTCATCACTTGTATATCTTATATATGAAAATACAGCATCATTTTTCGTGTTTATAAATTCAGTTTCCCCTTGTAATAAAGCTTTATATTTATTTCTTATAGTTGTAAGGTTTTTGTAAAACTCAATCATATTCTTATCCTCATGCTTCCAAGGATAAGTTCTTCTGTTATCTGGATCTGTTTTTCCACAAAGTCCTGCTTCATCTCCATAATATATATATGGAACTCCTTCAAATGTCATTTGTATTGCTACTGCAATCTTTAATAATTTATTATCTTCATTAAGTTCTGTTTTAATTCTTGCGACATCATGGCTTCCTAATAAGTTTAAATTAGATTTAAAGGCTTCTTTTGGATAATTTTCTTTTATTTCTAAAAATTTATTATTAAGTTGCTTTGATGTAATTGCTCCTTTGAGAAATTCTAATATATTTTTTCTAAATGGATATCCCATTACAGAGTCTAGTTCTTTACCTAAAAGATATCCCCTTCTTTTATTGTAACTAATTTTATTAGATGCATCTTCCCATACTTCTCCTATCAAAACAGCTTCACTATCTATATTTTTAAGTTTTAACTTAAATTCTTTTATAAATTCCGATGGTAACTCATCACATACATCTAATCTCCAACCTTTAACACCCATACTGGTCCATTTATTTATAACACTATCATCATCATTTATTATATAATTCATATAAGTTTCATTAAGCTCATTAACATTTGGAAGATCCTTTACTCCCCACCAAGACTCATATTCGTCGCTATTCTCTTTAAATCTGTACCAATCCCTATATTTTGAATGGTTTGATTGGTATGCACCTACTTCATTGTAATTATTATATTTATTAAAGTACTTACTATCTGCCCCAGTATGACTAAATACTCCATCTAATATAATATTTATTCCCTTGCTTTTAGCTTTATCAATTAATTCCTTAAATATTTCTTCATCTCCAAACATGGAATCAATCTTTTTGTAGTCTCCTGTATCATACTTGTGATTACTAGATGCCTCAAAAACTGGGCTTAGGTATATAATACTTACACCCAGTTTTTTAAGATATCCTAATTTATCAATTATTCCTTTTAGATTTCCACCATGGAAATCCCATCTTATTATATCTCCTTGTTCATCTTTTATATACATAGGGGCATCATCCCAAGTGCCATATAAAAAGCTATTTTTCTTTGGATTATTAATCTTCTTATTTCTATTCCCATTATTAAATCTATCTATAAATATATGATATAATATCCCTTCTTTATACCAAGTAGGTGCATTATACTCATCATATACTGTTATTTGATATTTGTTTATATTATTATATTGGTATTCTATACAACTTCCATCTTCTATATTTTTTCCATAGTATATTACTTTAATTTCTCCTTCTATTTCAACTTCTACTTTAAAGTAATAAAAATATAAACCTATTTCATTAAATCCACTAAATTCACCATTATAGTATTTTTTATTCTCTTTTATCAAACTTATTTTATCTATTTCTACATCTTCCTTTAAAATTACCCAGGAAATGTCTTTTACGTTATAATTTTCATTAACTTTAACTGTTATTCTAAACTCTTGGTTTAATTTTAAAGCACCAAAAGGAGCTTTATCTTCCCAGGAATTATAAGTTATTATATTTCCCATTTATCTAGCACCCCCTAAACCAAATGTCTTTTGCATATTCAGATATAGTTCTATCACTAGAGAAAATACCTGAATTAGCTATATTAATTAGACACATTTTACTCCACTTTTCTTTATCCCTATATAAAGTATCTATCTTGCTTTGGGCCTCTATATAATTTTCAAAATCTCTTAGTACAAAATATTCATCATTATATGTTATTAATGAATCATATATAACCCTACCTTCTTTTGATATATTTGGAATAAATCCATTTACCAGATCGTCTACAACTCGCTTTATTTTAAAATTAGAGTTATATAGATCTAAAGATGAGTATCCTCCATATTTATTGTAATTTAATACTTGAGATGCTTTAAGTCCAAATATAACGATATTTTCTTCACCTACTTGGTCATATATCTCTACATTTGCACCATCTAATGTTGCTAAAGTTATTGCCCCATTCATCATAAATTTCATATTTCCAGTTCCTGATGCTTCTTTTGTAGCTGTTGATATTTGCTCACTAACATCTGTTGATGGAATTATTTTTTCAGCTAAAGACACGCCGTAATTCTCTATAAATACTACTTTTATCTTGTTATTTATGCTTTTATCATTATTTATTTTTTCAGCCACAGAGTTTATCAACTTTATTATACATTTAGCCAAGTGATATCCTGGTGCTGCCTTTGCACCAAATATAAATGTTCTTGGTACAATGTCAAGTTCTGGATTTTCTAATAACTCATGATATAAGTGTAAAATATGAAGTACATTTAATAGCTGTCTCTTATACGCATGTAATCTTTTTATTTGTACATCATAGATTGATTCTGGATTTATGCATATACCATATTCTTCAGCTATAAAATTAGCAAGTTTAGTTTTATTTTTTATCTTAATACACTCTAATTTCTTTAAAAAATTTCTGTTTTCTTTATAATCTTCTAACCTTTTTAATTCTTCTGTATCTTTTTTCCATATATTACCTATATGCTCTGTTATCAAGTTGCTAAGGTCTTCGTTACAACTTATAAGCCATCTTCTATGAGCTATGCCATTAGTCTTATTGTTAAATTTACCTGGATCATCTTCATAAAAATCACTTAGAACTTCTTTCTTTAATATTTCTGTATGAAGCTTTGCAACTCCATTTACACTATAACTCCCTATTATAGATAGATTAGCCATGTTTATGTTATTATCACATATTATACTCATTCTTCTTATTTTTTCATTATCATTATACTTATGATTCAGATATTCTACATATCTCTTATTTATTTCTTCTATTATCATATAAATTCTAGGTAATAGCTCTTTCATCATATCTACAGGCCATTTTTCCATAGCTTCTGCCATTATTGTATGATTCGTATAGGATATAGTATTTTTTGTTATATCAAAAGCTTCTTCCCAAGATAATCCCTCTTCATCTAGTAAAATTCTCATAAGTTCTGGTATGCATAATGTTGGATGTGTATCATTTATATGAATTGCTATATGTTTTGGAAAATCTAGTATATCAAACTTATTTTTTCTATATTTATTTATTATATCTTGTATTCCTGAACTTACTAAAAAGTATTCTTGCTTTAATCTTAAAAGTTTTCCTGCATGATTTGAGTCGTTTGGATATAAAACTTGAGATATTTCTTCTGTGTAGTATTTATATTTTAAGGCTTGCTCATAGCTACCAGTAAAAGTATTTGCATATAATGTATTAATTCCAAAATCTCTATTTAAGATTTCTGCTTTAAATAATCTTAATGTATTTATGAAATCATTATCATATCCTATTATTGGTATGTCATATGGCATAGCCATAACTGGTATATAACCATGATGTTTTGCTTTAAGTCTTCCATTGTCTTCTTCTAAATAAACCTCTCCACCAAATTTAACAACTACAGCTTTATTTGGTATAATACTTTCCCAAGAGTATTGTTCATGTAAAAGCCAGTTATCAGGTACTTCTACTTGATATCCATTAATAAATTTTTGCTCAAATAAACCATACTTATATCTTATACCGTATCCATGACCACTTATATTAAGCGATGCCATTGAGTCTAGAAAACAAGCTGCTAACCTTCCAAGACCACCATTTCCTAAAGCTGGATCTTTTTCTGCACATATTAAATCATCTAAATCTATTCCCATATCCTCTAGACCTTCTTTTATCACTTCTTCTATTTGTAAATTTAATAAATTGGATTTTAATTGTCTACCTATTAAAAACTCTATACTAAAATAATAAACTTCTTTGTTAGTACTAAGTCTATTATCTACCCAATACTTAGCTATTATATCTTTTATAACGCTGCTTAAAACTATTTGAAGTTGTTCATTTGTAGCTTCATTTATAGAGTGTGCATAGATGCTATATATTTTTGAATTAAACATTTCTTTAAATTCTTGTTTTGTAATTCTGACCATAGAATCTCCCCTTTAATTCTGAGTATCTTTATAAGTCTTTATATACTCTTTAGCTGACTTTTCCCAGCTACTATCGGTATTCATTGCATTTATAACTAACCTTCTCCATTTTTCTTTATCATTATAAGTTCTTACAGCCTCTTGTATACAAAAAAGCATTTCATGTGCATTATAGTTTTTAAAACTAAATCCATTTCCTTCTCCAGTATATTTATTATATGGATTAACTGTATCCTTAAGTCCCCCAGTTTCCCTAACTATCGGTAATGTTCCATATCTCATAGCTAACATTTGACCTATACCACAAGGTTCAAATAAAGATGGCATTAAAAACATATCACTTCCTGCATATATTTGTTGAGCAAGAGAGCTATTAAATATTATTCTAGCTGAAACTTTTTTAGGATATTTTGAATCATAGTAATTAAACATAGATTGATATTGATGTTCTCCTGTTCCTAGTACCACTATTTGAAGTTTTTCCCTAAGTATTTCAGGCATAATATAAGATATTAAATCAAAACCTTTTTGTGATACTAATCTTGATACTATACCTATAAGAGGTATCTCTTCATTTACCTCAAGACCTAATATTTCCTGTAGTCTTAATTTATTTTTTACCTTATTATCTATGCTATTTATATCGTATCTAAAAAATAATTCATTATCTGTTGAAGGATTATTTAAGTCATAATCTATTCCATTAAGTATACCTTTTAATTTGTGATTATTTGATAAAAGCAATCCATCTAAGCCATATCCATAGTACTTTGTTTGTATTTCACTTGAGTAAGTTGGACTCACAGTAGTAACTTTATCACTAAATACTATTCCCGCCTTCATAAAGTTAACTCCACCGTAATATTCTACATCCCCATTATCTAAATAGGATTGTGGAAGTCCTAATACATCTGGTAATACTTTATTTGAAAATACACCTTGGTATTGAAGATTATGGATAGTATATATAGTTTTGATATTTCTATATTTTTCTAAATGACTATATTTTTCTTTTAATATTAATGGTATCATTCCAGTATGCCAATCGTTCATATGAATTACATCTGGGTAAAAATCAATTATAGACATAGATTCTAGTACCGCATTGCTAAAGAAAGTATATCTTTCTGCATCATCATCATATCCATATAAGTATGCAATTTCACCTTCACGTTTAAAATAGTATTCATTGTCTATGAAATAAAATTTAATTCCATCTAGCTCCATTTCTAAAAGTCCACAGTATTGATTTCTCCATCCAACTTCTACATTAAATACTGCTACCTCTTTTAATTTCTCTTTCAGATAATTAGGTATAGTTGAATACTTAGGTAGTATTACTCTAATGTCTACCCCTTCTTTTTTTAATGCTTTTGGAAGGGCATAGGATACATCTCCTAATCCCCCTGTTTTTGCAAATGGCCAACATTCTGACGTAACATAAAGAACTTTCACTAACTACTTCCCCCTTAAATTAGATACTTATATTCTTTTCTATAACTATAGGATAATTTTCATCACCTTTTAATTCTCTACCTTTTGATAAAACTATGTTTTTATCAAATATCACATTTTCTAATTTACTATTCTCCCCTATGACACAATTTTGCATTATTATAGAATTTTCTATATTAACACCTTTTTCTATATGAACTTTTCTAAATATAATACTATTTTTTACATTTCCTTCAATTAAGCATCCACTTGCAATAAAAGAATTTTCTACATTAGCACTATCAGTATATATAGTTGGAGCTTCATTTTTTTCCTTAGTTAATATTTTTCTATCTGAATAAAGCAATTCCTTAGCTATATTTATATCTAATAAGTCCTTGCTTGTTTCAAAATATGATTTTACAGATTTTACACATTTTAGATATCCAGCATATTTAAATCCCCCTACTTTTTTATGTTTTACCACATCAAATATATAATCTTCTAAATACATGAAATCTCCTGTATTTGTTAGGTTCTCTATTATATGTATAAAATCTAATCTTTTCATAATATACATTTCCATGTATATATTAGCCTTATTAAATGCCCCTATATTAGTACCCATATTTAATACATCATTATTATCATTTAAGGTTAATGTTATATTGCCTTTAAAATCTTCTCTTGCATTGTCAATTTCTTTATATATAAGCGTTATATAATTATTAGATTCTTTGTGATACTTTAAAACCTCTAAATAATCGATATTACATATCATGTAACCTGGAGAAACTAATACATAATCCTCTTCACTTCTTTTAATATACTCTATATTACATAATAAATTATATATATCTCCATCTCTATACGGATACATATTTTGATGTTCCGTATGTTCTGGACTAAATATAGATAATCCACCTTTCTTTCTACTTAAATCCCAGTCTTTTCCACTATCTATGTGATCTGTCAAAGACCTATATTTTTCTTTCGCAAATATACCTATATTTGTTATGCCTGAATTTACCATATTAGATAAAGTGAAATCTATAATTCTATATCTTCCACCAATAGGTGTAGATGCTATTGGTCTAGCATAATTTAATTTACTTATATTTGGATCTCCCTTTTTATTTAAATTTATTATCCCCATACATTTATTTCTCATTATTACATCACCCCTTCTGAAATTAGCTCTTCATCAACAATATCATACTCAGAAATAACATTTATCTTTTCACATTCTCTTATAATTACATTATCTTTTATTACTGCACCTTCACCTATCATAGCTTTTTCTATAACCACATTCTTTCCTATTGTGACATTTGGCATTATCACAGAGTCTGATATATTGCTATTTTCACCTATAGTAACGCCATGGGATAATACAGAACTCTTAACATCTCCTAGCACAACACACCCATCAGCTACTAATG
Organism: Romboutsia sp. BSD2780061687b_171204_C1; assembly: GCF_015560225.1. Lineage (NCBI taxonomy): Bacteria > Bacillati > Bacillota > Clostridia > Peptostreptococcales > Peptostreptococcaceae > Romboutsia > Romboutsia sp. BSD2780061687b_171204_C1. The sequence goes on along the minus strand of NZ_JADMRK010000014.1, from coordinate 20,888 downwards.
ATTCATTTATGTTAGAATTTTTACCAATATATTGCGGTGGCATTGCCATTGTATTAGTATATATTTTCCATTTTGGATCTTGTAAATTTAATACCTCTTTTGATCTTATAAGGTCCATATTAGCTTCCCATAAACTTTCTATAGTACCTACATCTCTCCAATATCCTTTAAATGGATATGCAAACATATCTACTTTATCCTCTAACATTTTTGGTATTAAATCTTTGCCAAAATCATCATAGTTTAAATTTTCTTTCTCTGATTTTATAAAGTATTTTCTTAACATCTTCCATTCAAATATATATACACCCATAGATGCTAAGTTACTTTTTGGATTTTTAGGTTTTTCTTCAAATTCATATATACTTCCATCTTCTTTAGTATTCATTATTCCAAATCTAGATGCCTCATCCCACCCCACTTCTATTACAGCTATTGTGGCTTTTGATTTCTTTTCGATATGATAATTTAACATTTTGTTGTAGTCCATTTTATATATGTGATCCCCAGATAATATAAGTATATATTCTGGATTATAATCATCTATAAAGCTCATATTTTGATGTATTGCATGAGCTGTTCCTCTATACCAACTTCCTTCTTTCTCATTCATATATGGAGGCAATATATATACTCCTCCATTTATTCTATCTAAGTCCCAATGACTACCTATACCTATGTGTGAATTTAGTATTAATGGTCTATATTGAGTCAAAACTCCAACAGTATCTATTCCTGAATTTGTACAATTACTTAATACAAAATCTATTATTCTATATTTTCCACCAAAAGAAACTGCAGGTTTTGCAATTCTTTTTGTAAACACTCCTAATCTTGATCCTTGTCCCCCTGCTAAAATCATAGCTAAAATATCTTTTTTCAATGGCTTTTCCCCCTAATTTATAATTTTTTCTTTTTTACTAATATCTTGCTATTATTTATACGTTTTATATCTTGACTTAACCCACCGATTAATATCTTTTTCCCCTTATCCATCTCATATTTAATTTTTTTAAGATTTTTTCCTTTTATAAAGGTTGCCCCTAATGGTGGTACTTTTATTTTTATGTGATGTTCTTTGTTGTGCCATTTTGAATTTATTGAGAAAAGTTCTGAACCTTTCATTGTTTGACCAGAACCTCCATAGATTACATCATCTGAGTTGAAAACTTCTTCATATGTACCTTCATACGGTACTCCAACTTTATAATCGTAATGCACTATAGGTGTGAAATTTATTACAGCTATAATAAAATCTTCTACTTTTTTACCTTTTCTCATAAGTACTACTATGCTTTGTTCATTGTTATGCGGATCTATAAAATCAAATCCTTTATGACTATTATCAATTTCATATAAAGCTTTTTCATTTTTATATAAATGATTAAGTTTCTTTACATATTCTTTAATTTTTTTGTGTTGATCTCGCTCTAACAATTCCCATTCAAGCCCATATGCATACCTCCATTCTATATCTTGAGCGAATTCATTTCCCATAAACAATAATTTTTTTCCTGGATGTATCATGTAATATGCATATAGAGTTCTTAAGCCTGCAAATTTTTTCCACTCATCTCCAGGCATTTTATCTAAAAGAGATTTCTTTCCATGAACTACTTCATCATGAGATAGAGGAAGTATAAAATTTTCTGAAAAAGCATACATAAAAGAAAATGTTATAAGCTCGTGATGATATTTTCTATATATAGGGTCCATTTCCATATATTTTAATGTGTCGTTCATCCATCCCATATTCCATTTATATGTAAAACCTAGTGATCCTTTATAGGTAGGTCCTGTAACCATAGGCCAAGCAGTTGATTCTTCTGCTATTATCAAAGGATTGTCTACATTTTCATAAATAATCTTTGTGAATTCTTTAATAAATTCTATTGCCTCTAAATTTTCTCTTCCACCATATTTATTAGGCTTCCACTGGCCTATATCATAATCTAGGTATAGCATGCTTGATACAGCATCAACTCTTATACCATCTATATGAAATTCTTTAAACCAATATAATGCATTAGATATTAAAAAGCTCTTTACTTCTGGCTTTCCCAAATCAAAATGTGCAGTGCCCCATCCTATATTTTCAGCTTTTAACGGTTCTTCATACTCATATTGAGCCGACCCATCAAATTTATATAGACCATGATCATCTTTACAAAAATGACTATATGCAAAATCTAATATAACTCCAATTTGATTTTGATGGCATCTATCTATAAACTTTTTAAATTCTTCTGGTGGTCCGTATCTACTTGTGCTACTATAATAACCTGTTGTTTGATATCCCCAAGATTCATCTAATGGATGTTCTGTTATTGGTAAAATTTCTATATGGGTATATCCCATATCTTTTACATAGTCTACTAGTTCATATAATTCTTTATAATCAAAAAACTCTCCATCCCATTTTCTTTTCCATGAACCTAAATGTACCTCATATATATTTATTGGAATTTCATTAGTATTTTGTTTTTTTCGTTGTATATTCCAATTTTTATCATTCCATTTATAATCATCTTCTTTATATACAATAGATGCTGTATTTGGCCTTTTCTCTGAGAATCTAGAATACGGATCTGATTTTAGTTTTTTACTTCCATCAGCTCCTATTATATGGTATTTATAAGAACAACCTTCTTTTATATTTTCTAAAGATATATGCCAAAATCCTAAATTATTTAGATTGTTCATTGTATACTGATACAGATTCCAATTATTAAAGTCCCCGGTTAAATAAACTTGCTTTGCATTTGGAGCCCACAATGTAAATGAAGTAATATTATCACGAATATGGCATCCTAAAAATTTATAGCTATTATAGGACTCACCACTTTTAAATTTTTTTATATTTTCTATAATAGATTTATTACATGTTACTTCTTTATATTTCATAAATAAATTTTCAATCCTCTCTCATTTTCCCCTGTATAGTATATAATTATATATCAGTAAGTCTTATAATTAACAAATAACTTATAGTAAAATTCAGTCATGTGATGTGTAATTCTAACATAATATTCTATATCTATACTATTATTTAATAGAATTATGTATAATCTTCTACTTATGTAATTTGTTGATAAACTTCAAATACATTTTTTAATTTTGTTGTTAATTAGTTTAATTATTTTTTTGACAATGTTATTTTCTAAGTAATCCATTTATTTTATATACAAAGTAATAAAATTTGCTAAAATTAAATAATTTCTAAGCAATAAAAAAACACCACTTGATGCAAGTATGCATCTAGCGGTATTTTTTTATTCTTAATTAATAAATTTAATTTTTACCATCACTTAAGACTTCTTTTATACCTTTAAAAGTTCCTAAGAAGTTTACTGTATCAGAAGGTAATACTAACTTAGTTGCATTTCCTTGGGCAACCTTTTCTAATGCTTCTATAGATTTTAAAGCTAGTATTCTTTCATCCACATCAGATTCCTTCATAGCTGATAATACTTCTCTTAATCCTTTAGCTGTTGCTTCTTGAACCTTTAAAATAACTTCAGCTTCTCCTTGTGCCTTAGCTATAGCCATTTCTTTTACAGCCTCTGCTTCCCCTTGTGCTTTTAGTATAGATGATTCTTTCAAACCTTCAGCTTCCCTTATCATAGCTTCTTTCTTAGCTTCTGCTCTAAGTATTGCTGATTGTTTTTCTCCTTCTGCTTGAAGTATTGAAGCTGATTTATTACCTTCTGCTTGAAGTATTGCCTCTCTTCTTTCTCTCTCAGCTCTCATTTGCTTTTCCATTGCTACTTGTATATCATGTGGTGGCATTATATTTTTAAGCTCTACCCTGTTTACTTTTATACCCCACTTATCAGTAGCTTCGTCTAATATAGCTCTCATCTTTGTATTTATAACATCTCTTGACGTTAAAGTTTCATCTAAATCTAATTCACCTATTAAGTTTCTTAAAGTTGTAGCAGTTAGGTTTTCTATAGCTGTAATAGCATCTGCTATTTCAAATACATATCTTACAGGATCTGTTATTTTGTAATAAACAACTGTATCTATTTGCATAGTTACGTTATCTTTTGTTATAACTGGTTGAGGAGGAAAATCAACAACATTTTCTCTCAAATCAATTATATAACTCATCTGATCTAAAAATGGAACTAAGAAATGAACACCTGTGTCTGCTACCTTTCTAAATTTGCCTAGCCTCATTATTATACCTACCCTAGACTGTTTTACCACTCTTACACAAGATAGAGCAATAACAATTGCTACTACTATTATAAGTATCGGTATTACTAAATTCCCTATCATTTCAAACATAATACATCCTCCTAAATAATTTATATACCTTTTTATTTAATTATAGATACTTCATCATGTTTACTTACAACTAACTTAACTCCCTCTATCTTGATCACTTTAACTTCTTCACCTTTTAAAATCTCACTATTGTCTATAGATATTGCACTCCATTCTTCATTATCTACTACTACTAATCCCATTTGATTTTCTTTTATATCTTTTGTTACCATGCCTTTTTTATTTAATACAGCATTAAGATTTGTACTATACTTAAATGTTTTATCTTTTTTAACTATCTTTCTAGTACCTATTATTAATAGAATTATTGAGATTACAGCAAATATTATTACTTGGACTATTATACTTTCTATAAAACTACTTAAAAACATAAGTATTACAGCAGCTAAACTAAACCAAATTAACGTTAAGCTCGGTGTCATAGCTTCTGCTATAGCAAATATTATTGCTACAACTAACCATACTAGTTTCATTGACCCCCTCCTAAATATAAATATATATTAATTGTATTATATCATTGTTTAATTTATATCTATGTTTATTATAAATTCTGTAATATATTGTAATATTTACTAGTTTTCCTCTAATTTAAATAATATATTTTATTTCTATTAATATTTATACTAACTCTATTTCCTCTTACAAGCTTTAAATCCTTATTTTTTAATCTTACTTCTATAGCTTTTTTACTTTTATCTTTTCTTAAAAAGACACTTATCGTTTCTGGGTTTTCTATTACATTTTCTACTACAAATTCTTTACTTATTGAATCCTCTACCTTATCTATGCTTATATTATTTTCTCTTATACCTATGTACTTAAATTTTTTAGCATTTATATCCTCTATTATTAAATCCCAATCTATAGCATATATGGTATTATCCTCCAAAACCTTAACCCTTGATATGTTTTTACATCCAGTTATTTTAGCTTCTAAAACTGTGCTTGGATTATTGAATAGATCATGTCTATTTCTTTTAACCTTAGCCTCTAACTCTTCATACACTACTATGTCTTCACACATTCTATATGCTTCTTCTATATCATGAGTAACAATTATTGAATTTTTGTTGTATTCATTTAATATTTCATTTATTTCTAATCCTATGTTTTTTCTTAAGTGGTAATCTAGCGCAGAAAATGGCTCATCTAGTAACAATACTTCCGGTTCTGTAACTAAAACCCTAGCTAATGCTACCCTCTGTGCTTGTCCCCCTGACAATTCATAAGGGTACCTATTTTCTAATCCATTAAGCTTTAATTTATTTATATACCTTTGAGATAATTCTTCTATATCTTTTTTTCGTAAATTACTTATTCCAATCTCTATATTTTTCTTTACAGTCATATGAGGGAATAGTCCATAATTTTGAAATAAAAATCCAACTTTTCTATCCCGAGGAGGTAAGTTAACTTTTTCATCCGAATCAAATAATACCTTATTATTTAATATAATTTTACCTTTATCTGGCGTTTCAAGACCTGCAATACATTTTAATGTCATACTCTTACCAGAGCCTGACTGTCCCAAAAAAACTAGTTTTTTACATTCTTGATTTATTTTCACTTTTAATATCTTTTCTCCAACCCTTTTTTCTATATCAATATATAGAGACATTATTATTTCCTCTTTCCTACTATTTTTAATTGTTTGTTAGACCAATAATTAAGTATTAACATTATACCTAGTGACATTAGTATTATTACCATAACCCAAAAGCTAGCCATAGCCATATTTCCACTTTCAACCTCAAAAAATATAGCTATTGGTATTGTTTGTGTTTTTCCAGGTATATTTCCGGCTATCATCAATGTAGCTCCAAACTCACCTATTGCTCTTGCAAATGATAATGCTATACCTCCTATCACACCAGGTGTTGATAGCGGTAATATTATTTTTTTGAATATATTCCACTCACTAAGACCTAAAGTCCTTGCTGATAGTATTATATTTTCATCAATTTGTTCAAATGACGACCTTAAGCTTCTGTACATAATTGGTAAAGATACTGCTACTGCTGAGATTACAGTAGCCCACCAAGTAAATATTATATTTTTATTCATTGATATTAATATATTTCCTACTATCCCATTTTTACCAAATATAAGTAACAAACAAAATCCAACTACTGTTGGAGGTAGTATTAAAGGAAGGGTTAAGATTATTTCGATTAAGGTTCTAAATTTTCCTTTATAGTTCATCATAAGATATGCTATTAAAATTCCTATTATACTTGTTATAATAGTTGCAATTAGAGATGTTTTTATAGATATAATTAATGGTGTCAAATCAAAATTCATATTATATGTAATTCCCCCTATTTTATAGTTATATTTCCTTATACCCATATTTTTTTAATATATCTTGTCCCTCTTTGCTAAATAAAAATTCTTGGAAATCTTTAGCTTCTTCTATATTTTTGCTATCCTTTATTATCGCCATTGGGTATATTATAGGTGAATGGTATTTATCATCTATTTCCTTTATAATATTAATTTTATTATTGTTTACTGCATCCGTTGAATATACAAATCCTACATCCACATTTTCTACTTGAGCCCACGCTAGTACTTCTTTTACATCTTTAGCATAAACTAACTTATCTTTTACTTTTTCCTCTAAGTTTAAATTTTTTAAAGTTTCATATGCATATTCTCCTGCTGGTACACTTTCAGGATGCCCTATTCCTATATGTTTAACTTTTTCACTCATAAGATCGTCTATACTATAACTTTTCGAATTATTGCTACTAACTAAAACTAACTTATTTTTTGCTAAATTTCTTACACTTTCCTTATTTAATATACCTTTTTTATTTAACTCATCTACTTGTTTTTTCCCTGCTGAGATAAATAAATCACAAGGAGCTCCTTGTTCAATTTGTTGCTTTAGAGTTCCTGATGAACCATAATTTATGACTAATTCAACATTATTATTTTTAAGTTCATATTCTTTTTTTAATTCTAAAATTGCTTCTTTTAAGCTTGCTGCTACCGAAACATTGATTTGTTTTTTATTATTTTCATTACTTGTACACCCTAAAATACTAATAGCTATTAAACATACTATTATCATAAAGATGCTAAATTTTTTCATAATATACTTCTCCCTAAATTAATTTTTATAACATCTTTATATTATCAAAAACACCTACATTAATGTAGGTGTTTTAATTATTTTTTATTATTATCTATTATAGTTTTAGTTGTGTCTAAGTCTTTTCCTATACATCTTTGACTGTTTATTCTTTCTGATACTAGCATTTCTGCTAATAAACCTTTTAATTCATGTACTAATTTTTCTATTTCTTTTTTACCTATTTCTTCTTTGTCAATTTCTTTTTTTGCTTCTTTTGGATCTATTATAGTTTTAGTTGTATCTAAATCTTTTCCTATACATCTTTGACTATTTATTCTTTCTGATACTAACATAGTATCTACCATATTCTTAGCTTCTTCTACTAAATTGCTTATTTCTTCTTCTGTAAACTCTTCTTTATCAACACTTTGATCTATTATAGTTTTAGTTGTATCTAAATCTTTTCCTATACATCTTTGTGTATTTATTCTCTCTGATGTTAACATAACTCCTGATATCCCTTTTATTTCTTTCGCTATTGTAGATATTTCTTTTCCTAACTTATTTAACTCTTCCTGTGTTAATTCTTCTTTTTCTACATCTTGGTCTATTATAGTCTTAGTTGTATCTAAATCTTTTCCTATACATCTTTGTGTATTCATTCTTTCTGAAGCTAACATAACCCCTGCTAATCCTGTTAATTCTTCTTTTAAACCATGTAATACGTTTCCTAACTTTTTCATGTCCAGCCACCTCGTTGTTAAATTTTGCATCTCTTAATTATAATTACCATATAAACATTTGTAAATACTTTATTTTATCTTACTTTTATTATACCTATTATTGTAAATATATATATCTCTATTTTGATTAATTTAATATATTATATTCTTACCACGAATTACCTAAGTTTAAACTCTGATTTTGTTTCTCCAATAATTTTTCCTCTAGCATTTTTTAATTTTGGATTATGAAACTTAGATAATTTTTCTTTTTCCTCTTTAGATATTAAACCTAATTGATCTAAAGTTTCTACCACTGCACAGTTGGTGGATATATCACTTCCATCTTCTGTCTTAACAGCTATACCTATTCCATTTTTTTTATCTCCTAATAAATATACACCCTCAGATCCCATTTTCCCAAATATTCTTCCTTTGCATGCCTTCATTAATTCTGTACAAAATCTATCACTTCCTCCTACCATCTCGGGATAACTAATCATAGCTTTAGTTATTCTATTTATGTATTCAGATTTTACATATATATTTGTTGGATTAGCCATTTGTGCAAATCCATATGCTAAGTTTTTTAATTTAAGTGCATGTGTTGGAGCACCACATCCGTCTATTCCAATTAAAATATCTTTCTTATCACATCCACATATCTTAGACATATTATTTAATATTCTTTGCTGAACCGGATGTTTCAATTCTAAGTAATCATCTAAATTTTCCTTATTAGCCTTAGCACTAATCAACATCCCACAATGCTTTCCAGAACAACTGTGATGTTTTTTAGTTATATCTTTTCCTGACCTAATTAAATTCTTGTATACATCTAAGTTAAATGGTACCTTAGTTCCACACTTTAAATTATCTTCACTAAGATTTGATTTTTTTAATATACTATTTATCCCCTCTACATGGTAATCTTCACTAGAGTGAGAAGAGCACATTAATGCTATTTCTTTATCACTTATATTATATTTTTCACAAGCTCCACTCTCTAAAACCTGTATTACCTGTATTGGTTTTACACTAGATCTTGCATATATAATTTTCTCTGGATTTGAATAATACTTTAGTAACTTATTATTACTATCGACTACAGCTATATGAACATTATGGCTACACTCAACTAGGCTTCCTCTATATGTATTTACTGCGCCTATCACTTTAATCCTCCTTATAAAAAAAATATTTTATTAATTATTATATGTTATTTTTCTTTGTCTATATATCTTTTTGAAATTAGTTTATATATAAATTATTCACTTTTTAACTTTTAATTGTTTGCATAAAAACTTTTTGGGTAATAAATTATAGAGGTGATTTTTTGAATTCAAAATATGACTGTTTTAAAATAACCTTGCTATTAAAAGAGCTCTACTCTAAGACAATGTATTCTATAGAAGACAATTTTAAAGAAGAAAGTTTGACTTATCAACAAATTATAGTAATTAAAATTATTGCTCACAATGATGATTTAACAATATCTGATCTTTGCAAAAAAATGTCTTTAGCAAAAGGTACTGTTTCAGGTATAGTTGCTAGACTTGAACAGAGTGGATATTTGGAGAAATTTAAAAAGGAAACTGATAAACGAAATACTTATCTAAAATTTACTGATAAAGGAAAGTCTTTTGCTTTTGAGTTTCGATCTAAGATTCAAAAAAGTTTTGATAATACTTTTAGAAATTGTAATAATGAAGATTTACACGATCTTAAACTAAACTTAGAAAATATTTTATCTAAAATTAAGGAGTGACAACTATGAGTACTAAACTGATAATGGCTATTACATTCATTACATTCGCACTTATATTTTACACTGTAGGTGTTTTTAGCGAAAGAAGAGCTAATACCTTAACTAAAAAACATGTTATAATATTTTGGTTAGGCCTTGTATGTGATACATTAGGTACAACTACAATGACTAGTATAGCTTCTAGCGGAAATTTATCTATCTCTCCTGTTGCAGAGAGTATACATGGGATAACAGGTTTACTTGCTATAGTTCTTATGCTATTTCATGCTTTTTGGGCAACTTATGTATTATATAAAAATAATGAAAACCAAAAGAAAGTATTCCATAAATTTAGTATAGTGGTTTGGTCTATATGGCTTATACCTTACTTTATTGGAATGTTTATCGGAATGATGCATTAGTAGATATAAAATATAAAAAGAACGTTGTATTAATACAACGTTCTTTTTATATTTTATAAGATAATAGTAAACTTAGTACCCTTGTTTATTTCACTTTCTAAGTATATCTTACCATTGTGAAGTTCAACTATCTGTTTTGTTATAGTAAGTCCCAATCCACTTCCACCTTTTACTTCTGAGTTTGCATCTACAACTTGATTAAATCTATTAAATATGGATTCATGGTATTTATTATCTATACCTATACCTGTATCTTCTACAGTAATTATTACATTGTCATTATCTTCTTTTATAGTTATTATAATTTTTCCACCCCTCGGTGTAAATTTAGCAGCATTTCCCACTAAATTAACTATACATCTCTCAATTTCACTAGCATCACATACGATATATTTTTCCTCAACCTCTGGGTCAATTATTAACTCTATACCATTGTTTTCTACATACTCTTTTAATGATAATGTGGCTTCTTCAACCACATATACAATGTCATTTTCTTTTAGGTCTAATTTATATTTGCCATATTCTATCTTTGTAGTGTCAATTAGATTATTTATTAGCCTTAATAATCTTTTGGTGTTTCTATCCATTACCATCATATATTGAGATAATTTTTCTCGTTCTATACCACCTTGAGATTTATTAAATTCTGTTATAAGTTGTTCAGTTGTATAAATTACATTAAGAGGCGTTCGTAGTTCATGAGATAAATTTATAAAGTAATTATTTTTTCTTCTTTCTAGGTCTATTACCTTATTTAAAAGCTCATTACTTTTTTGCATCTCTTTTCTTAATTGAGCTGTTCTCTTCTTTACCATATTATCTAAGCGATTCACTCGATTTACATTATAATAAATTATAAATACAAATATTATTATATATATAAAAATTGCTAAGTTACTTTTATAAAATGGGGATTTTATATTAAACTTAACTTGATTTTCACTAGTTATCGTTCCATTATAGCTCCTTGCTTTTACCCTTAATGTGTAATTTCCTGGATCTAAATTGCTATAATTTATATCATTAGATTCAACTTTACGCCATCCTTCTTTAGTCCCTTCTAGCATATAATAATACTGTATATTCTTAGTGTTTCTATAATCAGGTAAAAACAAAGTTATATTTATGAAATTTTCATCATGCTCAAATTCCATGTTATTTATATCATTATATTTTTTGCCATTTATCTCAAAGTTATCAAACATAACTTTAGGCGTGTATTTTTCAGTATTTATATCAGATGGATGGAATATATTTAGTCCATTTATTCCTCCAAATATTAACTCTTCTTTCTTATTTTTATATAAAGCATTTCCATTAAACTCTCCACCTTGTAATCCATCTGTTATGCCAAAATTCTCAAATTTTTTTGTCTTTATATTTAGTCTTGATAAACCTGAATTAGTACTTAACCATAAATTTCCCTTATAATCATTTAAAATCCCATATACGATATCATTTGAAAGTCCCTCTTGGGTTGTATAAGTAGTAAATTTACCCGTTTCTTTATCTAGCTTATTTAAACCATAACTAGTCCCTATCCATAAATCTCCATATATATCTTCATTTATATCTCTTATAGTATTTGAACTTATAGAACTTTCATCATTTTTATCATATTTATAGTTTTTTATTTCTTTTGATTTAGGATCTATACTTATAAGACCATTATCTATAAAACACCCTATCCAGTATACACCACTTTTATCTTCATATATAACTTTAGCAAATAAAGACTCTATTCCTGACTTTTCTAGAACTTCATCTAAATTGATTATATCATTAGTCTTAAAGTTTATTATACTTATCCCATTTGGAGTTCCCACCCATAAGTTATCTTTACTGTCTATAAATACAGTTCTTATATCATCTTCTTTTAGCCCATTGGATTTGTCGTATACAATTATACTATTATCATTCTTATCTATTATATTTAAACCACTTCTAGTTCCTATATATATTTTGTCTTCTTTTCCAGTTATATCATTTATAGAATTATCACTAAGTGTATAGTTTGTATTTTCTCTATTTAAATGACTTACATCTCCATTTTTTCTATTAATTATGTTTATCCCTTTAGAGTTTGTACCAACCCATAATAATTCATCTTCATCTTCATATATACCATGAACTATATTTTCACTTAATGAGTTCTTGTCATTAGGATTATTTTTATAATGAATTATCTTATTTTTAGGGTCAAATATGCTTATGCCCGAATATGTTCCAACCCATATAAGTCCACTTTTATCTTCAATTATATCAAAAACGTTGTCCTGAGATACTGAATTATAGTTGGTACTTTCATTTTTATATGTAATAAATTCTTTACCTTCATTTATTTTTGCAAGTCCCCTATCTGTTCCTACCCATAATGTATCATTACTATCCTTATACACTTCTCTTATAAAGTTACTTGGTATGGATTTGCTATTATTCTGATCATGTATATATTTTTTTATCTCATTAGTTTCTATATTAATTTTATTTAATCCGTTTTTAAAAGTTCCAACCCACATATACCCATCATCATATAATAAAGCATATATGTCATCTTTTATTGTTTTATTTACATCTTCACCTATACTATATTTATATACTTTTTTATTCTTTGTATTTAATTTATCTACTCCACTTTTTGTTCCTATCCATATATTCCCATACTCATCTTCTTCTAATTCACGTATATATTGGCTACTTAAATCTTCTTTTCCTCCTAAAATTCGCTCAAACTTATCTTCTTCAGGATTATATAGATTAAGTCCATCTGATGTTCCTACTATTATATCTCCATCTTTAGTCATAAGAATATCTCCTATGTTATTGTGAGATAAATTTCCACTTTCTTTGTCATTAAAATAGTTAGTTATCTTATCTGTATTAATATCTATTTTACTAAGCCCATTAGCTGTTCCTACCCATATATCTCCATTACTATCTTCTTGAAGGCTTACTATGTAATTGTTCGCTATACTGCTTTTTGACCTTTGATTATGTCTATATATCTTAAAATCATACCCATTATATTTGTTAAGACCATCATTAGTACCTATCCACATGTATCCTTTTTGATCTTGAATAATAACTTCTGCTGTTGACTGAGACAAGCCATCTTTATTGCTTATTTTTGTAAAGTGTACATCATAACCATATACTTTATATCCATCCCCTAATATTAATATAGTTATAAATAAAATCATTCCTGCAATATATTTATTTTTCATTATTTTCCCCTTATTTAAAAATCATTCCTACAAAATTATACTATATTGTACATCATTTTTCTACTTTATATATGTTTCAAAACATCTCTCAAATATATCGGTGCCTATTTTACGGATAAATTAATACTCTTTGCAAAAAAAGAAAAGTGCCAAATGCACTTTTCTTTTTTATATTCCTATAACTTGAGTTACACCTTTAACTTCCTTAACAAGTAAATTTTCAATAATAGCCTTTAATGTCATTGTTGCTCCTGGGCATCCTTTACATGCTCCTTGTAACTTCACTAATACAACTCCTTGGTCATTAACGTCTATTAGTTCTACATCTCCACCATCTCTTTGAAGAATTGGTCTAACTTTCACTAATGCTTTTTCTACCTCTTCTCTCATGTCTATCCCCCTTATTTTCTAATACTTTTAGTATTCTACATAAATCTTGAATTTCCTTTATAGATCTATCTTTTATAAATAATTTGTCTAAACTTTGATTTAATCATATACGCTACTTCTTTTGATTCTCTTATATTAAAAATTAATGTTAATATTATATATATAATTAACCCAATTAATGTAGACCCTATACAAGATATGGCTATAAGTTGTTTTTGTTTTTCAAAAATATTCATTCCTAGATTAACTATCTCATAGTATGAAAATTTTATTATTAACCCCATAATAATTGATGCTATCGCTACTTTTATAAAAGTTATTATTGTATTTTTCATACCTATTCTTCCTATCTTTTTTCTAAGAGATATAAATAATAATACAGACGTTGCTATAGCAGATATAGAACTAGCTAAAGCAAGACCACCTATACCCATATATTTAACTAGGACAATAGATAATATTACATTTATTATAACGGATACAGTTGCATTTTTTACTGGGGTCTTTGTATCTTGTAGTGAATAAAATGATTTAGAAAGTATCTCTCTTAATCCATACGCAACTATACCCATAGAGTAATAAAGTAGTGCTGTTGATGTTAATTCAGTAGCTTTTGAGTTAAATGATCCATGTTCAAATAACAAAGTTACTATAGGTGTTGATAATCCCATTACTATAACCATTATAGGCATCATAGCTATCAGTGTTATATTTAAAGATTTTGATACGTTATATTTAAAAGCTTTTATTTTTTTTTCACTAGCTAATTTAGATAGTATTGGATACATTACAGTAGATAAAGATATTACTATAATACCTACTGCAAACATATTTAGCTTATTTGCATAGTTTAGAGCTGTTATACTCCCAGAATCTAGTGTAGATGCTAAAGTTCTATTAACAACTGTATTTATTTGGTTAACATAAGAACCTAGAAATACTGGCAATATAAGATATAATATCTTTATTATATTTTCATCCTTAAAATCTATAATAAATTTATACTTATATCCATGTTTAAATAAAAATGGTATCTGAAATAAAAGCTGTGCTATATATGCAAATAAAGTACCATATACCATAAAATATGAGTTTGTTATTGAGCCTAAAGCTATTGCTATCATTACAAATATATTAAATGGTATCGTTATTAAACCTGATATGTGAACATCTCCTGATGCAACTAAAAAAGATGTTATTAAACCATTTATAGCTATAAATATCATAGAAAAAATTAATATTCTAGAATAAGATATAGTTAAATTTAACACCTCTCCTTTAAATCCCATAGCAAATATCTTGACTATATATGGAGCAAATAATATTCCTATTACGATTAATATCATACTTATTACAGTTACTATATTTAATACATTACTTGTAAATTTATATACTTCATCTATTCCCTTTTTCTCTCTTATACTAAAAAACATTGGTATAAATGTTGTTCCAAGAGATGCACTTATACCATCAAATAGTACTACTGGTATATTAAGTGCTGTAAGATATGCGTCTGTTATATGACCTGCACCAAATGTCCTCGCTAGTACTATATCCCTTAAAAAACCTGTCACTTTTGATGTTAATATTATAATCATTAAGATAATAGCTGCTTTTTTTGTTGTTTTAGCCATATTAGATCCTCATTTCTAAATTTTATTATTACAATTTATTTTTCTAATAAATTTTTTAATTTAAGCTATTATATAATGATACCACTTTTTTTACTATTATTAAACTTTGTTTAATTTTTATACAAAAAGTGCGTACTTTTAAGTACGCACTCTTTATTTATTTCCCTGCTAGTCTCTTATATGTTTCATATCTTTCTTGTATATTTTCTTCTAGTTGTGTAAATAATTCCTCTGCTACATCTGGGAATTGCTTAGCTATTGCAGAATATCTTACTTGACCCATTATAAAGTCTCTTACATTTCCTTTTGGTTCTTTTGAATCTAAGTTAAATGGATTTTTATTTTCTTTCTTAAGTTCTGGGTTGTATCTATATAAATGCCAATATCCACTAGCAACTGCTTCTGCTTCATTATGAACGCTTCTTCCCATACCTTCTTTTAATCCGTGAGATATACAAGGTGCATATGCTATTATTAATGAAGGCCCATCATATTTTTCAGCTTCCATTACTGCTTTAATAAGTTGATTTTTATCTGCACCCATAGATACTTGTGCTACATATACATTTCCATAACTCATAGCCATCATACCTAAATCTTTTTTCTTAGATTTCTTACCTGATGCAGCAAATTTAGCCATAGCTGATAATGGAGTAGACTTTGATGCTTGTCCTCCTGTATTTGAATATATCTCAGTATCAAATACTAATACATTTACATCTTCTCCTGATGCTAGTACATGATCAAGTCCACCATAATCAATATCATATGCCCAGCCATCTCCACCTACTATCCATTGAGATCTTTTAACTAAATAATCTTTTCTAGCTTTAATTTCATCTACTAATTCTTTAGCTTTTCCACTAAATGATTTGTTTTCTATAACTTCTATAACCTTTTTACTAGCCTCTTTAGATGCTTCTCCATCATTCATAGTATTTATCCAATTTTCAAATACATCTTTATACTCATTAGATTCTTCACTAGCCACTAACTCTTCCATTAAGTCACGTAACTTTAATCTAATTTGTTTTACACCTAAATACATACCATATCCAAACTCTGCATTATCTTCAAATAATGAGTTAGCCCATGCAGGACCTTTTCCTTCATGATTTACAGTGTATGGAATTGAAGGTGCTGAACCACCCCAAATTGATGAACATCCTGTAGCATTTGCTATCATCATTCTATCTCCATATAATTGTGTTACAAGTTTTATATAAGCAGTTTCTCCACATCCTGCACAAGCTCCTGAGAACTCAATAAGTGGAGTTCTAAATTGAGAGTCTTTTACATTATTTGCAGTAACTAGATCTCCTTTATATGATACTTTAGATACTGCATAATCCCAGTTTGGTATTTCTGCATCTATCTGAGTATCTAGAGGTTTCATCACTAATGCTTTGTCTTTAGCTGGGCATATATCTGCACAGTTTCCACAACCTGTACAGTCCATAGTATCTACTTGCATTCTATATTGTAAACCACCAAATGCTTTTCCAACAGCTTTTTTAGTTCTGAAAGTTTCAGGTGCATTATTTACTTCTTCTTCATTTAATAAGAATGGTCTTATAGTTGAATGAGGGCATATATATGAACATTGATTACATTGAATACAGTTTTCTAGTATCCATTCTGGAACATTAATTCCTATACCACGTTTTTCATAAGCTGCGGTTCCTGCTGGGAATGTACCATCTTCTATTCCATTAAATGCACTTACAGGTAAAGAATCTCCTTCTTGGGCATTCATAGGTCTTAATATTTCTCTTATAAATTCTGGCTCATTTTCATGATGTTCTTCACTATCTGTTGCATTTGCCCATGAATCTGGTATATTTATCTTTACTAGAGCACTCTTACCTTGCTCTACTGCTTCATAGTTCATATTAACAACTTTTTCACCCTTTTTACCATAAGCATTACTTATTGATGATTTTAAATATTTAGTTGCCTCTTCTTCAGGTATTATATTTGCTAATTTAAAGAATGCTGATTGCATTATCATATTTATTCTATTTCCAAGACCAATTTCTTGTGCTATTTTAGTAGCATTGACTGTGTAGAAGTCTATATTATTTTTAGCTAAGTAATTTTTCATCTTTGCTGGTAAATGCTCTTCTAATTCTTTTTCATCCCATATTGTATTTAATACAAATGTACCATTTGATTTTAATCCTTTTAATAAATCATATTGAGTTACATATGATTGATTATGACAAGCTATATAATCTGCACTATCTATTAAATAAGTAGATCTTATTGGTTCATCTCCAAATCTTAAGTGAGACATAGTTACCCCACCAGATTTTTTAGAATCATATGCAAAGTATGCTTGAACATACTTATCTGTATTATCTCCTATTATCTTTATAGCTTGTTTATTTGCTCCAACTGTACCATCTGATCCAAGTCCCCAGAACTTACAATTTATAGTTCCTTGTTTTACTACTTTAAGTTCTTCTTTAACTTCTAAAGATTTATGAGTTACATCATCAACTATTCCTACTGTAAATTGATCTTTTGGATTGTCACATACTAAGTTATCAAATATAGCTTTTATATCTGTTGGTGTTACATCCTTTGATCCAAGTCCATATCTACCACCTATAATCATAGGAGCATTTTCTTGTCCATAATATGCAGCACGTACATCTAGATACAGAGGTTCTCCTATTGCACCTGGTTCTTTAGTTCTATCTAGTACACATATTTTGTTAACACTCTTTGGAATTACTTTTAATAAATGTTCCTTACTAAATGGTCTAAATAAATGAACTTTTACCAGTCCATATTTCTCGCCTTTTGCATTTAATTCATCTATAGTTTCTTCAATAGCCTCAGTTACTGAACCTATTGCTATTAATATTTCTTTTGCATCTTCTGCTCCGTAGTAGTTAAATAATCCATATTGTCTACCTGTTAATTCGCCAATTTTATTCATATAATTTTCTACTATCGGAACTATTTCTTCATAATACTTATTACTTGCTTCTCTTGTTTGGAAGTATATATCAGGATTTTGAGCTGTACCACGAGCTACAGGATGATTTGGAGATAAAGCTCTATTCCTAAATTCTTGCAATGCCTTTTTGTCTAGTAAGTTTGCATAGTCTGAGTACTCAAGTACTTCTATTTTTTGTATTTCATGTGATGTTCTAAATCCATCAAAGAAATGTATAAAAGGAAGTCTTCCTTTTATTGCTGCTAAATGAGCTACGGGTGCTAAGTCTGCTACCTCTTGAACTGACCCTGATGCTAACATTACACATCCAGTTTGGCGTGCTGCCATAACATCTTGATGATCACCAAATATTGATAATGCTTGGGCTGCTAAGGCACGAGCACTTACATGGAATACTCCTGGAAGCAACTCTCCTGATACTTTATACATATTAGGTATCATAAGAAGCAATCCTTGTGATGCTGTATAAGTAGTAGTTAATGCTCCTGATTGTAGTGATCCATGAAATACTCCTGCTGCTCCTGCCTCAGATTGCATTTCAACAACATTTACTTTTTGATTAAATATATTTTTTAAACCTTTAGCTGACCAATCATCCACTGATTCTGCCATATTTGATGATGGTGTTATTGGAAATATTGCAGCTACCTCAGTATAAGCATATGATACATATGCTGCTGCTGCATTTCCATCCATAGTTTTCTTTATTTTTCCCATAGTTTTTCTCCTTCTATGTAAATAATATCATGACTTCTATTTATTATTTTTCCATAAAGCAGCTTTAATATTCTACTTTAATAAATTTATATTATTAATTTTATATAGTCCTATCTTTAATATTTCTGTCGTAATATAATGCGCCTAATATAGATAGCATATTACACCCTAATAGAAATAAATTAGCTTTATCCAAGGAAAACTTCTCTATAAAATATCCAACACTAGCAGTTCCAATTATAGTTGATACACTATTAAATATAGCAAATGCTACTAACTGTGATGATGTTTTTAAATTACTAGGAGATATTCTATCTATTATTATTTTTCCTACTACTAATATTATTGGTAATGTAAATGCTTGTAGGACAGCACTAATATATATAATATTTATATTACTTCCAAATCTTAGGATTAGTATTTGAAGAAATAGTCCTAATGGTGATAATAATAATAATTTGTCAGGACTTAATTTATGCATAATTTTTTGTGCTAAAATAAGCATAGCTATCTCACTTATTGAGCTTATAAAATTAAATATTCCTAAGTTTACAGTGTTTCCCCCTACATATTCTATTCTATAAGGTACTAACTGACAGTATCCTCTAAACGGGATACAAATTATTAATAATATAATTACAGTGAGTATATATTCTTTATTATTGAATAACTCTTTTAAATTTCCACAACCCTTATATTCTTTTACCGTATCTTTTATCTTAAGGCTTATAAATAGAGTTAATGACAACATTATTAGATATATTATGTTTAATATATGATATCCATACTTTTCTGTTATAATTCCTGATGCTAATACTCCAAATGCCCACCCAGTTGAACCAAAAGCTCTAAAAAATCCAAATTTTGACTTTGCATTTTCTCCACTTTCTATTACCCAACTATCAGGTATACTAGTCAATATATAATAAAAAAATCCCATAATTACAAAACTAATATAAAATAATATTTTAATATTTATAAAAATAGCTAAAGCTGTACTAAACATTACACCTAATAAAGAAAATATAAATATTTTTTTAATTGTTTTTAATTTATCACAGCAACAACCTGCTATTAGTTGTCCCAAAATTCCGCTTACAGTGTAAAAACTTATTAATGTAGCCGTTTCTATTGGACTAAACCCTTTATATTGTAAAAATGGAATCAGCATTCCTGCTATACTTGATAATCCAAAGAATAATAGAAAATACAAAAACTTAAATAAAATTAAATCCAATTCATCCCTCCTTAATATAAATAAAATTTAGTATTCCCTATTATCTATAATTTGAGTATAGATAAACAAAAAAAGAAACTATTTTTCAATAGTTTCTTAAAATAAAAAAGATTACGTGGCTACGTCTTACTCTCCCAGGGGGTCGCCCCCCAAGTACCATCAGCGCTAAAGAGCTTAACTTCTGTGTTCGGTATGGAAACAGGTGTATCCTCTTTGCTATAATAACCACATAATCTTTATCTGGAGCGGGTGAAGGGGATCGAACCCTCACAGCCGGCTTGGAAGGCCGGAACTCTACCATTGAGCTACACCCGCATATTTAGTTTTATTAGTACTTTCAAAACTGTATACCATTTAGATTCATCATTTAAATGAGGTCAAGTCCTCGACCTATTAGTATCGATAAGCTAAATACATTACTGCACTTACACCTTCGACCTATCAACCAGGTA
>NZ_JADMRK010000013.1:0-35279 GCF_015560225.1 Romboutsia sp. BSD2780061687b_171204_C1 | reverse complement strand
GAGTTTGGACCGTGTCTCAGTTCCAATGTGGCCGATCACCCTCTCAGGTCGGCTACTGATCGTCGCCTTGGTAAGCCGTTACCTTACCAACTAGCTAATCAGACGCGGGTCCATCCTGTACCGCCAGAGCTTTGATAAGAAAGCCATGCGACTTTCTCATGTTATCTCGTATTAGCATACCTTTCGGTATGTTATCCGTGTGTACAGGGCAGGTTACCCACGCGTTACTCACCCGTCCGCCGCTCTTTACCGAAGTAAATCGCTCGACTTGCATGTGTTAGGCACGCCGCCAGCGTTCATCCTGAGCCAGGATCAAACTCTCAAATAAAAGTTGTTACCTGCTCAGACTATCATTATCTGAATATCTGGCTTGGTTGTATTCGATTCTTTTAAGAATCAGTTATATAAATTAACCTACTGTTTAATTTTCAAAGTTCATTTCTTATTTGCCCTTTTCTTAAGGACAAGTAATAATATACTATAGAATAAACAGTAGGTCAATACTTTTTCAAAAACTTTTTTATAAATTTTTTTCATATTCTTTTCTAAGCTTTTCAACTATCTTTCTTTCTAGCCTAGAAACAGTCATTTGAGAGATTTCTAGTTCTTTTGCAATCATAGATTGAGTTTTATCTAAGAAAAATCTATCTTTAAATATTTTAACTTCTAATTCATTTAAATTTTCCATGAATTTATTTATAAAGTCTCGCTGTTCTATATTTCCAAAACTACTTTCTTCTTGTCCAATTTTGTCTATCAATGTTATATCTTTATCTTCTGAATCATCATTACTTGATGAATCTAATGATATAGGTTGATATCCATAAGATGCTTCCATGGCTTCTAAAACATCTTCTTCTGTACACCCTATATATTTTGCAATCTCTTCTACTCTAGGTTGTTTTTTATATTCTTGTTCTAATATAACTTTGGCTTCACTTATCTTTTTGCTTAACTCTTGAACACGCCTCGGTACTCTAAGTGTCCATACTTTATCTCTAAAGTACTTTTTTATTTCACCTATTATCGTAGGAGTTGCAAAACTTGAAAACTCATACCCTTTTTCTATATCATACCTATCTATAGCGTATATTAATGCTAATGAAGCTACTTGATATATATCTTCAAATTCTACACCTTTATTTGCATATTTTTTAGCTAACAAATTTACTAAATATAGATGTTTTTCAATAAGAATATTTCTAACTTCTTTGTTATCTTTATCCTTGCTATATATCTTGAATAGCTCCTTATTATCTATGTCTAGGTAATTAGTAGCATTAGCTACGTTTTTCATTAAATACCAACTCCTAAATACTTAGTCATTTTTATTATAGTCCCTTTATTTTCTTTAGATTCTATATTAACTTCATCCATTAATGATTGTATTATAAATAATCCTAACCCACTTTCTTTTGGATTATTTAAATCTGGTTGATGTAAAGATTCTACATCGTACCCCTTGCCTTTATCTTCAATTTCTATAGCTAATCCATTTTCTAATATATCAAAAGTTATAAAAAATTTATTATCATTACTATGCTTTATAGCATTTGTACAAGCTTCTGATACAGCAACTTTTATGTCTTCTATATCATCTATCGAAAATCCGATTTTATTAGCTATACCTGATGTGGTTAATCTTATAATTCCAACATACTCAGGGTTTGAGCTTATTTCCATCTTTATTGTTTCAAAAGCCAACGTCTATCCCTCCACTTTAAATATTTTATCTAGTCCTGTTATTGCAAATATTTTTTTTACATTGATTTTTGGATTTAATATATATATTTCCTTTCCGTTTATTTTTAATTTCTTAAGTACTCCTATCATTACACCTAAACCAGTTGAATCTATATAGTCTAAGTTTGTAAGGTTAATTTTCATATCTAAAGATTCTTTATCTGCTAAATTATGTAAATGTTCTTTTAACTTATCTGCTGTAGAAACATCAAGTTCTCCTTCTAGTGATATATCCCAGAAACATTCTTGTTCATTTAGCTTTGAATTTATATTTATTGACATCAATAAACCTCCTTATATGCAATTATCTCTTTATAAATTTAAATATTTTGGCTATACCTGCCACTTTGCCAACTAAATCAGTTATTTCTTCTGTATTTTTAGATATAGCGGCAACATTTTCTATTGTCTCGTGTATATGTCTTTCATTATAGTCAACTATTTTGTATACCTTTCCTACAACTTTAGTTGTCTCATTCAATAATCTTCCTATGTATATTGCTATAATTAATGCCGAAACACCAAATAAAACAGCACCTATTTGCCATCCCATTGCATCCATTAATTATTCTCCCCTTCATCTTCAAAAGTTCTACTTATTACTATTTCATCTTCACATATATCTATACTATCTTCTAATACATTATCATCAATTAGATTATTTATTTTAGTTTTTACACCATCTATTGTTCCTTGTAAAGCTTCTTTTGGGTTTTCCTTAACCTCACCTAGCTTTTCTTTAGCATCTCTTCTTAATTCTGAACCTTTTTTAGGTGCAAAGAATAAACCGGCTATAAATCCAAGAAATGCTCCTAGTAATAAATATTTCCCTTTCTTATTGCTCATAATACATTCTCCTCTCCTATAGTCGATAGCTATGGAAAAAGAATAGGATATATTCCTATTCTTCTTCTATATTTATTTTAGCAATAGAAACTACATTAACTTCATCATTGGTCTTCATTAGTTTAACACCGCTTGTTACTCTTCCAAATAATGATATTTCATTCACTCTTAATCTTATTAACACTCCATCTGAGTTTATTATCATTATTTCGTCTTCTTCTGTAACCATTTCAGCTCCAACAAGCTTTCCTGTCTTAGCAGCTATATTATATGTCTTTATACCTTTACCAGCTCTTATCTGAGTTCTATACTCTTCTATATCTGTTCTTTTTCCAAATCCATTTTCACTAACTACTAATACTTCTGTTCCTTCATCTGTTAAGCTCATAGATACTACTTTATCATCAGCGCCTAAAGTTATACCTTTAACACCCATAGCAGTTCTACCCATTGGTCTTATGTCATTTTCATCAAATCTTATAGACATACCATCTTTAGTTATTAGTAAAACTTCCTTATTAGCATCTGTTAACTTAACTCCTATAAGCTCATCGTCTTCTCTTAATCCTATAGCTATCAGCCCAGATTTATTAATATTTTTGAACTCTTCACGCTTAGTCTTTTTAACTATACCATTTTTAGTAGCTAATAATAAATATTGATTCTCATCATTTTCATTTATTGCTATTAGTGTGGCTATTTTTTCATTTGGAGCTAGTTGAAGTAAGTTTATTATAGCTGTACCTTTAGACTGTCTCTTCCCTTCAGGTATTTCATAAGCATTTAATTTAAATACTCTACCTTTGTTAGTGAAGAATAATAACTTACTATGAGTCGTTGTTGTTACAAGGTGCTTAACAAAGTCTTCTTCTCTTGTAGTAAGAGCTGATATACCTCTTCCACCTCTATTTTGACTCTTATAAGTATCTGCTGGCACTCTCTTTATGTATCCAAAGTGAGTTAGAGTTATAGCTATTTCTTCTTCTTCAATAAGATCTCTAACGTCTATTTCACCCTCAGCATGTCTTATTTCAGTTCTTCTTTCGTCAGCATAATTCTTTTTAATTATTAGCATTTCGTCTTTTATTACGTTAAGAAGTAATCTCTCATTAGCTAATATTTCTTTTAATCTATTTATTTTCTTAATTAACTCTTCATACTCTGCTTCTATTTTATCTCTTTCTAATCCTGTAAGTCTTTGAAGTCTCATGTCTAATATAGCTTGTGATTGAATTTCTGATAATCCAAATCTCTCCATAAGACCTGCTTTAGCTTCTTGAGTAGTCTTAGAGCTTCTTATTAATTTTATTACTGCATCTATGTTATCTAAAGCTATTCTTAACCCTTCTAATATGTGAGCTCTTGCTTCAGCTTTATTTAATTCAAATTTAGTTCTTCTTGTAACTACATCTTTTTGATGTTTTACATAGTAGTATAATATTTGCTTAAGATTTAATACTCTTGGTTGACCATCAACTAATGCAAGCATTATTATACTTATAGTTTCTTCCATTTGAGAATGCTTATATAAGTTGTTTAATACTATATTTGCATTAACGTCTCTCTTAAGCTCTATAACTATTCTCATACCATTTCTGTTACTTTCATCTCTTAGGTCAGATATTCCTTCAACCTTCTTCTCTTTAACTAAATCAGCTATTTTTTCAACTAACTTAGCTTTATTAACTTGATATGGTATTTCAGTTACTACTATTTGTTGCTTATTCTTAGGTAGTTCTTCTATATAAGCTCTTGCTCTAACTTTTACTTTTCCTCTACCTGTTCTATAGGCATTAGCTATATTTTCTTTTCCCATTATTATTGCTGAAGTAGGAAAATCTGGTCCTTGTACAAACTGCATTAAATCTTCTACAGTGCACTCCTCATTATCTATTAAATGTACTGTTGCATCTATAACCTCTGCTAAGTTATGAGGTGGTATACTTGTTGCCATACCAACTGCTATACCGTTAGATCCATTAACTAATAAGTTTGGGAATCTAGATGGTAATACTGCTGGCTCCTTTAAAGACTCATCAAAGTTAGGGATAAAATCAACAGTCTCTTTTTCTATATCTCTTAATAATTCTAAAGATAGTTTACTCATTCTAGCTTCAGTATAACGCATTGCCGCTGGTGAATCTCCATCGACTGAACCAAAGTTACCATGTCCATCAACTAAAAGTCCTCTTGTAGAGAAATCTTGTGCCATTCTAACCATAGCTAAGTAAACTGCACTATCACCATGTGGGTGATATTTCCCTAGAACGTCCCCAACTATACGTGCAGACTTTCTATAAGGTTTATCTGGTGTTAAGTTCAATTCATTCATAGAGTATAGTATTCTTCTATGAACTGGCTTAAGACCGTCTCTTACATCAGGAAGAGCACGTCCAGCTATAACACTCATCGCATAATCCATATACGATTTTTTCATTTCATCAGCTATTTCTAAAGGAAGTATTCTATTGTTTTCTTCCATTTACACTCATCCCCTTTCTTATATATCTAAATTCTTAACGTATTTAGCATTTGTTTCTATAAATTCTTTTCTTGGGGCTACTTTATCACCCATAAGCATTGAGAATACCTCATCTGCCATAGCCGCATCTTCTATATTTACTTGTAGTAATGTTCTAGTTTCTGGGTTCATTGTTGTATCCCATAATTGCTCTGCATTCATTTCTCCAAGTCCTTTGTATCTTTGTAACTCTACGCCAGTTCTACCAATCGACTCTAATAGGCTAGCAAGCTCTTTGTCTGAGTATACATAGTATTCTTTCTTTTGTTTCTTGACCTTATATAGTGGTGGTTGCGCTGCATATACATATCCATTTTCTATAAGTGGTCTCATGTATCTAAAGAAGAATGTAAGTAATAATGTTCTAATGTGAGCTCCATCGACATCGGCATCGGTCATTATTACTATTTTATGATATCTAGCTTTTTCTAAATCGAAGTCATTTCCTATACCACATCCAAAAGCAGTTATCATATTTTTTATTTCATCTGAAGATAATATTTTATCTAATCTAGATTTTTCAACGTTAAGTATCTTACCTCTTAGTGGTAATATAGCTTGAGTGTGTCTATCTCTACCTTGTTTAGCAGATCCACCGGCAGAATCCCCTTCGACTAAGAATACTTCACTCTTAGCTGGGTCTTTTTCAGCACAGTCTGCTAATTTCCCAGGTAATGCAGTACTTTCTAACACACTTTTTCTTCTAGTTAACTCTCTTGCTCTTTTTGCAGCTTCTCTCGCTCTTTGAGCTCTAAGGGCCTTATCAACTATTATTTTTGCTGTAGTTGGGTTTTCTTCTAAGAAAGCTCCTAATTCTTCAACAGTTATACTATCCACTATACCTCTCATCTCTGTATTACCTAGCTTAGTCTTTGTTTGACCTTCGAATTGAGGCTCAGGAAGCTTAACAGATACTACAGCTGTAAGACCTTCTCTTATATCTTCACCTAATAAATTAGGCTCATTATCTTTTATTACTTTATTTCTTCTTGCGTAATCATTTAATGTTTTAGTAAGGGCCGCTTTAAATCCACTTAAATGAGATCCACCCTCATGAGTATTTATATTATTAGCAAATGAATATATGTTTTCCGTGTAACCATCAGTATATTGCATTGCTAATTCTACCATATAGTCATCTACTTTTTTGTCTATATAAACTATATCTTCATGTATTCCAGTTCTCGATTTATTTAAGTATTTTATATATTCTACTAAACCACCAAGGTAGTGGAATTCTTTTATCTTTTCTTTTCCTTCTCTTTTATCTTCTAAAATTATTTTTATTCCTTTGTTAAGGAATGCTAATTCTCTTAATCTATGCTCTAATGTTTCATACTTGAAGTCTATTTCGTCAAATATAGTAGCATCAGGCATGAAGCTTATACAAGTTCCTGTATGGCTTGATGTTCCTACTGCATTAAGTTCTGATGTAGCTACACCTTTTTCATAAGTTTGTCTGTATAACTTTCCATCTCTTGAAATTTCTGCTACTAACCACTCAGATAACGCATTAACAACAGATACCCCAACTCCGTGAAGACCACCAGATACCTTGTATCCTCCTCCACCGAACTTTCCTCCTGCATGAAGTACTGTTAAAACTGTTTCTAGTGTAGACTTACCTGTTTGAGGGTGAACTTCAACTGGTATCCCTCTCCCATTATCTCTTACTAAGATACTTCCATCTTGATTTATAGATACGTATATCTCAGTACAATATCCTTGAAGTGCTTCATCTATACTGTTGTCTACTATCTCGTAAACTAAGTGATGTAACCCTCTTGGACCAGTAGATCCTATATACATACCAGGTCTTTTTCTAACAGGCTCTAATCCTTCTAGAACCTGAATCTGACTTGCACCATATTCTTGCTTCATCTAGTTCCCTCCATTCTCTATGTTTACAACACTTCCATTATCAATATTAAATATAGTAGTGTTATCTATATTGAATATACTTTTATGTGAAACCTCTGCTGTAGTTATAAACATTTGAACTACATTTAAGTTATTTACTAATAGTTTTTGCCTTGTTTCATCTAATTCACTGAACACATCATCTAAAATTAATATTGGATATTCTCCAACTTCATTATTTATTAACTCAATTTCTGATAATTTTAAAGAAATTGACGCAGTTCTTTGTTGTCCTTGTGAACCATATAACCTTACATCTAGTCCGTTAACAAATATATTAAGATCATCTCTATGTAGTCCATATCTAGTAGTCCTTGTATCTATATCATGCTCACGGCTTGACGAAAGTTTTTCAATAAATTTGTTATATACTGTCTGGGCAGTATCTTCATCATTTATATCAATTTGATTTTTATATGTTATAACTAAATCTTCAATTCCTCCAGTTAGTTTATCATGTAAACTTTTAGATATACCTGCTATTTTCTTTATAAAATCTCTTCTAAGTATATAAATATAGCTCCCGTACTTAGCTAAACTTTCATCATATACATCTAATAAAGATTTATCTATATTCTTACTCTTAAGTAACTGATTCCTTTGGAATAATATTTTATTATAATTTGTAAGATAATTATAATATCTGGGTATAATTTGACTAATCTCTTTATCTATGAAAGATCTTCTTTCTTTAGGTCCTTCTTTAACTAGTCTCAGATCTTCTGGAGAAAATATTACAACATTTATATTTCCAAGCAGTTCGTATATTTTTTGAATAGGTATTTTATTTACTTTTATACCCTTCTTATTCTTACTGATAGCTATTTCAATTAAGCCTTTAGTATTTTCCTTTGAAAAAGCTCCTCCGACATAAAGATTCTCTTTTTCAAATTTTATTATTTCCTTGTCTTTATTGGTTCTAAAGGACTTTCCAAAAGATAGCATATATATAGATTCTACTATATTAGTCTTTCCTTGGCCATTTTTTCCGACAAGAAGATTTACTTTTTTATTAAATTCCAGATGTAAACTATCGTAATTTCTAAAATTGACTAACTGCAAACTATTTAGTTGCATAAAAGGCTCTCCTTATTACACTACTTTTATTTGATTTCCTTCTACCTCAACTATATCTTGAGGTTTAAGTTTTCTTCCTCTTCTTGTTTCAACTTCTCCATTTACCTTAACTAGACCTTCTAATATTAAAAATTTAGCATGTCCACCTGTTGATGCTAAGTCTGCTAATTTTAAAAGTTGATCTAATTTTATATATTCTGAATCTATATTTATCTCTATCATAGCTCGTCCTCCTATTTATTTTCATTTAGTTTTTCACTAACATGTCAAAAATATATTATATCATAAAATTAGTTATAAAAACCCAACTTTATTAGTTGGGCTTTTTTAATGAATTATATACTAGATGATATTCTTACTGGAAGTAATAGGTATGTGTACTCGATTTCGTCAGCAGGTTTTATTATACAAGGATTAACATTTGTTGTGAATTCTATAAATATCTCTTCACTATCAATGTTTTTTAATCCTTCTAAGAAGTATCTTGAATTGAATGCGATATCTAAATAATCTCCTTCTAATTCTAGTGAAACTTCTTCATAAACATTTCCTTTATCTGTATTAGAAGTTATTGCCATTGCATTATCTCTTATAGATAATTTGATTAGATTATTTTTTTCAGCTTGAGATAATAATGATGCTCTCTCAATACTATTTAAAAGATCTCTTGTTTTTAATTTAACTCTAGTATTGTGTTCTCTTGGAAGTAATCTTTTATAATCTATAAATTCACCTTCTAAAAGTCTAGTTATTATTTTAGTGTCATTTATTATAAATATTGCATTTTTATCATCAAATCCCATTTTTATATCTTCTTCTGATGATAATAAGCTATTTACATCTATTAATGCCTTTCCTGGAATTATAACTTTAGCATCATTTGAAATATTCTCTAAATTACAGCTTCTAACAGCTAATCTATATCCATCTATAGCTACTAAACTTATATTACCATTTACTATTTCTAAAAGTTCACCCATTAAGATAGGCTTTGTTTGGTCTTGAGATATAGCAAATACTGTTTGCTTTATCATATTTTTTAGTAAATCTTGAGGTATATTATATAAGTCTTCTTTATTTACTTCTGGTAACTTTGGAAATTCTTTAGCTGAATCTCCTTTTATCTTAAATCTTGAGTTTACACAATTTATGTATACATTATTTTCACTATCTGTTTCTATTTCAACAAAAGAATCTGGTAGCTTTCTAATTATATCACCAAAAAGTCTAGCATTTACTACTATTTCTCCTTCTTCTATAACTTCAGCTTGTGTATAAGTTTCTATACCTATTTCTAAATCATAACCAGTTAATTTTAGTTGATCTCCTTTTGCTGATAATAATATTCCCTTTAATAAGTCTAAAGTAGTTTTACTATTAATAGCTTTTTGAGATATTCCGATTTTATTAGCAAGTATTTTTTGATTACAAATTATTTTCAATGTGGATAACCTCCTTGTGGTCTTCATATATAAAAAATAAATAAAAAATTAGTAGTAATAGTAATAGGCTATGTGGATAATGTTAATAAATACTTTAAGCCTAATAAATGCAAAGATATTAACATGTGTATAAAGTGTTAATATCTTTGTTGATTTTAGTAGTATAAATTGTTAATAAATTTTAGACAAAAAAATATAAACATTATATTAACACAAAATCCACATATAATTGTTTATAAGTTACCCTTTCAATTCAGAGATTATTTTTTCTATTTTTATTTTGATTTCTTCATTAGTTTGTATATCTTTAATAATCTTATCGTGGGCATGTATAACAGTTGTATGATCACGTCCTCCAAACTCTTCACCTATTTTAGGAAGTGATAAATCTGTAAGTTCACGTGATAGATACATTGCTATTTGTCTAGGATAAGCAATTGATCTTGTTCTTTTTTTAGAATTAAAATCTTCCATTTTTATATCAAATACAGATGCTACCTTCTCTTTTATTCTATTTACATTTATTTCTTCATTTTTTGAAGTAGTTATTATATCTTTTAAAGCTTCTTCTGCTAATTCAAAAGATATAGTTCTATTAGTTAAAGATGAATAAGCAACCACTCTAGTTAAGGCACCTTCTAATTCTCTTATATTAGACTTTATATTTTTAGCAATATATGTCATAACCTCGTTTGGAACATCAATATTTTCCATTTGAGCTTTTTTTCTAAGTATTGCTATTCTAGTTTCAAAATCAGGAGCTTGTATATCTGTTATAAGTCCCATTTCGAATCTAGATCTAAGTCTATCTTCTAATGTTGGAATTTCTTTAGGTGGTCTATCACTTGAAATAATTATTTGCTTATTAGCCTCATGTAAAGAATTAAAGGTATGGAAAAATTCTTCTTGTGTTCTTTCTTTTCCAGCTATAAATTGAATGTCATCTATTAAAAGAACATCGACATTTCTATATTTATTTCTAAACTCTTCATTTCTGTCATCTTTGATAGAGTTTATAAGTTCATTTGTAAATTTTTCAGAAGATACATAGACTACTTTAGGATCCTTTTTTTGACTCATTATATGATGTCCTATAGCATGCATAAGGTGAGTTTTACCTAATCCAACGCCTCCATATAAGAAAAGAGGATTATAAGCTCTAGCTGGAGATTCAGCAACAGCAACACATGCGGCATGAGCAAATCTATTACTATTACCGATTACGAATGTATCAAATGTATATTTTGGATTTAGGTTAGGATAATTAGCCTTTGAAGCTGAACTTTTAGCTTCTTCTCCAAGACCTTCTATGTCTTTTTCACTTAAAACAAATTTAATATTATATTTTTTTAATGATAGCTGATTTACAGAACTTTCTATTAAATTTAAGTATCTATCTTCTAAAATACCTTTAGTGAAGTCATTAGGGACTAAAAGAATTAAATCGTTATTGTGTATTTTTAAAGGTACTATTTGCTTAAAAAAAGCATTAAAACTAGGTGGAGATAGCTCACCTTTTATTAATTGTAGTGTTTTGTCCCATAAAGAAACTACATCCATAATATAAACCTCCGCGCAAATTAATTAACACTTTCCACAAGTTATTAACAAAAAAACAAAAAAATATATATGATAAATAAATTCATTAGATTTATTTGGATAATTATGTGGATAAAATATTAATAATGTAAAAATGTATTAAAAAATAAAAAGATATAAACAATATGTATATAAAGTTATAAATAGTCTAAAGATATAATAAATGTAGTTTATAACTAAAGTATTATCTAAAAGTATACAAGTTATACACATTTATATCCACAGCTTGTGAATAACCTTAATAAGTTAATAAATCTTATAAACATTATCAACAAGTATATTAATAATATCAGAATAAGTGCCAAACTTCAAGGCATTCTGCTTAATTTATCCACAATATTAACTACCTGTTGATAAATTAATACACAGCTACAATTTACGCAATTTTCCTACATAATAATAAATCAACTTTTAAATGAATGTGGATAAATCAGACGACAAATTTGAGGTAATAAATAGTCACCAAAACATATAAAATAAAACAAACAATTTTGTTATTTCATGTATCTAAAAACAAGTTGACAAGCAATATAAAAGCATTTATAATTGTATGTGTTATGTTTACTTTGAGGGTAAGGTTATTATTCTTATAAACGGAAAATAAACGGAAATAAAATTTGAAAGGCGGTGTATGTAATGAAAAGAACTTATCAGCCAAAGAAAAGACAAAGAAAAAAAGAACACGGATTCAGAAAAAGAATGAAAACTTCTAACGGAAGAAACGTGTTAAAGAGAAGAAGAGCTAAAGGAAGAAAGAGATTAACTCATTAATCATTGAGAGAGGCCGCTGTAAAGGTGGCCTTTTTGTGTAGAAACTATATTTACAAGCTGTGTTTACGGAGGGTTTAATATGGACTTCAAGAAAACAAAGGGCTTAAAAAAAGACTCTGATTTTAGAAAAGTGTATAAACACGGCAAATCTTTTGCAACTAAGTATCTGGTAATGTATGTACTAGATAACAAATCAGATGATACTAAATTAGGTATATCAGTATCTAAAAAAGTAGGTAAAGCAATTGTTAGAAATAAGATAAGAAGAAGAATAAGAGAATCATATAGATTAAATGTAGATGAAAACGTTAAAAGTGGGTATGATATAGTTTTTATAGCAAGGATAGCAAGTAATCAGGCTGAATATAAAGATATTGAAAAGTCTGTAAAATATTTGGTAAGAAAAGCAAACATAAGATTAAGTGAATAACAAAAGTCTAAATATGGAGGCATTTTAAAATTTGAAAAAAATAATTACTATACTGAAGGAAATAAATATATACTTAGCGAAATTATGTATTTATCTAGTGAGATTTTATCAAAAATTTATATCTCCATTAAAAGGACCTACATGTAGATTTTATCCAACATGTTCACAATATTCTATAGAAGCTTTTAAAAAATACGGGCTATTAAAAGGAATATATTTAACAGTAAAAAGAGTATCGAAATGCCATCCTTTTCATCCAGGAGGTTACGATCCTTTAAAATAAAACAGAATATACTCTAGGAGGTATAACAGTTGAGTATTATAAGTAATTTATTAGGTGTTGTGTTAAAGACAATTTTTGACTTTATTGGAAATTATGGTCTTTCAATAATTGTATTTACAATTTTTGTAAAAGTTTTATTATTACCGCTTACAATAAAGCAAACTAAGTCTACAAAGGCTATGCA
This sequence comes from Romboutsia sp. BSD2780061687b_171204_C1, assembly GCF_015560225.1. NCBI lineage: Bacteria > Bacillati > Bacillota > Clostridia > Peptostreptococcales > Peptostreptococcaceae > Romboutsia > Romboutsia sp. BSD2780061687b_171204_C1. Next base: position 22,463 of record NZ_JADMRK010000013.1, on the reverse strand, counting down.
AGATATACAGCCTAAAATAAAAGAGATACAAGAAACGTATAAAAATAAGCCAGAAAAGCAACAACAAGAGTTAATGAAGGTATATCAAGAAGCTAAGATAAATCCATTAGCAGGATGTTTACCACTATTAATACAAATGCCTATATTAATAGGATTATTTACAGTATTAAGAGATCCTGTTACTTATGGTGTTTTCCAAGATAAAGCAACGCTTGCTACTGCATCAGAAGGGTTTCTTTGGATAAAAAACCTAACTCAACCAGATATTATATTAGCTGTATTATCAGGGGCAACTACATTCTTAATGCAAATGATAATGATGCCAAAGGATCAGCAACAAGGTTCAATGAAGATAATGACTTACTTCATGTCGGGGATGATGTTATTCTGGGGATTCACGTTCCCTGCAGGTCTTACATTATATTGGACAGTAGGTAACTTATTCTCAATTGCACAACATTATTTAGTAATGAATCCTTTAAAAGCTAAGTTAGCTAATTCTAAGGAGGAAGTAATAGATGAAGGAAAGCATAGAAATAAGAAGTAAGAGTAAGGAAGATGCTATAAGCCAAGCAATTGAAGAGCTAAAAGTATCTGAAAAAGATTTACAAATAGAAACAGTACAAGAACCTACAAAAGGTTTCTTAGGTTTTATAGGTGCTAAGGAAGGTCTATACAGATTCAAAGTTATTAAAACTGAGTCAGATATAGCTAAAGAGTTTGTTGAAAATATACTTAAGAACTCTAATGTAGAGGCTAAAGTTAATGTTACTCAAGATAATAATTTAATTAAAGTAGACATAGAAGGAAAAGAAGCTGCATGTTTAATAGGAAGAAGAGGGGAAACATTAGATTCAATTCAATTCCTTACAGGATTAGCGCTTAATAAAATAAATAAAGACTCGCATATGAGAGTGCTTGTAGATATAGAAAACTATAGATCAAAGAGAGAAGAATCTTTAATAAGATATGCTAACAAAGCAGCTAGAGAAGTAGCTAGAACTAAAAAAATAAAGAAATTAGACTATATGAATCCATATGAGAGAAGAATAATTCACTCAGCTCTTCAAAACGATAAGTATGTAACTACGTATAGCGAGGGAACAGATCCATATAGAAGATTAGTAATAGAGTATAAAAGATAAAATTTAACCTCCTATGTAATAGGGGGTTTTATTTTCGTTATTTATTTTATATAATGTTAAGATTAAGGAAAGAATTAAAGATAACGAAATTAAAGATAAATTAACTAAATAATAAGAGGTGATTAATTTGTTTATAGATGATACTATAGCAGCAATTGCAACAGCACCAGGTGAAGGTGGTATAGGTATAGTAAGAATTAGTGGTCAAAAAGCACTGAAAGTAGCAGATGAAATATTTAGATCTATGTCAGGAAAAACAATAAGTGAATATAAAACTAGAACTTTAATATACGGAAATATAGTAGACGGTGAAGATGTTATAGATGAAGTTTTATTAGCTTATATGAAAGGGCCAAACTCATATACTGCAGAGGATGTTATAGAAATAAACTGCCACGGAGGATTTATTTCAGTAAAGAAAATATTAGAGCTTATATTATCTAAAGATGTAAGAATAGCTGAACCTGGAGAATTTACAAAAAGAGCATTTTTAAATGGAAGAATAGATTTATCTCAAGCAGAAGCAATAATAGATGTAATAAAAGCTAAAACTGATATGGCTCATCAAGTAGCTCAAAATCAGCTAGAAGGTTCTTTATCAAGTAAGATAAAAGAATTAAGAGGAAAAGTAACAGAAGTATTAGCACACTTAGAAGTTGCTATAGATTTTTCAGAGGAAGATATAGAAGAAATAACATATCAAACTCTTAAAGAAAAAGCTGAAGAAATAAGAATAGAAATTAAAAAATTATATGATACGGCTGAAAGTGGTAAAATACTTAGAGACGGACTTAAGACAGTAATAGTTGGTAAACCAAATGTTGGGAAATCTTCATTACTTAACTCTATATTAGGTGAAAATAGAGCTATAGTTACAGATATACCAGGAACAACTAGAGACGTTATAGAAGAATTCGTAAATATAAAAGGTATACCTTTAAAAATAGTAGATACAGCAGGTATAAGAGAAACAGAAGATGTTGTAGAAAAAATAGGTGTAGAAAAATCAAGAGAATCATTTAATAGTGCAGACTTAGTTATAATGGTATTAGATTCATCGAGAAATCTTTCTGATGAAGATATAGAAATACTAGAAAACCTAGAAAATAAGAAGACTATAGTTATATTAAATAAAACAGATTTAGAACCTAAAATAGAAGAAGATGTACTAGCTAAGTATGTAAAAGAAGAAAATATAATAAGAACATCAGCATTAAAACATGAAGGAATTGAAGAATTATATGATAAAATAGAATCTATGGTTTATAAAGGCAGTGTTAAGAATTCATCTAGCTTAGTAATAACTAATTCTAGACACAAAGATGCATTATTAAAATCATATGAATCTATAAATGATGCTATAAATGCAATAGATACATTCCTTCCATATGATTTTATAGAGGTTGATTTCAAGAATATATGGGATTATCTAGGTTATATAAATGGAGACACAGTAAAAGAAGACCTATTAGATACTATATTTAGTAACTTCTGTATCGGAAAATAAAGTGTATAATATAAAATGTAGATAAGCAATTATAAAAAAGTTTTTCGTGAAACATAAATATAAACGTAGAAAGGATACTGACATGATAGATTTCAAAGCAGGAAAATATGATGTAATAGTAGTTGGAGCAGGTCATGCCGGATGTGAAGCTGCTTTAGCAACTGCCAGAATGGGACATAAAACACTAGTAGTAACTATGTCGTTAGACTCTATTGCACTAATGCCATGTAACCCATCAGTTGGAGGAACAGGTAAAGGTCAATTAGTAAAAGAAATAGATGCTTTAGGTGGTGAAATGGGTGTAAATGCAGATAAAACACTTATACAAAGTAGAATGTTAAATACTGCAAAAGGACCAGCTGTTCACTCTCTAAGAGGACAAGCGGATAAATTTAGATATCATACAGAAATGAAAGCTACTTTAGAAAATGAATCTAATATAGATATAGTAATGGATGAAGTAGTAGATATATTACATGAAGGTCAAACTGTTACTGGAGTAGTTACTAAACTTGGATGTCAATATGAAGCTAAAGCTGTAATATTAGCAACAGGAGTTTACTTAAATTCTAAGATATTCATAGGAGAATTAACTATTAATGAAGGACCTAATGCATTAGGTTATTCAAAGCATTTAACAGATAATCTAGTGGATTTAGGATTAAATATGAGAAGATTCAAAACAGGAACTCCTGCTAGAATTCATAGAGATAGTATAGATTTCACTAAGATGGAAATCCAAGAGGGTGACAAAAGAATAACTCCATTCTCTTTCTTAAGTGATGAAATAAATATAGATCAAGAGCCTTGTTATTTAACAAGAACAAACACAAAAACTCATGAAATAATAACAAGTAACTTAAGTAGAACAGCAATGTATAGTGGACAGGCGAAAAGTACAGGAGCAAGATACTGCCCATCTATAGAAGATAAAGTTGTTAGATTTAGTGATAAGGAATCTCATCAAATATTTATAGAGCCAGAAGGTAGAGAAACAAAAGAGATGTATATCCAAGGGATATCAACTAGTTTACCTTATGAAGTACAATTACAAATGTATAAAAGTATTCAAGGACTTGAAAATGCTAAGATAATGAGACCTGCTTATGCAATAGAATATGATTGTATAGATCCTACTCAATTAAAAATAACACTTGAAATAAAGGGTGTTGAAAACTTATTTAGTGCGGGACAATTTAACGGTACTTCAGGATATGAAGAGGCAGCAGCACAAGGTCTTATAGCTGGTATAAATGCAGCATGTAAAATACAAGGAAGAGAGCCATTTGTACTTGATAGATCAGAAGCTTATATAGGTGTTTTAATAGATGATTTAGTTACTAAAGGAACAAACGAACCTTATAGAATGATGACATCTAGATCAGAGTATAGATTATACTTAAGACAAGATAATGCAGACATGAGACTTACTCAAAAAGGATATGACTTAGGGTTAGTTACAGAAAGCAGATACAATAGATTCTTAGATAAGAAAGCTGAGATAGAAAAAGAATTAGAGAGATTAAAAACAGAAAGAGTTACTCCTAAAGAAGTAAATCACCTTTTAGCAGAAATGGGAGCATCTGAAATAAAAGTAGGATTATCTTTATATGAATTTTTAAAGCGTCCAGAGGTTAACTATGACTTAATTGAAGCTATAGGAAAAGGTGCTGGAGAAGATGTTCATTATGAAGTGAAAGAACAATGTGTAATAATGACAAAATATGAAGGATATATAGACAAGCAATTAAAGCAAATAGAGCAATTTAAAAAGCTTGAAAATAAAAAGTTACCAGAAACTATAGACTATTCAACTATAGATGGTTTAAGAATAGAAGCAAGACAAAAACTTAATGATATAAAGCCAGTTTCAATAGGTCAAGCATCTCGTATATCAGGGGTTTCACCAGCTGATATATCAGTACTTCTTATATACTTAGAGCAAATGAGAAGAACTAGAGGGGGAAAAGATGAATAATACGGAAATGCTAAGACAAGGTCTAAAGGATTTTGGAATAGAACCAAGCGATAAAATGCTAAATGATTTCAAGGTTTATAGAGAGATACTAGTCGACTGGAATCAAAAGATGAACCTTACTGGAATAGAAGAGGAAAAAGAAGTGTATATAAAGCACTTCTTGGACTCTGTTTCAGCTGTAGTTAATGGATACATAAAAGATGGAATGTCTATAATAGATGTTGGTACAGGTGCAGGTTTTCCAGGATTACCATTAAAGATATGCCTAGAAAATGCTAATGTAACTCTTTTAGATTCATTAAACAAAAGAATAAACTTCTTAAAAGAAGTTAGTAATACCTTAGGTTTAACTAATATGGAGTTTATACACGGTAGAGCAGAAGATTTCGGTAAGTCAGAACAATATAGAGAACAATATGATATAGCAACAGCAAGAGCTGTGGCTGGATTACCTATACTTATGGAATTTTGTGTACCATTTGTTAAAGTTGGAGGATATTTTGTGTGTTTAAAAGGACCTAATGCAAACTTAGAGCTAGAAGAGTCAAAAGCTGCTATGGATGTTTTAGGATTAGAATTTATTGAAAAAATAGATGTAGAGCTTCCAGAAACTGATTTAGACCATAATATATTAGTTTTCAAAAAAGTAAGAAATACTCCAGAAAAATACCCTAGAAAAGCGGGTAAACCTGCAAAAAGTCCTATAAAATAGAGATAGGTATATTAAAAATATATTAAAAATAAAACAAAATAGAAGGATTATATAATTACATGCAGAAATAGTATACTCATATGTATCTAATGCAGTATTAATTTGTAAGTAAATAATGAAATTCAAATATATTTATATCTAATAAGAGAGGGATGTTATGGAAGAAAAAAGAATTGTGGAGATACCTATAGAAAATATAGTTCCAAATCCATATCAACCAAGAAAAGTATTTTCACAGTCAGCATTAGAGGAGTTAAGCAACTCTATAAGAGTTTATGGAATACTTCAACCAATAACAGTTAGAGTTAAAGATGAAAAGTATGAATTAATTGCTGGAGAAAGAAGATTTAGAGCGGCTAAATTGGCAAATTTAACAGTAATACCGGCTATTATAAATAACATGTCTGACGAATATTCTGCTGTATTAGCACTGCTAGAAAATTTACAAAGAGAAGATTTAAATTTTATAGAAGAGGCTATGGGGTATGAAAATTTAATAAAAGAACATGATTTTACACAGCAGCAACTAGCAGAAAAGTTAGGAAAGAATCAATCTACTATAGCTAACAAACTTAGAATACTAAGATTGCCAAGTGATATAAAAATAAAATTAGTAGAAAATAACCTAACAGAAAGACATGCAAGAGCATTGCTTAAGTTACCAAATGAAGAGTTAATGAAGGATGTCTTAGATAAAATAATAAAGAATGAGCTAACTGTAAAGAAAACAGAAAAGTTGATAAAGGATATATTAGAAGATTTACAAGAAACTGAAGAGCCAGAGAAAAAGCAAAATGTAAAGAGTTCAATGGCTATAAGAATATACTTAAATACTATGAAGCAAGCCTTCGATGCTATAATAGGAACAGGAATTGAGGCTAAATATAACGAAGTAGATAAGGGCGATTATATGGAGGTTGTTGTAAAAATTCCTAAAAAGTAAGGTTACTGCTTGGCAGTAGCCTTTTTTTATCAAAATTGGAATTAAAAATTTTATACTATAAATTTTAGAAAAGTGAATTTTAGAAGAAACAAGGGGGGAAATCTTGTGGGAAAAGTTATAGCAGTTTTTAACCAAAAGGGTGGAGTAGGAAAAACTACAACTAATGTAAATTTAAGTGCAAGTATAGGAAAGATGGGTAAAAAAGTACTAGTACTAGATTTAGATCCACAAGGAAATACAACTAGTGGATATGGAATAGAGAAACAAGAGGTAGAAAACACTATATATGAAGTAATGTTAGATAGTGTAGATATAAGAGAGGCAATTTTACCTACAGAGTTTGACAATGTAGACACTATTGCTTCAGCAACTGAGTTATCAGGAGCAGAAATAGAGCTTACTAATATGGATAAAAGAGAATATGTATTAAAAAATGCTATAGAATGTGTAAGAAAAGATTATGATTATATATTTATAGATTGTCCTCCTTCATTAGGAATGTTAACTATAAACTGTCTTACAGCAGTAGATAGTGTATTAATACCAATACAGTGTGAATATTATGCACTAGAAGGTGTAAGTCAGCTTATGGAAACTATAAAGCTAGTTAAGTCTAGACTTAATCCACATATAGAAATACAAGGAGTAGTCCTTAGTATGTTTGATGGAAGAGCTAATTTATCAATACAGGTAGTTGAAGAGGTAAAAAGGTATTTCAAGGGAAGTGTATATACTACATTAATTCCTAGAAATGTTAGATTGGCAGAAGCACCTAGTCATGGAAAGCCAGTTATATATTATGATGCAAGATGCAGGGGAGCAGAGGCATACATGGACTTAGCAGAAGAGTTCATAGATTTAGAGGAGGATATAATATAATATGGAAAAAAAATCGTCTAAAAGAACAAATAGATTAGGAAGAGGTCTTAGTGCCTTAATTCCAGAAATTAAAGAAGGAATAGATAGCAAAGATATAATAAGTATAGAATTAAAGAATATATATCCTAATGAAACTCAGCCAAGAAAAGTGTTTGATGAAGAGAAAATACAAGTATTATCAGAATCTATAAAAAACTATGGAGTATTACAACCAATAGTAGTAAAGCCAGATAAAAATGGCAAATATATGATAATAGCAGGAGAAAGAAGATACAGAGCATCTAAGATGGCAAAATTAAAAGAAGTTCCTGTTGTTATTAAAGATATACCAATGAAAGATATAATGGAGATAGCTTTGATAGAGAACTTACAAAGAGAAGATTTAAACTCTATTGAAGAAGCTTTAGCCTATAAAGGATTAATAGATCACTATAAAGTTACTCAAGAAGAAATATCAGAAGCAGTAGGAAAGAGTAGACCACATATAACAAATACTTTAAGGTTATTAAATCTTGGTGAAGCAGTAATGAAGATGATAGAAAGTGGTCAAATGACAGCTGGTCATGGTAAGGCATTACTTAGAATATCAGATAAAGAATTACAAGAAGAACTAGCAAAGAGAGTTATAGAAGAAGAGCTTTCAGTTAGAGCAACTGAAAATTTAGTTAAAACTATTGCAGAAAATAATACAAAAGAAGTACCAAAGAAAATAAAAGAGAAGGATATATTTATAGTTGATGTAGAAGAAAAACTTATGAATATATTTGGAACAAAAGTAAATATATCAAAAGGGAAGAAAAAGGGAAAAATAGAGATAGAATATTATAATGATGAAGAATTAAATAATATTTTATCAATGATGCTTGAAGATAATTAATGTAAAGTGAGGAAACTTATATGATTTACTTAGACAATGCTGCAACTACATACCCTAAACCAGAGCAAGTTTATGATTCTATAATGGATTGTATGAAAAACTACTGTGCTAATCCAGGAAGAGCTGGACATAAAATGGCTATGAGGGCAGCAAGAGAGATTTATGACGCAAGAGAAAATATAGCAAAGTTATTTAATATAGATAACCCTATGAATATAATATTTACAAATAATGCTACTGATTCATTAAATTTAGCTATAAAAGGTGTTGTAAAAGAAGGCGACCATATAATAACAACAAGTATGGAGCATAATTCTGTAATAAGACCAATAAAATCCCTAGAAGCAAGAGGAATTTCAAATACAATAGTTAACTGTGATAAAGAAGGTTTCTTAGACGTAAATGATATAAAAAATGCAATAAAACCAAATACAAAATTAATAGTAACTACTCATGCATCAAATGTAGTAGGAACTTTAGTAGATATAAAAGCCGTAGGGGAGATAGCTAAAGAAAATAATATATTATACTTAGTAGATGCATCACAAACAGCGGGAGTGTATTCTATTGATGTAAAAGATATGAATGTAGATATGATAGCAGCTCCAGGCCATAAATGCTTGCTTGGACCTCAAGGAACAGGTATCTTATATATAAGAGAAGGTCTTAGTGTAGATATTTTAAAAGAAGGTGGAACAGGAAGTAAATCAGAAGATTTATTCCAACCCGAAATAGTTCCTGATAGATATGAATCTGGAACACACAATACTCCTGGCATAGCAGGATTAAATGAAGGAGTAAAGTTTATATTAGAAAAAGGTATAGATGATATAAGACTACATGAAGAAGAATTATGTCAGTATATGTTAGATAAATTAGAAGAAATTCCTAATATAAAGATATATGGAACTAAAGATAGTAAAAAAAGAGCAGCAGTTATAGCGATAAATATTGGAGATATGGATTCTGGAGAAATAACTTTTATACTAGATAGTGAATATGATATAGCCACTAGATCTGGTATACACTGCGCTCCATTAGCTCATAAAACTTTAGGAACCCTAGAGCAAGGTGCAGTTAGATTTAGCTTAGGGTACTTCAATACTAAAGAAGAAATAGATAAAGCTGTAGAGGCTTTAAAAGAAATTTCTAAAAATAACTAAAAGATAAAAATGAGGATGTCTTAAAATAATTATTTTAAGACATCTTTTTTTATGGAAGTATATAGGTAAATTTTAAAATATATAAATTGAAATAAAAGTTAAATTTGATTTATATTAACAAAAAACTAAAAATAAATTTGATTAAACCTACATAAATAGGTAAAATATTACAAAATACATAGTGTTTTTAATATAAATTTAAGTTATAATCATCTTATAAGAAAATGGTTTCAAGGGGGAATTTTAGTATGGACATTCTAAGCTTAGGAGAGAAAATTAAGAAACTGAGAAAAGAAAAAAATATGACATTAAAAGAGTTAGCTGGAGATAGAATAACAGCAGCTCAAATAAGCCATATAGAGAGAGATAAATCTCATACAAGTCATGAGTTATTAGATTACTTATCACAAAAGTTAGAAGTAAGTGTAGACTATTTACTAGAAACTAAAGAAATGCAATCTAGAAGGATAACAGATAACTTAATTCTTCAAAGTGAAATTCATATAAAAAGAGGAGAACTTGAAAAAGCGGAAGAATTAATAAATGAAATTTTAAATATATGTAAAAATTATAATTTAATAGATAATTATGCAAAATGCAATTTTTTATTAGGAACGATAAATATAAAAAAAGAAGACTATAATCTTGTAGTTGGAAATTTAGAAAAAGCTTTGTATTATTTCATAAAAGATAATGATAAAGAAAATATATTTAGATGTTATTTGAATATAGGAAAAGTATATATACAAGAAGCATTTTTCAAAGGTGCTATAACACATCTAGGATTTGCAGAGGACTTACTAACAGAAGGGCAAATCGAGGATATGGATATTCATAAAGATTTGTATAGTAATCTGGCATACTCTTACATGAAGTTAAATGACTCTGAAAAGTCTTTATACTATATAAATAAGATTAGTGATATAGAGATGCAAAACAATATAAAAGATGAAATAGATATGTTGTTATTAAAGGCCAATAATTTCTTAAAAGTTGGAAAGTATGATGATTCTAAGGAATGTTTTAAAAGGGCATTAGAGTTATTGGAGGAAGAAGAAAATAAATCAGGAATAGCAAATGTTTATCTGAGAATATCTGATATATATAAAAACCTAGGAAATATAGATAAGGTTTTAGAGTATTCTCAAAAAGCCTATGATATAAATAAAAATAGTGAAGACAAGATAACTATAAAGAGTTTATCTAAAATAGTAGATGCATATATTGAAAATAAAGATTTTGAAGAAGCTAAAAAGTATTGTAAAGTAGCACTAGCATTAGCTATAAAATCAAAAAATAAGTGTAATGAATATAAAGCTTTAAAGTTGTATTCTAAGATACACAAAGCACAAAATGAAAATACATCAGCGATAGAATATCTATATAAGTGTGCAAATATAGTATCTGAATTAGGAGATACTAAAACTTTAGCTGAATTATATATTGAATTAGGAGAATTATATTCAAATATATCAAAGGAAAAAGAATTAGAGTACTACCACAAAGGGGTAGCTTTATATAAAAATTTAGAAATAATATAGAAAAATAAAACAGATATAGCATACGCTATATCTGTTTTATTTTTAAAAGGTTTATAATATATTTATCTTGAAGTTGGATTACAAGAGAATCAATTTGAAAATTTACCGTCTATTTAAATAAAATCAAAGAAATAAATTTCTTATAATTAAAATTAATCTGATAAGTAATTGTATAGAAATAATCTATAACGTTTAAATTTACATATATGATAGAATTATTTTAAGGAATATGTAAGGAGAGGATATTATGTTAATAGAAATAGATGCAAGAGGACTAGCTTGTCCAAAACCAGTAATAAATACAAAGAAAGAATTAGATAAATTAGAAAATGGAGTTATAAGAGTCACAGTAGACAATACAATGGCAAAAGAAAATATAATAAAACTATCAAAGTCATCTAATTGCGAAAGTAGTGTTTTAAGAGAAGAAGAAGATTTAATAGTAGTCGAAATAATAAAAGGTGAAAATATAAAAATAGAAGAAGGTACAAAGGTTAATTTAGATAATAAGTGTATATTTATATCTTCAGATAAAATGGGACAAGGAAATGATGAACTAGGAGAAGTTCTTATAAAAGGATATATATATACTTTGACAGAAACTAAGCCATATCCAAAGCACATAGTATTTGTTAATTCAGGAGTAAAACTTACAACAGTAAATGAAGCTACAGTAGAAAACTTAAAAATACTAGAAAATAATGGAGTTGAAATACTATCTTGTGGTACATGTTTAGATTATTACAACTTAAAAGAATTATTACAAGTAGGTACAGTTACTAATATGTATAATATTGTAGAAATGATGAACAACTCATTACAAACTATATCTATATAATGGACATAATAAGGTTACATATTGTATATGTAGCCTTATTTATATAAAATAATATCTATAATAACTAGATTAGAAAGAGGAAAAACAATGAATGAAATGTATATAGTATCATTTAACTCAACACATCATGCAATAAGAACAGAGAAGTTATTAAAGGAAAAGGAAATAGTATGTACAACACTGCCTACACCAAGAGAGATAACGGCTAGCTGTGGGATTTCAATAAGATTCTTATACAATGATATAGAAAAAGTAAAAGAAACTTTAAGAGAAAGTGATGTAGAATATAAGGGTATATATAAAATAACTAAATTAGAAAGTGGAAAAAAAGAAGCAACAGAGATAGTTTAAAAGGAGTGATTTTAAATGCCTATAAGTATTAAGATAGGAGATGTTGTTGAAATGAAAAAACAACATCCTTGTGGAAATAAAGAATTTGAAATAACTAGAGTTGGTATGGATGTAAAGATAAAATGCACTAAATGCTCTAGAGAAATAATGCTAGACAGAGAAACTTTTGAAAAAAGAGTAAAAAAGATAATTACTAAAGAATAAAATAGAAAATTCAGAAAATTTCAAAGAGAGTATCGAATCAAATTTGGCATTGCTATAATTAAAGTACAGGGTAAACAATTTCAGGGGGTGCTTTAATTATGGCAGTTAAATTTGCAAAGAGAATGGCAGGATTAAAAGGATCAGAAATACGTGAGCTTTTAAAGTTGACGGAAAAACCAGAAGTTATATCTTTCGCTGGAGGATTACCTGCTCCAGAATTATTCCCAATAGAGGAAATGAAAAAGATTTCGACTATGGTTTTAGAAGAGGATGGAAGATCAGCTCTTCAATATTCTACAACTGAAGGTTATACTCCTTTAAGAGAACATATAGCTGATAGAATGAATAGTAAAGCTAAAACTAATGTAACAAAGGATGATATATTAATAACTAATGGTTCACAACAAGGATTAGACTTTGCAGGGAAAGTTTTCTTAGACGAAGGTGACATAGTTTTATGTGAAAGTCCATCTTATTTAGGAGCATTAAATGCTTTTAAAGCATATTTACCAAAATTCATAGAAGTTCCAACAGATAAAGATGGAATGATAATGGAAGAGTTAGAAAAAATATTAGAAACAACTGATAGAGTGAAAATGATATATGTAATACCAGATTTCCAAAACCCAACAGGAAGAACTTGGCCAATGGAAAGACGTAAAAAGTTCATGGAAATTATAAATAAATATGAAATACCAGTAATAGAGGATAACCCATACGGTGAATTAAGATTCGAAGGTGATACATTACCATCTTTAAAATCAATGGATAACAAAGGATTGGTAATATACTTAGGAAGCTTTTCAAAAATATTCTGTCCAGGATATAGAATAGGCTGGACATGCGCATCTCATGAAATATTAAGCAAATTTATATTCGTCAAACAAGGAGCAGACCTACAAGCATCTAGTATATCTCAAAGAGAAGTTAGTAAATACATAGAATTATATGATTTAGATAAACATGTTGAAAAATTAAAAGAGGTTTATAAAAGACGTAGAGACCTTATGTTAAAAACTATTAAAGAAGAATTCCCAGAAGGTTTAGAGTATACTCATCCAGAAGGTGGGCTATTCACATGGGTAGAACTACCAAAACATTTAGACTCAAGAGTTATAATGGAAGATTGTATAGCAAATAATGTTGCATATGTTCCAGGGGGATCATTCTTCCCTAATGGTGGAAAAGAAAATTGTTTTAGATTAAATTACTCAACATCTACAGATGAGAAGATAGTTGAGGGAATCAAGAGATTAGGTAAAGTTTTAAAGAAACATATGGAAGTAAAAGCAAACGCATAGATAGTATAAAAAAAGAGTGACCTGCGGTCACTCTTTTTTATGGGAGATTGGGATGAAATATATTTAAGTTATGGGGGCTATATATAAATAGTATTATCCATCATAATTTAATATATACGTATTAAAAACAAAAAAATTTACCATAATATATGAGGAAATATAAATTGACAATTATCTTTAGTAATGATAAAATGTGTAAGTATGAGATTTGAATCTCATTTCTCTGCTCTACGAAGTAGAGCCGTTAAGTCCAAAGGGAGGTGAAAAGATAATGAGAAATTATGAATTAGTTTTCGTAGTAAAGCCAAATGCTGATGAAGAAACTAGAGAAGCTGTACTTAACAAAGTTAAGGAAGTTATATCTACTGATGGTGAAGTAGCTAACGTTGATGTATGGGGAACTAGAAAATTAGCTTACCCAATAGCTAAGTTCAACGAAGGTCACTATGTATTAGTAAACTTCAGTGCTGGTGTTGAATTACCAAAAGAATTAGATAGAAACTTAAAGATAAACGAAAACGTAATAAGACACATGATAGTTGCTGCTTAATGACTAGTTTTATTATGTAAAAGGCGGTGTTATTATGAACCATGTTGTTTTAGTGGGTAGATTAACAAGAGACCCAGAGTTAAGATACATCGCAGGAAGTGGAACTCCTGTTGCTAATTTCTCAATAGCTATTGATAGAGAATTCTCAGGCAAAGATGGTAAGAGAGAAACTGATTTTATAGATATACAAGTTTGGGGTAAATCTGCAGAGAATTGCGCTAACTATATCGGTAAAGGAAGTTTAGTAGCTGTACAAGGCTCAATAAGAGTGGATGTATATCAAAACCAAGCTGGAGAAAACAGAAGAGCGTTTAGAGTTAATGCTAACAGAGTACAGTTCTTAGATAGTAGAAATAAATCGGAAAATTCGTATAATAAAGGAAGTCAAACAGGATTTGAACCTAGTTTCGAGCCTACGTTCGAACCACAAGGATTAGACCCTCAAGGTTTCCAAGCTATAGATGACGACGATATACCATTCTAAAAAGGAGGGAAATGTTATGATAAACAAGAAGAGACGTAAGAAGAGAAGAGTTTGTCAATTCTGTGCTTCAAAAGACGTTAAGATAGATTACAAAAACACTCAAAGATTACAAAAATATGTAACTGAGAGAGGTAAAATATTACCAAGAAGAATATCTGGAACATGCGCTAAGCATCAAAGAGAATTAACAGTTGCTATAAAGAGAGCTAGAAACATAGCACTTTTACCATACACTGTAGAATAAGAAGGACGAGCCTTATGGCTCGTTTTTTTGTTATTCTAGTTAAATCTACTATGATTTATGATATAATATTTATATATTAAGGAGGGGGCAACTGTGAGATTAGATAGGAATTCCGATATAGCAAGAAACGTTAAAATAATGGAATGGATGAAAACAGAGTTGTTAATGAGCGTAGGGGATTTGTTCAACTTAATGTTTAAAGGAGTAAAGCCTTTAGATGAGGCATTACAAGATACTTTAGCAAATATTATAATGATAACATACCTTTTAGCAAAAAGATTGGGAATTAGTTTTAACGAAATGGATTATAAAATAAAAGAAAAGATAAAACTAGGAATAAATGAGAATCATAGTATAGAAAGATGGTATGGTGAGTTATCTGAACTCAAAAAACATATAGATAATAAGGAGTGAATCTAATTTGAATAATAAAGTAAAACTATCACAAGTATCGATGATAGTTACGCTGGGAATATTATTAGCTCTAGTAACAGCATATGTGCCTATATTAAGTGTGCTGAGTTTCTTAATACCAGTACCTTATGCAATAATAGGAACTATAGGTAACAATAAGTACTCAATATTATCTTTGATAGTTACTTTTTTAATACTTATATTTGGTGTAGATATAACATATGCTGTAAGTATTAGTATTATGAGTGTACTTCCTGGGATAGTTATAGGTAGTGTTGCAAGACAAAACATAAAAAAAGGTCAAGAAAATAAGTTTGAACCTATATATGCAGGGACAATTATAGTTATAATTTCAACTATAATTTTCTATACTATAGCAAATATGGTATTTAAAACTAATTTATTAGATAACTTTATGAATGGTATGAAGGAAGCTGTAAGTGTTCAGCTTCAAATTTTAGGTGATGCAGGTGTAGATGTAAGTAGTGGATTAAAAGTAGAAGATGTAATCACCTTTGCACAAAATCTTTTACCTACAATGCTATTTTTACAGGGGATAATATTAGCGTTTGTTACGTACTACATTGAGGCATTTATATTAAAAAGAATAAGAATGGTAAATTTAGAAATGCCTAAATTTAGAGATTTTTATTTACCGGGAAATCCAGTAATGGTGTCACTTATGCTATACATACTAGTTTTCTTAATTGATATGTTAGGCTTAAATTTTCATGGTGATTTAATCATAATGAATCTTCAACTAGTTTTTAATTTTATGTTTATGGCTCAGGGAATAGCAGTTTCTGTATATTACCTAAGAAATTGGTTTAAAGCTAGTCAAATAAAAAATATACTTATATCAGGATTAATCCTATATATATTCGGATTTATGGGTATATCTTTCTTAGGGATGTTAGATAGTGTAATAGATTTTAGAAAGGTAAGAAGCTATAAATCTGCGTAAGGAGGGAAGTAATGAGGAACAAACCAGCCTTGAAAATTAATATGCCAGAAAATAATATATACATATTAATTATAGGTGTAGCAAGTACAGCACTACTTTTATATGATTTTTATGTAGGTTGCTTATTTTTCCTTATTTTCTTATATATAGTTTTCCACAACTGGAAAACTACTAATATTAGAAGGAAGGAATGGAATAATTACATTCAAAATCTATCTTTAGATATAGATGAAACAACAAAAAAAGCAATAATGAATTTACCTATTCCACTTTGTATATTAGAATTTGATGGAAAAATATCTTGGTACAATAATAAATTCCATCAGATGACGGAAACACAAGATTTATTAGGTGAAAACATTGATGATATAGTAAAGAATCTAGATCTTAGAAAAGTTTTAAATGAAAATAAAGAAATGTACACAGATGTAAAGTATAAAGACAGAGATTATACTGTAGTATACAATGTTGTAAAAAATGATCAAGAAAAAAATGCAAAATATCTAATGATGTTATATTGGTTAGATAAGACAGATTATCTAAATTTACAACAAAAGCATGAAGATGAGAAAAATTCTATGATGTTGATTCAGGTTGATGGATATGATGACGTATTAAAAAGTGCATCAGAGGATAAAAGACCAATGATAAACGTTGAAATAGAAAGAATTCTTTCTAATTTAGAAAATGCATCTAAGTCAGCATTAAAAAGAACATCAAAAGATAAATTTTTCTTAGTTATGAACAAAAAAGAACTTAAAAAACTAGAAAGTGAAAAGTTTTCTGTACTAGATAAAATAAGAGAAATAGACTATGGAAATACATTACCTGTTACTATAAGTATGGGGATAGGTGTAGATGGAGATTCCATAAATGAAAATCTAAAATTGGCGTCTGGAGCTCTTGATTTAGCTTTAGGTAGAGGTGGAGATCAAGCTGTTATAAAAACTAAAGATAAGTCAGTATTCTACGGTGGAAAATCTAAAGCAGTAGAAAAAACTACAAAAGTAAAATCAAGATTAATAGGTCATGCACTAAGAGAAATTATATTAGAAAGTGATCATGTATATATAATGGGACACAAATATCCTGATATGGATGCTCTGGGTTCGGCAGTTGGAATATATGATATATGTAAATCTTGCGGTAAAAATGCTAATATAGTGCTAGATAGTACAAATGAATCAATAGATATATTTGTAGATAGAATAGAATCTTCAGATTATTATGATGGAATATTTATAGATAGCGAAGAAGCTATAAGAAGTTGCACGAGAAATACACTTGTGGTAGTTGTTGATACCCATAGACCTAATTTTACAGAATGTAATGAACTATTAGGTATATCTGACAAAATTGTAGTGATAGACCACCACAGAAGAGGCGTTGAATTTATAAATGATACAGTACTTTTATTCCATGAAATATACGTATCATCTACGTGTGAGATGGTAACTGAGCTAGTCCAATACATGGAAGATAATGTAAAGATAAATAAATTAACTGCAGAAGGTTTATTAGCTGGTATAACTCTAGATACTAAAAACTTCGCCTTCAAAACAGGGGTAAGAACATTTGAAGCTGCATCGTATCTTAAAAAAGTAGGTGCAGATACTGTAGAAGTCAAAAAGCTATTTAACTCAGACATAAGTGATTTTATAACTAAGGCTGAAATCATACAAAGTGCTAAGATAGTTTATGGAAAAATCTGTTTAGCTTATACAGAAAGAGTAGCAGATAACATAAATATAGTAATAGCACAAGCAGCAGATGAATTATTAAATATAAAGGAAGTTGAAGCATCATTTGTTCTAGGTAAAAAAGATGATAAAATATTCATAAGTGCTAGATCATTAGGAGAAACCAATGTACATGTTCTTATGGAAAAACTAGGCGGAGGAGGCCACAAAGATATAGCAGGTGCTCAATTAGAAGGTGTTTCATTAAAAACTGCATATTCAATGGTACAAGATATAATTGACGAATGCATAAAGGAGGAGAAATAGATGAAAGTTATTTTATTAAAAGACGTTAAAGGAACTGGTAAAAAAGGTGAAGTAAAAGAAGTAAGTGATGGATACGCAAGAAACTTCTTACTTAAAAAGAAATTAGCAGTTGTAGCAGATAATACAGCAGTAAAAGAATTAGGTGAAAAGAAGAAATCTGAAGAGATAAAAGCTCAAAAAGAGTACGAAGCAGCAGTAGAATTAGGAAAGAAAATGGAAGAATTAAACGTTGTTATATATACTAAAGCTGGTGATGGTGGAAGATTATTTGGATCAATAACATCTAAAGATATAGCAGAACAAATAAAAAAACAACACTCTATAGAAGTAGATAAGAGAAAAATACACTTAGATGAACCAATAAGAGCTTTAGGTTCAAGATTCGTTGAGATAAAGATACATCAAAAAGTAACTACTAAGATGAGAGTAGATGTAAAAGAGAAACAATAGAAAAGACACTTGAGGTGATAAACAATGGAGGATATGACTAGAATTCCTCCACATAGTGTGGAATCAGAACAGTCTATATTAGGGTCTATATTACTTGATAAAGATGCAATGATAACGGTGAGTGAAACTATAAAGCCAAATGACTTTTACAAAGAAGCTCACAAAATCATATATGAGTGCATGATAAAGTTAAGTAATAAAGGTGAACCAATAGACTTAATAACCCTAACAGAAGAACTTAAAAAAGAAGGACATTTAGATGATGTAGGAGGCATAAGTTATATAACGAGTTTATCAACGATTGTCCCTACAACATCTAATGTAAAGTATTATGCAGATATAGTGAAGGAAAAATCAGTTTTAAGACAACTTATAAAAGCATCTAATGAAATTATAAGCTTAGGATATGAAGGTTCCTCGAAAATAGAAGATGTCTTAGAAAAAGCAGAAAAACAGATATTTGATATATCTCAAGAAAAAGCTAGTGATGATTTTAAATCTATAAATAGCGTACTAATGGATACTTATGATATGATTGAACATCTGTACACATCAAAGAGTGAAATAACAGGAATAACAACTGGTTTTAAAGACTTAAACAAAAAGATAAATGGACTACAGAGAACAGATTTAATACTAATAGCAGCTCGTCCAGCTATGGGGAAAACTGCATTTTCATTAAATCTTGTTCAAAATGCAGCACTAAAAGGTGATGCATCTGTAGCTGTATTTAGTTTAGAGATGTCTAAAGAACAGTTAGTTCAACGTATGTTATCATCACAATCTAGTGTAGAGCTTAAAAAATTAAAAACAGGAAAGCTAGGAGAAAATGACTGGCCTAGAATAATAGATTCTATGGCAGTTTTATCTAATGCTAAGATATATATAGATGATACTCCAGGTATAAAAATATCTGAGTTAAGATCAAAATGTAGAAAACTTAAAATAGAGCAGGGATTAGATTTAATACTTATAGATTATCTTCAACTTATGGAAGGTGAAGGTAATAATGAAAGTAGACAACAAGAAATATCAAAAATATCAAGATCTTTAAAAATAATCGCAAAAGAACTTAATTGTCCGGTAGTAGCATTATCTCAGCTATCTCGTGCACCAGAACAAAGAGCAGATCATAGACCTATGCTATCAGATTTAAGAGAATCTGGAGCAATAGAGCAGGATGCAGATATAGTAATGTTTTTATATAGAGATGAATATTATCATCCAGATTCAGAAAAAAAGAACATAGGAGAGGTAATAATAGCTAAAAATAGACACGGTGAAACTGGTGCAGTAGAGCTAGTTTGGCTTGGTGAAGTTCAAAAATTTGCGGATAAATCTAGGGATATGTAAACAAGATATCCACAGAAGTTTTTTTGGAAATTGGTTAAAGTATGTGGATAAATGTAGGAAAAAAATCATAAGTGTTGAAAAATACAAAAAGACTTATCCACATTATCCACATGTAACCTGTTGATAAATGTGAATAAGTACAAAAAAAAGCAAGCTATTAGCTTGCTTTTATTGTTTACAACTTAATATTTATAAATACAAATTTTTTATGGGGGAAAAATGTGTTGCATATAAATGTATTATATATATATCCAAAAATAATAGAAATAAACAAAGAAATAAATTTATTTAGAATAATTGATAATAATATAAAGGAGACATTAGTATTTTACTGCAAAAAAGGATCTAATTATAAGATTATGATGATGGATACAATGTCTGGAGAAAATAAAGAAATTTTAGGTGTATCTAAAATAGAAGAAGTAGGAACATTTATAAAAAATATAGAAGAATCAGAAGGAATAATAAAGAGTTTAAATAGCTTAGAAGATATAAAAAAATACATATTAAACTCAAAGTGTAAATAAAAAAGTTTGAAAATGTATCGAATGTTTGATAAAATGTATTGGTAAAGTGTTCGAAAATCTATAGTAGAGGTGAGTTATATGAAAACAGTAGCGATTGTAGGATCTCAATGGGGAGACGAAGGAAAAGGTAAAGTTATAGATTACCTTGCTACACAAGCAGATGTAGTAGTAAGAGGACAAGGTGGAAATAATGCCGGACATACATTAGTTGTAGATGGCAAAAAATTCGCTTTACGTCTAATACCATCTGGAGTATTAAATCCTAACACTATAAATGTAATAGGAAATGGTATAGTGTTTGATCCAAAAGGATTTTTAGAAGAGATAGAGACTTTAAATAAAGAAAATATAGATACTAGCAACATAAAAGTAAGTGATAGAGCCCATGTTGTATTACCATATCACAAGGAATTAGATGCACTAGCAGAAGAAGCTAGAGGAGATAACAAAATAGGGACTACAAAAAAAGGTATAGGACCTTGTTACATGGATAAAACTGAGAGATCAGGAATAAGAATATGTGACTTAATGGATAAAGACATATTTGCTAAGAAATTAAAAGCACAAATAGATGCTAAGAATAAATTAGTTCAAGGTGTATACGGAAAAGAAGCAATGTTTGACTTTGAAACTATATACAATGAGTATTTAGGATATGCAGAGCAAATAAGAAAAAATGTTGCAGATACTTCAGTTGTAGTATATGATGCTATAAAAGCTGGTAAAAAAGTATTATTCGAAGGTGCACAAGGAACATTATTAGACTTAGACTTAGGTACGTACCCATACGTTACATCTTCTCATCCAACATCAGGAGGATTCTCTATAGGAGCAGGTATTGGACCAAACATGATAAAAGATGTTGTAGGTATAGTAAAAGCATATACTACAAGAGTTGGAGAAGGACCATTTGTTACTGAATTAGATAATGAAATAGGAGAAAGAATAAGAATCCAAGGTCATGAGTTTGGTACAGTAACAGGAAGATCTAGAAGATGTGGATGGTTTGATGCTGTAATAGTTAAATATGCTGCAAGAGTAAACGGATTAACTAGTATATCATTCATGTTATTAGATGTTTTAAGTGGATTCGAAAAAATAAATATATGTACAGGATACAAAATGGGAGACAAGATAATAACAGATTTCCCAGCATCATTAGAAGATTTAGCTAAGTGCGAACCTGTATATGAAGAATTAGATGGATGGAATGAAGATTTAACAACTATAGAAAGATACGAAGATCTTCCAGAAAATGCTAAGAAATATATAGATAGAATAGAAGAAATAGTTGGAGTTAACATAGATATGGTTTCAGTAGGACCAAACAGAGCTCAAACTATAATAAGAAGAAATATATTTGCTTAATATATATAAGTGTAGTGGATTATATCCACTACACTTTTTTATATATAAAAATTAAAATATATAAAATTAAGTTAGAGATAAATATATTTTTATTTATACTTATAAAAATATATTCTACAAAAAGTTTTACTGAATAAAAAACAATTAGAATACTTACTTATAAATTAATATTTATACCCTAATTTAAGAAAAATATAGATTAGATAATTGGTAAAAATCTAAAATTAAGTATTTTTTAATAAAAAATTAATTTATGAACCCCTGTTATTTACTAAGGTTGAGAGAAAAATAAACAAAAAAGTAAAAAAATATAAAAAAATGTAAAAAAAGTGTTGACGAAAGTGTATGAACCTAATATAATAATATTTGTGAGTGAGAGAAACACGAACAAGCCGAAAGGCAAAAAAGGAAATGACCCATTAGCTCAGTCGGTAGAGCACCTGACTTTTAATCAGGGTGTCCCGCGTTCGAGTCGCGGATGGGTCACCATTTTAATTTTTACTCAGCACGGCCCATTGGTCAAGCGGTCAAGACACCGCCCTTTCACGGCGGTAACAGGGGTTCGATTCCCCTATGGGTCACCATTTTGGGACTATAGCTCAGCTGGGAGAGCACCTGCCTTACAAGCAGGGGGTCACAGGTTCGAGCCCTGTTAGTCCCACCA
>NZ_JADMRK010000012.1:0-35423 GCF_015560225.1 Romboutsia sp. BSD2780061687b_171204_C1 | reverse complement strand
TAACCCCATTTATTACATCTCCGAAGTTATCAAATCTTTCATCTATATCAAATATAGTTTTGTTTGTCATTTCAAAGTCTAAGTTTTCATTTCCTATTTTAAATTTTCTTTTCATTTAATTTCACTCCTTAATGTTCAGATATTTCATCTACCTTTTCTTCTGGTATAGTAACTTGTTTAAAGAAATTCTTTAAAAATTCCTCTGTTACATTAGGTGAATCACTACATACATTATATTGCCATAATCCATTTATAAGAGGTCTAAAACTCGCTTCTATTTTCTTAGCTTGGAAGTTAGCCTTACCTTCTTTAGATTTTAAATCCTCGTCTGATAAACCAAATGTACCAGCATATAATATACCGTATTTATCAATACCTTGAGATTTTTCAGATTTATATAAAATAGCAAGTGTTGGAGCTATATCATTATCGTTTTTTATTACTCCACCTGTTTTAGCTAATTTATGTCCCATAACATAACATTCATCTATATCCTTTAAGTCTGTTATATTTAGAGTTACTTTTACATCTTGTAAAGTTTGTTCTTCTAGGACTTTTTTACCTTCATGGTAATAGGGATCACTATTTTGTTTTGGTTTTATTCCTATTTGTTTAACCCCTTCTAAGTAACGAGGAGTATCAAAAGTTATGTTTCCATCTTCAGTTAATAAGTGAGCTACATATAATTTACTTACATTTACTACTGGTAATATTCTTTGTTGTACTGCCATTATGTTTTCATTCCTTTCTTTTTATAAATAAAAAAACTAGCTTAGTATATTAGCTAGTTGGTAAATCAATATTAAACCTTAAAGGTTTATGATATAAATTTGTGTTTTTTTCATATAAATCTGGACTTCCAGGATTTAATTGAAATCCATCTTTAATTAATTTATTAATTATAACTGTTTCTAGTTCTGTATAATCATCTAGACTAAAAATATCAACTTGAACTAAGTGATTTATATAGTTTATATTTCCTTCACTGTAATCACTACCTTTAGAATTAACAACTTGATACTCTATATATGGTGGTTTAGCATTTTTAGCATGTATAAAATATACCTTTTTATTACTTGTTAGGTCTAATATTTCTTTATCATTTAAAACTTCCTTTAATTTCTTTTTTATAACTGAGGTATCTATTTCCATTTTATTTTTCAATATATCACCCCATTTTCTTAAATATAGTTTGTGCTACTTTTGAAATAGCTTCCTCTGTATTTTCTCCGACACTTCTTTCAAAATATCCTACATGTGCTTTTTGTTCACTTGTGCCATACTCTTGGAATATATCATAGAAGGCTTTACTTTTTGCAGTTCCTTCCGTTGCTAAATCATTCTCTTTAACAGATATTTTTATTTCAGCAAGTTCTCCAGTTGGTCCACGTGGAGTATCATTTTCTAACCCTTCTCCAATTACTTTTATACCTGACCTTACAGCGTATCTTTTTATAGTAGCATCTAAAGCCATGTTCTTTACATACTCCTCGAATTCTTCATATCCTTCAAGTTCTATAGTGCTTGACATATAAAACCTCCAAATAAAAAAGGCATAAGCTTTAAGCTTACCCCTTTTATTTTATTCACTCCAAGAACCATCTATATATTTACATCTATATAAATCCATTGGGTGCTTTTGAGATATACATAACTCTATATCATATCCACTATCTTTAAATGCTCTTTCAAGTAAAAATTGTATCTTTGTAACTATTCCATTAACTAAAGCTTGGTTTTTATAAAGTAAATCAACTGATATTACTTTTTTATCTCCATTATTCTTAACCTCAAAAGTAGAATGTTCTAATCCTGTATTTCCTATATTAAGATCATTTATTAATGTTTCAGGCTTAAATTCTCCTTCTTCAGGAACAGAAATAGATCCATCATTAGTATTAGTATTTTCAATAGTATTTGTATCCTCTTCTGGGATATTAATACTTGAATCAACTTTATCATTTAGAATATCTAATCCACCTTTGATACTATTCTCACTAGCATTATCTTCATCTATGGTAATATTATTATTTTCTACCTTACATAATAGCGAACATCCTAAAGCTTGTTTATCAACTAACGGTTTAAAATCTATTTCTTTTATTTCTTTATAATCTAATATTAGTTTTTTATTATTATCTATTATTTTATTTACATCATCTTTAAAATTTTTATAAATTTCTTTGGCATTAGTATCTTTATACTCAAATTCAATAGATAGCCTTTCTTTATCTTTTATAAAATATATATTTGAATCTTTATGCACTTCTTCAATAGTATTAACTAGTTCTTCAGATGTAACCTTCCCATTATCATTTATAGTTAATTGTTTATTACACCCAACTAAAATAAATATAGAAATTACTATTAACATTGAAATAAATATTTTTTTCACAATAACACCTCCAAGTCCATTATAACTTAAAAGGTAATAATTGGAAATCTAACAATTTATTTTAGCTTTAATATCTACAAATTTATGTAAGTTTTCAAAGTCTACAGGAGGATCTACAATATCATAAATGTATCCCTTATAATTAACTCTAAAAATTTTACTTGCTCCAGGTTTCAATAACTCTTTTATTTTATTACAGTATCTAACTGTAAAGGTAACTATATTCTCACTATTTGTAGCTTTTGCACTTATATATTCTCTACCTGTAACCTGCTTATATCCACTCCAACACTTATAGTATTCAGTCCAATCTTCTATGTCAAATCCATTTTCATTTTGAGATGATGAATATTTCTCTATTATTATTCTTTCGGTTAATCTACATTGAGCCATTTAATCACCGTACTTTAGTTGAGTCATAATAGATTGTAATGTAAATCTTACTTTATTACTTGTTTTTTTATCTGCCATTAGTTCTCTGTTATCATACCAATCTTTAACTAACACTTTGCAATATTTTTTAGCTCTTTTATTTTCACTATTAAATTCTTTTCCTGTAGCCTCTTTAAGATATTCCTCAGCTGCATCTATACAGTCTTGAATTTCTTCATTTTCATCATCAAAATCTACTTTTATATATCTTTTTGCTTCTTCTAAAGTTAGAATCATTTAATCCCTCATTTCTTGAAAAATAGCCAAAAAAACGACCTATTTAAATCGATTCTAAGGTATCTCAAAATCTTTCATAGACTAATAATACCTTGAAATTTCAAGGTATTATTAGCTTAAAATATATTTTTGTTTATTTCACTTTTATTCTTGAATTGATGCTATAGGAATTTCTATTTTTAATAGTGCTTCTGAATCTTTAACATCTCCATCCATCCACATTATAATTCTAGCCTTTGTTGAATTTGTTTCAAAAGCTCCTGCTCCTATATTAGTAGTAGCAAGTTCATAATTACCATCTGAAACATATTTATAAGCTTCTTTTAAATCTCCTAGTAAAATTGGTACAACTGATTCAGTTGATAGTAGCAAATCATTTGGAAGTTCTTTAACTGGTAAACCTAAAAATCTATATTGTGTTGGGTCCTTTGGATCTGGTTGTAAATATGGTCTACCTGTTTTATCTTCTAAACTATCTAAATAGTTAAATCCATCTTGATTAACAATCCATTGAGAAGTTGATTTAAATACATTTAACAATTCTACATTTTTACATTTTTTTAAGTCTTTTAATCCTGGAGATTTTGGTAAAGTTACTTTTTTAAATTTATCAGAAGTCATTATCCCTTGAGCATGTTCATCTCCACCATCTCCGTATAATATTTCAACATTTCTAGTTATTCTTACTTTATCTACAAACCAATTTATTATAAAGTTTTCTAAACTCTTATCTGCAAACTTTAATAAATCATTTGGTATTGACATAAAGTCTGCAAGGTCTTTTAATTTAAATGTAAAAACTTCTAATTTAGCATTATCTCCATTAGCATTAGTCGCTATATTAGCATTTTCAGATAATGGTTTCATTGGCTTTTGTTTACTTCTTTTTTCATAAGTTCTTTTACCACTTCTAGCATATACTTTTTCATAGTCAACTAAGTTATATAAATCTGTTGTATCTTTTAATCTTGTATTTATTTTAGTTTGTATATCTTGTGGAACAGCATATCCACCGTCTTCATCTATATTTTCAGAGATAACATTCATTTCTCTTTCTGTTAAGTTTAATCCTTTTTGATTTTTTTGTTTAAGTAAATTATCAGCTATAGCCTTAGTAAATAAAGAACCATTATAAACAACTTCTTCATCTCCATTATTTATAGTGTTTACAACAGTTGTGTTACCTTCATTAAAGCTATTATCTATATTATCTTTTCTTTTTTGTGCTTCAATCTTTGCTTGAAGTATATCTATTTCATCAGATGCATTTTTTAATTCTTCTGCTGTTACATCACTCTTATTTAATAAATCTGTTAAGTTTTTATTTTTACTATCTAATTGATTTAATAATTCTCTTAATTCTTTTGACATATTTTATAACACCCTTTCTTTTTGGCATAATAAAAAGCTAGACACAGATTTATTTTTAAATGCTAGCTTTTCTTTTAATTTATTTATTTCATTTTCTTTTAAATTTTTATCTACCGTACTTATTTTAGTATTTAATTTAATTTCATCTTTCATATTTCTTATTTTTTCAATAACATCTGGTGGTAACATACCTGATTCATTTGTATTATTGATTAATCTATTGCTTGTATCAAACATTATTTCATCTACAAAACCTAGTTCTTTAGCTTTTTGAGCATTCATAAAGGTTTCTTTGTTCATTAAATCTAAAAGATTTTCTTCACTTAATCCTGTTTTAAGAACATAAGCATTTGATATTGCTTTATTGCATTCTTTTAATATCTCTGAGCCATGCTCCATAGCTCTATAGTCACCTTGCATTACACCAGAAGCATTATGTATCATAAATCTTCCTGTTGGAGAAATCTTTAATATATCAACTCCCATAGATGCAACACTTGCTGCACTTGCTGCCATCCCAACTATTTTGCCTGTAGTTTTTCCTTTATAGTCTTTTAATAAAGTATATATTTCAGAACCTACATCAACATAACCTCCTGGACTATTTATTATGACTTCTAGTTCTTCTCCATTTGCATTATCTATCGCCTTTTCAATATCTTTTGCACATGTAGCTTCTATTCCAAACCAGTCATAAATCCATTTTTCATCACTTGATATTATAGGTCCTTTTATATTTACCTTTGCCATTATTTATCACCACCTTTCTTATATTGCTCTCCAACCATACTTAAAGGAATCATATTACCATTTACAATTGCAATATCTCCACCTTCTAATGGTTCATCTTCTTCTAATTCTCTTATATCATTAATAGTTTTAAATCCATTTTGTATAGCATCTGTATAGCTCTCATATCTTGTCTTAATGTCGGCTCTTAAAATAGAATCAACATTAAATTTTAGATAGAATCCATCTAGTATTTCAGAATTTAAAAATAGTTTATATATTAATTCTTGCTCATACATAGTGAGTATAGATTGCAATGTATCAATATAAAACTCCCTTTGTTGTTCTGTTATATTTGAATGAGTAGCTCTATCTAAATCATTTAATTGATGCATTTTAACACCAAATACAGATGCTATTTGTCTTATAGTTAATTGAGTATTTTCTAAAAATTGTGCATCAACTAACTTTTGACCTATAGGTTGAAATTGATATCCTATAGGTAACATAGCTATTCTATGTGCATTTTTTAATCCACTAGACATCCTTTCAAATTCATTCCTAAATGTTTCCTCTGCTTGAGGATTTAAATCCCCTACATATTGAACTAATCCTTTAACTTGAAGTCCATTTTTAAAAAAGTTATTTATATATTTTTCAGAACTCTTTCCATTTTCTATAAGATGTTTCAATTCAACTATAACACTTAGTCCTGCTAGTCCGTTTAGTGTTAATCCTTTAAAATGGAGTATTTCATCACTCATAAATTTATGTCTATGACCTAAATTATCAGTATAGATATACCAGATTTTATTTTCAGAACTTAGTAACCCAATATCATCAACATAAATCTTCATATTAGAACTATCTAATGGATATAATCCTTTTATTTTTCCATTTGAATTAAAATCAATTGCAACATAAGAGTTCCCATAAATATTTCTTTGTAATTCAATACATTTCCAAAAGTCACTAGCACTCATATATGGATTAGGTCTTAATTTTAATAATGGTTCTAAATAATGGTTAGTTTGCCTTTTAATCCCTTTATCTTTTTTATATAACTTTATAGGTAATTTACTAACTGTATCGGATAATATTCTTAAACATCCAAATACAGTAGCTTGTTTTAAACTATTGCTTCCAGTTACATTTACATCATCTACATTTATTCCAAGCCATTTCAATAGTTCTTTATCATTTATATCTATTTCTGTTGTTGAATTTTTAATTTTTCTACTAAAAAGCATTTAATTTTCACCTCCTTGTTAAAGGATTTTTAGCGAAGTAAATGCCTAAGACAATAAAAATAATAGCTAACACATACATACCTACATAAAAATTAAGTACTAATGTTGTTGAAACTATTATTATTAATCCTAGAAAAATTAAAAAATCTTCTATGTAATTACAGAAAATCTTTTTAATTTTTTTCATTTCATCAACCCCATAATTTATTTAAGAAATTCTTATCTGCATATTTGCTTAAATCTAGCAACTTCTCTTCTTTAAATGCTAGTTTATATGCATCTATAATAGCATCGACTGGATCTATTCTTTTTTGACGTCTATCCTTATCTATCTTAATTTCTCCAGCTGAGTTAGAAACTGTCTTTGCATTTGTAACTGACCATACTAAAAGTTCATTTTCCTCATTATATTCCACATTCCCTGCTTCTACTTCTAACCTAAAATCTTCTGTAGCATCATTTAGCCACTTAGGAGATTGATATATTTCTATACAATCGCATCCTAACTCTTCTAAATCAGATAAAAATGTATCCGCATTATGTGGATCGTATCCTAACTGTTCAATTTTTAAATCATATTCTTTAATTAAATTCTTTAAATATGAAATTATATATTTGTAATCTGTTTTTATTCCTCCAAGTGTTTCAGTTACTGTAAGTAAATTCTTTTCTTTTATCCATACCGAATAATCTGCGAAGTCTGTCTTTATATGTTCTTCAACTCTTTTTTTAGGAATAAATGAATGCGAATGTATAAAATATTTTTTTACACCTTCAATATAATATACAAATATTAAAGCTAATGAGGTCAAATCCCCTCCTGAACTTAAATCTAATCCTGCATAACATTTTTGCCCTCTAAAATCTTCTAATGTCTTTTTAGATTTACAAACTTTAAATTTTTCTGGACCTATATATTGACTATCTGAAAACTCATACCATATATTTAAAGATTTTGTTAAAAAATTTCTTAGGTCCTCTCCACCTTTTTGTTTTGCTTCATTTGCAAATCTTTTTAAGTTTTCTAGTCCTTTTGGTAGTTTTGCAACTAATGGATTAGCTTTACACCAATTTTCTGGATTCCAAATATCATCATCTTTATCCATTTGTGCTATGTATATGAAGTATTCTTCATTATTTACAATGCCCTCTAAAACATTTTTGCAGTATTCCCACTCTTTGTAACAAGGTCCATTTAAATTGAATCCCGCAGTAGTTATAATACTAATTAAAGATTCTGCTTGGTTAACAGAACCATCTTCAAGTAATTTGACCATTTGGTTAGTCTTATGACTATGATACTCGTCTATAATTCCTCCATGAGGGTCAAAACCATCTATAGTTCCAGTATCTCTTCCTAGTGCCATTATTTTACCACCACTAAATAGAGATTCTATAATTGCATCATGGTCTTTTATCTTAAATAATTCTTTTAAATCTGATTCTGCATTTATAAATTTACTAGCTTGCTCCCAAACTATCCTAGCTTGTTTCATTTTTG
The DNA here is from genome assembly GCF_015560225.1 of Romboutsia sp. BSD2780061687b_171204_C1. Lineage (NCBI taxonomy): Bacteria > Bacillati > Bacillota > Clostridia > Peptostreptococcales > Peptostreptococcaceae > Romboutsia > Romboutsia sp. BSD2780061687b_171204_C1. The sequence goes on along the minus strand of NZ_JADMRK010000012.1, from coordinate 27,508 downwards.
TAGCTGTACAATAAACTTGAGCATTTGGATAGTTGTCAAAAGCTGATAATTTAATAGCTAAACCACTATTTAAAAGTGATTTTGCATTTTTCCTAGCAAGTTGTACATAACTTTTTCTAAATCTTCTATAACCAGTTTCTTTTGAAACCCATCCAAATAATGATCCTACTATAAAATCTTGAAATCCAAATAGCTCAACCTCTTGTCCTGCTATTTCTCCATCTGTAAACCTAAGACTTTCAAAGAATTCTATGGCTTCTAATGCTAAATCTTCATCAAATTCATAAATATAAGGTGCTAATTTTGACTTTTCTAAATCCTCTAGATGTCTTTTACATGCTAAAATAACATTTTTACCAGCAATTTCTCTTCCTTCAACTACACCTAAAGCATATTTAGTAACCCTGTCTATATTCACATACAACCACCCCCTTATTTCATAAATTTAGAAAATTTATTTGGAGGTTTATCTTCTTTCTTAGTAGGTATTACTAACTTACATCTACTAGATATGGTTAATCCTAAATCGCTAGCTGCCTGTCTACTTTGTTTGAAAAGTTTATCTTGCATTAGTAGATAATTAAAGTATTTGTCATTGTCTACACCAGTTTTTAATAGCTTTTTTGTTACCTTCTGATAGTTGTATTCAGAAACTACAAATCTTGCTAAGGCTTCACAATCTAAATTGGTCATTATATCTACCTTTATTAACTCACTAGCTATCCTTCTAAATTCTTTTTTTAGGGTTTCTGGTAAATAAGAAGGTGGCTCAACTTTATCATTAGCAGCCTTAACTTCTTTAGATTTTCTTTCTTCTATTTCAGATTTTGTTAAATGTTTTTTACCTTTAGCTTGAATCAAAGAAATAGGTTGTTTCGGTCTAGCCATCTCACCACCTCCTTATTTTTTATTCAATTTTTGCAAAACTTAAAATAGCTATAATTTAGATAAATTCTAAATTATAGCTATTTCATACCTAGTTTCGAAAATTTTATTTAGGGAATTTCCGCGGAAAAAAACTGCAACCGTGGACTCTAGTCTTTTGGTCAAAACTTTTTAAGTACCCCCCTACCCTTAATATTTTTTATCTATTAAGCTAGTTAGTTTACTTTTCATTTGTGATTCAACAGATCCTCCTTTATCATATTTCTTATGTACATAGTAATGACATCTATTACATAAGCAAATAAGATTATCAATGTTAAATCGTAAGCTCCATGCTTCTTTTAATGGTTCTATGTGGTGTACTACATCACTATGTTTTCTTTCACATAGTTTACACATACCATCATCTCTTTGTTTAACTGAATCTCTTGTAAATATCCAATCATCACTTTTATAAAACTTCTGCTCTTCTAAATCATTCCTTCTTTTTCTATAATCTTTATAACTTTTCTTCTTTTCAACAGAGAATCTTTTTTCACACTCACTACACATTTTAATATCTTGAGTTATTATTTTCCCACATCTACAAAACTTTTTTAACACATCTACCTCTTAACTTAAATAAAAAAGACCTATGAATGAAAGTCATAAGCCTTAATTATTGTTAGAAACTTTGTTTTAAGTCTGTTATTACCCTAACCGACTATATGAGTTTAAACATCATTTCTTTTTTTTCGTTAAGTTATATTTTTTCTATACTACCATGTTATCATCTTTGAATTATCTTTAAAATATCATCTTTTTATCATATTTATATCTTCAATGCTTCTATTCCAAATAGGAATACACTCATTTCTTTTATCATATCATTGATCCATCTTCTAACAGATATAACACTACAGTTCAGTTTCTCTGCTATTTTCTCATATGTATTATTTTTTATGTAATATAATTCTAATGCCTTATACTTTTCTATCGTTCCTACATTTCTTTGTTTTTCTTTTAATGCCTTTAAAGCAACATCTATATGACTTATCATTATTAATGTTTTTATTCTACTTCTCTTTATACTAAGTATGTATAATACATCTTCATCTATATCTTTAAGATTTATAGTTCCATCATCTATATCTTTAACCTCACTTTTAGCTTTTTCATAATGCAACTTTAAATCATTATAATTTTTCATTAGTAGCCTTGTGTTATGATATGCACCTTTTTTCTTTTTAGTTTCTTCTTCTTTCTTTATCTCTTTTACTACTTCTTTAACTAATACTTTTATTTCTTCAGTACTCATATCTCACCTCATATATATATATTAACTATTAATATATCTTTCTATAGCTTCTTTAGCTTCTTCAAATCCATTACATACAGTTGCATAATATCCTTGTTCATTAAGTTTATTTATCCATTCCTTCTGTTCTTTGCTTGTCCTGCCATTTCCATATTTCATTTCAATATATAGGCCATGATAATTTCTACGAGGTACTGGAAGGCATAGATCAGGAACTCCTTTTTTTACACCAGCTCTTTTAAGTCTAGCTCCTTCACTCTTACCTCTTTTCCCTCCATTTGGAATATGATATATTAATTTAAGTTCTGGATATATGCAAGTATTTATATTACACCAATCTATCAATGTCATTTGTTCTGTTTCTTCACTTCTTTTCATATTTACATACATATATTTCTTACTCCTACTTCTTTTCCTCTATATCTATTATTAAATTATCTTTATCTTCCTCTTGATAAACAACATATCCTAACTCTTCTAGATCTTCAACAAACTTAACTATAACTTGTTGTAACTTCTCAAATTTGTTCATTTAGTTCACCTTCATTTAAAATATGTTTTTTATTCTCTAATCCAATCATGTAATTTTACTTTAAAGTAAACAACATGAGGTCTTATTTCCTTAAATCTATATGTTACATTTTTTTCTTTAAAATGATTATCTAGGATATCTTTAAACTCCTTAGTTTTGTAAGAATCATTTTTATCTCCAAACTCAAATTCCGCTTCATTTATAAAACTCTTATCTGTATTGTCTTCTATGATTCCATCAATATAGCTAGTTATCATTTTAGCCATTTTTTCAACTTTGTTAATCATCCAAATCTCCTTATAAAATACAATTTTTATTTTAACTTTCTCTCTTTGTTTCTACTTCTTAAATTATCCAAAGTGTATCTAACACTATTGTCATTTCTCATTCTCTCTTTAGCTCTTTTTAAAAGTTCTTGATCCTCAATAATATTTAAACCTTTTACTTTATATTCATTTCGTATTTCTTTATTTATCCTTTCATCTTTTATAAAATCTTCTATTATTGTTATCATTGTTTTAAATAAATCTGTATCTGATATTCTTACATTTACCTCTAAACTTCTATGTGGTTGCTTAGTAGGCTTTGGAATTGGTTTATTTGTATATTTAATAATATTTTTATTCATAATCTTCACCACCTACAATTATTTAAAATTCATTCCCTTTAACATAAAAATAATTCTTACGTTGATACTTAATTTCTCTTTCAAAATCTTTACTGGTACTTATAACTAACAAATTTTTTAACTTTTTTTCATCTACTTCAAAAATTTCTAGTGCTGCATCTCTTGTTATAGTGATACTAAAATCATATCCTTTTTCTGCAACATTTCTTAAAAGTTCTGTTGCAACATGAAATTTATCTAACATTTCCTTATTTTTAACTTCTTGATTTTTAGGAAACTCTATTACATTGCCTAATAACTTTAATTGTTCACTCATACAAACCTCCTATTAGTAACAACAAATATGTTTTTTATTTTCTTATTATATTTTCTTCAAATACTCTATCAACATTACAAACAGGATCATACTCAACAAGATATTCAATATCTCCATTTAACAAATCAAATGTTGAATCTAAAATTAAATTTATCTGCATTATCATTCCTTCTTTTTCAACACCATAGGTATCTATATATTTAATTTCTTCTCCTACTTCAAAGTTAATATCGCAATTTTTTATAACATCTTGTAAATTCACTAACTTCACCACCTAAAATACAATTTTTATTCTATATTCCTATTTTCCTTATCTTGCTTTAACCAAAACCAATAATCAGGTTCAAGCTCATTTGCCAATTCCTGTGCTATATCATACACATATTCCATTTTTTCTTTATCTGTAAAACATGCACCATTTTCTACCTCTTCATTAAGACCTTTAAGTAAATTTTTTATATTCTCTATTTTTCCATTCATTTGTTCCGCCTCATTTATAATTTAAAATCCGATTTTTATAGGCCGAGTATCGACCGACCTCGACTATACATTTTTACAATATATCCATCAATATATCTTCAATTTCAACTTCAAATGTTTCTGCTGATATATCATTGTCATCTAAGAATTCTTCCATATTAAACACTCTATTTAGCCTATCTAAGATTAATTTTGATATATTTGCATGGTCATATCCTTCAACTTCAACATCATTAATTTTAACTATCTTACCTCTACCGTTTCCCGTTGTTATATGTATAAGTCCTTTACTATCTAAGAACCCTTTATCTCCTTCTTTTACTGTCATAACTTTATCACTTACTATAGTGTTTATTTTAAAATCTTCTTTCACTACTATTTCTTGACCTATTTTCATAATCTTCACCACCTAATAAGTTTACATTTGTTTTTGCAATCTGATTTATCATTTAATTATTTATAATTCATATGTAAATTCTTTGATTAAATTATTTATATGTGTAAGTTTTTTAGACTCTTGTCCTCTAATTTCATCGCTAATTACTTTATGTATTCTTTTTCTTGTAATATCTTTTTGATATTCTAATGAACTTATTATTAATTTTAAGTCTTTCTTAGTTAGCTTCATTATTTACATCTCCTTAGTTAGAATGTATTAATTTTACATAAGCTTCCACAACAACTACATTGATAAAATATCCCTTTGCTTGTCTTTAGCTTGTATACTGTCCCATCACAAAATTTACATTTGTTTTCTCTAGCTGCTATTATGTTCTTTTTCACTTATTTCGCCTTCTTTTATTCTATCTAATATAATTAATTCTTCTTTTGTATTGCAGTTTGGACATGAATAATTTCCGTTTCTTCTTCCTACTTGGAAATAATTATTACAATTTCTACATTCAATATTTATAAATTTCATTTGTTCCCTCTTAATATAATGTGTTTTTACATCTGTTTACTAATTTTAATTTATCTATTAATACTTGCTTTCTTAAAGCTCTCATATCTTTATTTTCAATCTCTTTACATTTATCAATTTGTTCTTCAATTTCTTTTTCAATTTGTGATATTTTTAAATATGCATTACTATCAAATATTTTATTTTTACATTGATTGCATTTAATGCTCATTAGCTTCACCTTCAATTTTTTTGAAAATATATCTTTTTTTATAGATTCTATTTGCTTTTGTATACTGTGCTATTGTCCCTTTATTAACTTTCAAAGATCTTTCTGCTGCTGCGATACTTTTAAATTCATGTTCTTTATTTTCTAATGTATCTATAACAATTATTTTAATAGCCTTTTTAGAACTCATTCTCTTACAGTTTATTTCTCTATTTTTAGTTCTAACATTTTTGACGTCTACATTTTCTAATGTTATTTGTCTAATTGCACTATTGGCTGATAAAAACTTTTCTGATGTAATACAAGCTAATAGAGCCATATAATTCTCTATATAATTTTCTTGAAACATCTACACCATCTCCATATACTATTTTCTTTTTTTAGTTGCTATAGCATTTAATATTTCTAATGATCCAAGCACTATAGCAACTATATATATTAATCCTAAAATATCTCTTATATTTACATTAAATTTACTAAGTCCCAAATCTTAACCCCACTTACTTTCTCATTTACGAGAACTTCTCCATCTATTGTTTTTACCATTCTGCCTTTTTTATCTCTATATAGACACATGTTTAATATTTGCTTCTTCATTATTTCTGTTGAGCTTCTCTTACTCTTTAGATCTTTATTCTCAGATTCTAATTTCCTTACTTTTTCTTTTAGTTCTTCTATTTCATATACATTAGATGCAACTTTGGTAGTCATTTCTATATTTTTATTTTTATAATTATCAATTTTTTCATCTAATAATTTTTTATCCTTTTTCAGTTCAGTTACTTTATCTTCTAATGAGCACATATCTGCTAAAAGTAATTTATATTCTTCATCATTCTTTTTATCCTTATTTTCTAAGTCTATTATTCTATCTATATGTAATTTATTTTCATCATAAGCTTGTCTAAGTTTTCTTTTAAGCTCTTCATTTTCTCCTTTTAATGTTTTATACTTTTTACCACTTACTAACATGTCCTGACCCCCATATTTTAATTTTTATTTGCTATACAGTACTCTTTTATATCTAATATTCTATTTTCTATCTTTTTCTTAGTCTTAGCTTTTTTAGTTCTACCTTTTATAATCTCTAATCTTTCTATTTCTTTGTTATATAGTTTTTTATTAAAATGTATTAATTTTTGTAACATATCATCTGTAACTTCTTTTTCTGCTAATAATTCATCTTTTTCTTTTGAAAGATTTATATTTATTTTTATTAATTTATCTATGTATTCACTTTTATTCTTCAACTGATTTTCATAGTTTTGTATTAGTTTCTTTCTTGAAACAAACATTTAAATACCTCCGTTTCAATTCGTTAAGATACAATTTGCTTTTATTCATTCTCCCTATCCTGCAAATTCTATTTGATTAGTAAATGTTGATATTTCTAACGATAAATTATAGTTTGGTTTCCAATTTGCTAAGTACATAAGTCCATTTTCAAAATCTTTAATTGCTGTATTTTTATAACTATTTATTTTAAAATGGCTCTTATAATCTCTCCATATAGCACTAAATACTTTTTTACTTACTTTTTTGTATGCATTAGAGTTATATCCACCTAGTATTTCTATAGCTCTTCTTTTAGCTTCATTTAACAACTCTTCTTGTTGCTCATAATCTATAGTCATATTGTTGTATAAATAATCAACTCTTTTATCTGTTTGTTGTTGTTTCTTATCTAATTCAAATATTGCTTTTAGTTCTGGACTCATATTAAAGTATGGATTTTTAAGTTGTTGTTCCATTTTATTGAATACTTCTATATACTTAAGCTTCCAATCCATCGATCTAGTTCCAGTAAATCCCATCACTAATAAACTGAATCCATCTCTATTCATTAAATACTCTTTGTAGAAGTTTCCTTTATGTTCAAATGTGCTTTCTATAAACATTTCTTTAACTACGAAATTTTCCGTAGTTAAATTTTCTATAGCTTTGACTACATCATTATGTCTTTTTTCAAAGTTAGTAGCAATTTCCCTACTACTTACTAATAATTGACCATTTATATTTTTTACATTTACTAAATTATTTAAATTATTCATACTTTCATCTCCTAGTATTCAATAGTTAATTCTTCTTTAGCTATATTAAAAGCATCTAAGTCACTTATATTTTTATTTTTAATCTTTATCTTCTCTGCTCTTTCTCTAACTAAATCTGCTTTCTCTGTTATAGTAAGTTCATCAAATCTATTTTTCTTCAAACCTTTTAACTCCTTTTATAACTATGTCATAGCTTCCATCTGGATTTTGTTTCATGCTAAACTTCATAGGATCATTTACTATAGCTCTTTCAAGTTTTAAATTTATTCCTGAATCTGTTTTTATATTTCTATTCTTAAGTTTCTTTTCTACATACTTTTTATTAATATTAAAGTCTTTATCTACTCCTTGCGACTCTAAATATGTTTTAAATTCTTTTATTTCATCTTCATTATCTAGTGCTTGTTTTAAGAACTTACCTATATCCATTACACTATTCTCAAGTAACATATAATCCCTAATATGTCTTACATCTTCCTGCTTCTTTAAATTATTACTATATACATTTGTTATATATGAACTTGTATATGTTTCAAACATCTTTGTTTTATATGTATCATCAATTACTTTTTGTATATCTAGGTAATCTTTTAAGAAAGATGATTCCAGATCCTCTTTTTCTGCTTCTACGTCTAGTACTCTTAAATCATATTCATCGTTTAATCCATTCACTCCAACTATAAAACCTTGTTTAATTGTTGCCGTTTTACCTATAGCTGCTTCATTTTGTAATATTTGTATATTAAATTTATCATCTTTAAAATCTATCGAATGATTATATATTTCTTTATAATCTAGTTTTAAAATTGCTATGTATGTTTCATCTTTTTGTGTTAGTTTACAAACTATTAAATCACATGAATTCATACCAGGTTGTTTCTTCATTATGTCAAATAGATATGCTGCTATTTCTTTAGAATTTTCTAAGAAGCATTTATCATCATATATCATTTGTTCTGTTAATAGTTTTACTCTATTTTCTTCATAATTCTTAAATTTAGCTTTTCGTAAAAGATCATGCTTTAATAATTTCTTGATATTTTTCTGTAAAAACTTATCCATATCTAAGCTTATCTTACCTTCATAGCTATTTAATATTGGTGTGTCTACATTCTTATCTAGGACATGCACTACAAACTTATGTATTATCATTTTCCTTATGCTCCTTTTACTATTTTTTCTTTATACCAGGCATTAGCAAACTTCTTTAAATTACTTAAATTATTTAAATATCTAGCTTCTGTCTTGCATATTGGGATAGATTGTAAATAGTGGTATTTATCTTTTTCTAGCATAGATTCTGTATATAGTTCTATTTCTTTATAATTTTCTTCTCTTTTAACAAATCTATGACCATCTATTTCCACAGTTAACATTCCTATAACTAATTCATTTTCATCTTCTTTTTCCAATTCTTCTAGTTTCTTTATAACTCCATCTAGTATCTGTGTCATTTCTTTTAATTCTTTATTTTTAGGATTTTGTTCTATCATCTTTAAGGCTTTTATTCTTGTTTCTTTTAAGCCTTTAATAGAATTTTTCATTATACTAACCTCCTCATTCGAGCATATATGTAGGGCTTTCCGTTATAGGTATTTATATGTACTTTTGCATCTATAAACTTATATCCTGGATTTACTTTTTCCATTTCTGACTCTATAAGATCATGGTACTTTGACATATTATTTATCTTCTTTTTTGAGAATTTAGATATACTTCTAGTTATTAATGGCTCTTTTAAATTTCTACTACATCCCCATCTTTTCTTGCCTTTTGGATCTTTAGTTAAATATCCAGCTAACCCTGATAAATGATTTTCATCTGGTGATAATCTTCTTATATTATTTCTTCTTCCATATTTCCAAGTTTCTTCAACTACTTCCATTGGTAATACAGAGTTCATAATTATATGATGATGATATCTCCCTTTTCCTTCTTTAGATATTTCAGTAACAAACATATACTTTATTTTCTTGCATTTCTTTTCACTTACTCCATTTTTCATTTGTTGCTTTTTATACATATAGTTCAATCTTCTTATGTAATTTCTTATATGTTTTTTAGCTTCTTCATGATTTCTAGGAATATTTTTATTTGAATATGCAAGTGTTATATAATAATCTCTATATGTAAAATTAGCATTAACTTTGCGTATAAAGTATTTGACTGCATTCTTATTATTAAGATTTTTTTGTGCTTCTTTAGTTCTCTTTAATCTAAGTTCTTCAGGTATGTCTTTCTTTAAAAATACTGGATATACTTCTACTTCTCTTATAGGTCCAGATGTTACTGTCTTTGTTTCATAAATGCTATTAGTTGTTATATCTATTAGTTTTTCTATTTCAACTAATGGTAGATCTCCTTCATTTATCTTTCTTTGTAGTAATTCATTATCTATTTCTATATATCTATTTCTATTTCTCCTTGCCATTTATTTCACCTATAACTTTTAATATTTCGTTGTAAACTTAATACTTATTACAAGTCCGAATAAAGCCATCTAGACTTTGTTTTTTCAAGATTTATAGTTGTTTTAGTCAAGTGTGTAATTTTAAAAATCACACACTCTATATATGTATTAATTTTTTATGTTTCCCATCAGTTCTTTAATTGCTTCTCCTAACTCAATTTCTGATAGTTGAGATATGTATAATGTGTTTATTGAAGTTAAAGCTATAATCTTATTTTTCTCATTCAAACATTTTATTTTATCCATTAAAGCTTTCTCTCTTTGTTGACTTGTCATTAAATCACCTCTTTTTATTTGTTGACTTGTCATTATTTTATAACTTTTGTTATTTTTTGTCAACATTTTTTACTATCTTTTGTTATTTTTTGTCAATTTTTATTGACTTGTCAACATTTTTAATTTAAAATATTATTTAAAGTTACATTAAGGAGGTTTTTTATTTGAGTGTAAATAAAAATATAAAAACTCTTAGAGAAAAACATTTAAAACTTAATCAGATTGAATTTGCTGATAAAATAGGCCTTAAACGTAATTCAGTGTCTGTAATTGAAACTGGAAGAAGAAACCCATCATCAAGAACATTAGATGATATATGTGATGTTTTTAATGTTAATATGGAATGGCTTAAAACTGGTGTTGGAAATGTATTTAATGATTCTTCATCAGATAATCATTTTGCATATTTTATGGCACAAATAGGTACATCTGATTCAAATAATGATTTAAAACAAGCATTATATAAAATTTCTAAATTAAATAATAAAAATTTCAAAATTATAGAAAAAATAGTTGATGTTTTAATCGAAGAGCAAGAATAAATAAAAGCAGTTGTTAATATTAACAACTGCTTTTATTTATTCCTTTTATAGTAAAGTATATATACTCAAGTTTTTTTATTTCATTTATATCTTTTATTAACTTTTTTATTTCTTTTTTTAAATCTATTACTTCTTTTTCAGCCATATTTGATCTCCCATATATTTGATTTTATATATCTTTATACTATCAGAAATCTAACTATTTTTGCAGTCAAACTTTTACCATTTTTTTACATTTTTCGACAAAAGCATTTTTGTTTAAAATTAATATGAGGTGATAATTCATGTTAAGATTACGAAGAAAAAGTCTTATGCTTACTCAAGCACAAGCGTCTAAAATATTAGAAATAGATAAGAGCTATTTATCTCTAATAGAAAACAAAAAACGTTGTTGCTTAAATGACTCTTTAATAAAAAAAATATGTGATTTGTATAAAATATCCCCCAATGATCTTGATGATTTTTTTAATGATAAAAAATAATAACCTTTAGCTCATTTTGAGCTATTAGCTTACTAATATGTAAAAGTTTTTTAATTTATATTAATATACTCCTATACTCTTAGGAGGATTTTATGTTTGGAAAAAGACTTAAAACACTTAGAAAAGATTTTAAACTTACTCAAGCTCAACTTGGTAAGAATCTAAATTTATCTCAAAGAACTATCTCTGGTTATGAAAATGGACTTCGATTTCCAGATGAACAAATCTTAAATTCAATAGCTGATTATTTTGATGTATCAGTTGATTATTTACTCGGTAGAACAAATATAAAGAATATCTATAACCAAAATAGGCATTAATTTACTTAATATGGTTAATGCCTATTTTAAATTATAAATAAGCTTTTTCAATTCTATTTTTTGCGATTTCAAAATATGTATTATCCAATTCAATTCCTATAAACTTTCTATTTGTATTTCCTGTGGCTACACCGACACTTCCACTTCCCATACAATTATCTAAAACTATATCTCCTTCCATAGTGTATGTTTTTATTAAATACTCAAGAAGATCTACTGGCTTTTGTGTTGGATGCACTGTTTTACTCTCTTTTTTAAATTCAAGAACATTATTAGGATAGTTGGTATACTCAACTATATGCTCCTTCATTAATGTATCTTCATTGTAGATGGTGTCTTTATTGCTTATTTTACTTTTTCTCTTTTTCACTTTAGGCTTATCTAATTTTTTAAGCCCTTGAGGTATGTACAATGGTTTTCTTTTATAAAACACATTTATATCTTCTATTTTTCTCATGGGTTGATGCTTGGCAAAAGCAAACCCTGTGCATGTATTTTTCATCCAGTACCAACTATATCTATAATTTTTTAGATTTGAGTTAATCAATTTTGTTGTAAATGGTTGAGCTGAAAATAATACTATAGCTCCATTATCTTTTATAATTCTATGATATTGTTCCCACATTAAGTCAAAGGGAATTATATTATCCCATTTGCAATCGGTTGTTCCATATGGTAAATCACAAAGTATTAAATCAATTGATTTATCTTTAATACTTTGCATTATAGATATACACTCCCCATTATATATTTCATATCTTTTTATATTAATAAAATCACCCCCTTTACTAAACATATGTTCTGCTTTTGTTCTTATTTTAAATTATATACTATTATAAATTTAAAAACAATACTAAATTTATACCCCCTATATCACATGATATAGGGGGGTTATATCACATGATATAGGGGGGTTATATCACATGATATAGGGGGGTTATATCACATGATATACCAATAGTCCTATTATAATAGTCCTATTATAATAGTCCTATTATAATAGTCTCTCATGAGTGATATATAAATAAAAAAAATTAAAATTAAACACTTGATTAGTCATATGACTTATGATACTCTAAATGTAGAGGTGAAAAAAATGAAATATGAATTTGATGAAAAATCTTTGCGAGATGAAGTAGATACTTTAACAATTGAAGAATTAAAAGAATTTGCTTATAAAGCTCTTAGAGCTAAAGAATTAAACAGATTGAGAAAACAACAAGAAAGAAGATTAGCAAAGGAGAGAAGTAGTAAACATGAAGAAAAAAATATTTAACTATGATCAAAATAGGTTGTTAGCTGCTAATGTAGATTTAAAAGAATTATTAATTTTAGATTACATAGCACACTTTAAAAACACAGGAAAAATGGATGAACATATATTAGAAAATAAATCTTGGAATTGGATAACACCTAATAAGATAGCAGAGGATCTTCCAATATTAGGTTTAAAAAAAGAAGGTGTTAGAAACATATTAAAAAATTATTTAGGAATAAAGCCTAAGAATTGGGATGAACGTTTTGAAAAATTCTCTGATAGTATGAAGAAAAAAGCAAAGAATTATAAATTTTTAGGTTTTATAGAATTTAGAAATATTTGTGATGAAGAGTTAGGAGATAAACTAGTTTTTAGATTTACTCAAAAGTGGTTTGACTTAATTTCGGAAGAATGTGAAACACCTCATATAGCACCAAAAAAGACAAATAAAAAAGTTGCTAGTACTGGCACTACTAACAACTTAGACGAATCAATAGCTGATTCAAAAAATCAATCTGATATAAAGAGTATATCACACGGCATATCAGAAAATCAATGTAAAAATAAAGAAAATATGCATGTAAATGTTAAATTACTTAAATCTTCAGGAATAAAACACATACCTTATAAAGAAGAATCAGCTAAAATTTTAGAATTAAATACAGATAGATTGAAAAAGTCTATAGAAAAAACTATAAAAAAATCAAAATTTAAGACATGGAATTACTTAATAGAAGCATATGAAGATTTAGATGCTAATAGATCTTCATACGAGAACAATAAAACTAAGTTTCATAATTTTAAAGAGAACTTTGACAAGTACTCTGATGATGAAATTGTTAAAATACATAATAAAAAGATAAATGATAAAGAATCAGTTTCTACAGATGAAACAGAAAAAATAATGTATAAAAGATGTGTTGATGCGAATTGGACAAACTTATTAGACACAGTTATATCTCATGGTATAGAATACGCTATTAAAAATAACTTAGAATATCCTAAAAATATCTAATATATGACATTCTAAGCGATTTTTAGCAATACTTTAAGTAAATATATCTTAACAATATAAAAGAGAGGTATATACACCTCTATACCTCTCTTTTATATTAATTTATGCTGTTAACCCAGTTTTATTTTTCTCAATTATTTTTTCATATTTAACATATACACTTATTATTCAAAACAAAGCCTAATACAGAAATATCAAAATTACTAACAAATACGTATGTAAAATAAAAATGTTTAATATAACAAAAAAAGAAAAATACGAAATAACTAACATTTTTGTATAGAAATCTATTTACAAATCATTTAGTCTAATGTACAATATATATTGTAATACAAAATAACTAACATTTTTGGAGGTTTTAATAATATGATTAGTATAGTAAGTATAGACGTAGGAAATATAACTACTATAGGAGTATCTGAAGATAAAGATATAATCGTAGAAAGCAGAATAAAAGAATGGTCTAATTTAGATGAACTTGGTGAAAATGAAGTAATCGAGTTTGAAGGTAAAAAATATGTAGTGGAACAAGGGCAATTTGAGAACAATCTTGTAAAACATGAAAAAGAAAACTTCTTACCACTTATGTTTTATACAATAGCAAAAGTTACAGATGAAGAAAGGGTTAAGCTTGTTATAGGAATACCAGCAGGGCAATATAATACTCGTAAAGATGAATTAAAAGAGTTTATAAAAGAAAATAACTTTAGAAAAATAAAGTTAGGTGATAAAACTAGACAAATATATATAGAAGATGTATTAGTAGTTCCAGAAAGTTATGGACTTAAGGCTAATGGTGTAATGGCACAATGTGAAAAGGGATTAAAGACATTAGTTGTAGATATTGGTGGAGGTACTACTGATATAGCAGAGTTTAATGAGCTAGGTAAATTTATAGATGGTGAATCTATAAAATATGGACTATTAGATCTATATAGAAATGCTAGAAAAGTATTAGGAAATAAGCCTTATAATTTAGATATAGATTTAGCAGATGCAAAAAAATATTTCGATGGTGAATTAAATTTATTAAATAAAGATACATCTTATAAAAAAGATATAATGTTACAATGTATAAAAATGATAGTAAATGAACTTAGAGGGTTATATCCTAATCTATCTAATACAAATATAATTCTAACTGGTGGTGGAGCAGAAAAAGTTTATCCTACATTTAGAAAATTATATGAACAAACTATCCCAGTAACAGATATAAAAGCAAATGCTAAAGGATTTTATAAGATAGGAGCAAAAGCATGGCTAGAGAAATAAGAGTAACATTTACAGATAAGGAGCAAGACATATACGATTTTATTAAAAGTAAAAGTTCTGCAAGTAATTTTATAAAAGATTTAGTTAAACTAGAAAAAGAAAGGCAAGAAAATTATAAGAACTCTTTAGTAGAAAATAATTTAGATAAATTAGCAGAAAAACTAGCAAATAAAATAGGTTCAATTGAACCTCAAAAAGTCATAAATAAAGAAAGTAATAAATCAAATAACGGAAATGAGTATGACTTTGATATAGATGATATTATAGAAAATTAAATAAAAAAAAGAACATAACCACAAGTGGTGTATGCCCTTCCCTCGCAAGTTAGAGTATATACCATTTGAAGTTAAAATTCAAGGGAGACTTTAACAAATGAATAAATTTACAATGACATTTAGAGAATTTAATAATTTTATAGCATTATTAGAAAAACATAACATAGACTTATCTTCTCAGAAAGCACTTAATTTATTTGAAAGCTATAAGAAAGTAATACAATAAGTATTATTCAATTGGAGGACAGTTATGGAAACTATACAATTATACTTTGAGGAACTAGATGGTGAATTATATATATCAAAGACTTGTAAGCAACAATGCAGAGATATACTGCAATAAATATAAAAACACACCAAAATGTAACTAAAATAAAATCTTGGAGGTTGTTCGTGAATAAAAACTGTAATAAAGAGTTTTGTATATATATAAAAACTTGCTTAATAAATGATAAGGAAAAAATAAATAAATGCACTGGAATATTATCAGAAAAAAATCCACATCATCATAATTATCAAATGAGTGTAAGAGGATCAAACTAAATTTCTAATTAAGAAAGAAAAGATATAGAAGACTAGAAATAAAGTTAAATTTCTAGTCTTTTTAATTTCAAACTATTGGCATAAAAGTTTTACTTTTATGCTTTTTTATTATTTTAATACAATCTAAAGAGGACTAGATTTTACTCTAGTACTCTTTAGATTAAATTTTTCATACATTCTATATATTTTCATTTTTAATTAATAATTCTTTCAAGTATTTAATATTTTCTCTATAATTAAGATTATCAATTTTATGTAACATAGCATGACAATTTGGACAAACTGGAATTAGATCCTTTTCTGGATCAACTACATAGTCCTTTCCTATTGTATTTAGTGGAACTATATGATGAACATGAATAAA
Organism: Romboutsia sp. BSD2780061687b_171204_C1; assembly: GCF_015560225.1. NCBI lineage: Bacteria > Bacillati > Bacillota > Clostridia > Peptostreptococcales > Peptostreptococcaceae > Romboutsia > Romboutsia sp. BSD2780061687b_171204_C1. The sequence continues at coordinate 11,372 of NZ_JADMRK010000012.1, read as the reverse complement.
ATCAGTTCCAATCTCACCATACTTTTCTTTAAAATCAAATTTACAAATAGAACATCTAGTTCCATATCTGTTTATACATTTTTTTCTAGCACTTTTATTCCTTTCATATTTATTTACAAGGACAGATTCTCTATTGCCTTCATATAAAGAATCATTAATACTTTCATCATCGTAAAGTATTAACTCATTTTCTGAATATGATTCTATAGTTTCATTTGACTTATTATTTTTTTCATTCATATATTTCTTTTCATATATCTTTAAGGTTTGATATGGATCTAAGTTATAATTGTTTGATTTAAGATATTCCGTCATCTCCGCTAACGTAAATATTTTTCCTTTTTCTGCTAAATCTGTTAATATATTACTTCTAACTAAATTTACAGTAGATATTTTTTCGTTTAAAAGTTTACCTATCTTTGCTATTTTGTTTTTTATACCATTAGTACTATATGCTCCTACTCCATTTATATTTTTACCTGCTGGAATCGGTCTAATTGCATAAGGATTTTCTTTATTAAGAAGATAGGTTTTACCAGGTGCATAATATTCATCTGTGCTTAATAAATCTTTACATATATCATACATAAAATTATCCATGTTTATTGTTAACCCTTTTGAATAAATTCTCTTTTTCTTCATATCTATATCATCTCTTTTTAAATTTCTTAGATTTATTACCTCTACTCCACATATCCCATTGAATATTGCATATATGATAAATTTATCTTGTGGGTTTTCTAATTTATTACATATATCTTGAATCTCTTGTCTTATAAAATATCCTTCTGCCTCATTTACAAGCATTTTCTTTGAATCTATTTCATTTGTAACTATCTTTTCCATATTTATATTAAATGTTTGTATTACTAAATTCACATATGCAACTATATTATAAATAGTTCTACTACTAGAAACTCTTTTACTTTCGATAACTTCTATTATTTCATCTCTAGAAAACTCTGCTAAGTGTTTTTGTTTTTGTATCTCTGCTTTATGTAAAAGTTTAAATATACCTTCACACCCTCTTATAGTAGCTTCTGGTTTCCCTTGTTCTTCTAATTTTTTAACTATAACTTCTATTCTTTTTTCCATAGTATTAATACTCCTATCTTGCCTAAAGCTTCCCCTTCAAGTATTTTTCTATAATAGTAATATAATTTATTTAATTTGTAAATTGAGTAGAAAATATAACCTTTTAATCTCTACATACTAAAATGACATAAAACTTTCTATTTCATGCCATTTTTAATATAATATAGCTATTGCAATGGTTTTATTAAAAAATATAAATTTAATGTCAGTTACAAATGAACTGACTCCACAGAAAATTAGCACTTATCAACAAAAATACAAAAATTACTAACAAATTTTAATTATTTATCAACAGAAAAAATAAAAGCGACCTGAGTTGGAATGGTCGCTTTTATTTTTTCTAGTTACTAGGTCTAGAAACTACTGAATTGTTCTCTACAGTTCGAGAGTTGACATGCTCTTATATATTTATATTATACAATTTTATCTTCATTTAACGACCTATAAATTTTAAACAGTTTCTTATTGTATCATAACGATCTGAACCGACTATAGAAGTATACTTCTCTTTTGTATTCATTTTATCTAATTCAGATTTTGCTGGTCCACCTACAGTAAATAAATTAGTAGCTTCCCAAGGAATATGATCTTTTACATTTTTTATTATACAATCTTCTTTAGTCCAAGAGATTATTTCTGCTCCTACCCTATCTATATCATTTCCATATAAAATACAATTCGTATACTTTTTATCTAAATTTTTATTTAATATACCTTCTACTATTGCTTTTGCTATAGCTTTATGCCCTACTTTTTTATATAGCAATATATCATCTTTATCATCTATAAAGCAGCACTCTATAAGTATAGCTGGAGCCTTTGTATTTCTTAATACATAATAATCTTTTTTAAACTTAACCCCTCTATTATCAAATCCTAATTTAGATATATTATTACATATTCTAGTTGCTATATCTTTAGTTTCTTCATCATAACAGTACACCTCAACACCTGCATTATCTCCATCTCCTTTTTCATCATCACGACCACTATTAAAGTGAATAGATACATCTAAATCAACTTTATGTGCATTACACTTAGCAACTATTTGTTTTAAATTTTTAGCTTGAGTACCAGCTGAATCTACAGTACAATCATAAACTGTTTTTCCTTCTTCTCTTAATAGTATATTAACTTCATCTTTTACTATCCTGTCCTCTACAGACTCATAAATCCAGCCTATATTGTCTAATTTAGCACAAGCTCCACTAGCTCCTTTACCTTGTGCATCATGTCCTGCATGTGTATTTAATGTATTTATTGGATTCATTTAAATTCCCTCCTAGTTATCTTTTCTAGCTACTGATTGACCAAAATAAAAAGCTATTACCATACTAAAAACAGTCAAGAATTCTTGACTAGAAACTTGACTATTTAAAGACATTATGCAAAATACTATTGTTAGCATAAAAGCTATTACTCTTTTTATACTAAGTAATTTAGTTATTAAATTTAATTTATTCATTTTATCCTCCTATTTAAATAAATGGTTTTGAATTGCATAAAAAAAGAACCCAATAACACCAGACATAATAAAGCCTAATCCCCATTTTAATGTGCTTGTAAGTCCTTCTATACTTTTGACTAAATTTTGTATCTGAACTTTAAATTCAACTTGATTTTGTTCTAATTTATCTAATCTAGCAGAATGATCATTAATTCTCTTCTCATGGTTATCTAATATATGTTGTTCTAGTTTTTCATTCATGTATTACTACTCCTTATAAAGTATAAAAGGCTAGATAATTAAATCTAGCCATAAAAAAAGAACTATGCTATATAGTCCATTCCAGTTATTTCTTTATATTGTTCTGCAGTTATCATATTTGCTTCTACAAATACTTTCATTCCTTCATTATCATAGCCTTCCATTTTATCCTCATAATATCCTTTTATCATTTCGTAAAACATATATTATATCTCCTTTTATTTAATTTATTTTTGTGCTTTTAATTTTGCTAATTCTAATGTTACTGTTGCTAAATTTTTATTTATATTATTTATTTGTTTTGTTTTATTTGCATTATCTATTAATATAGTAGCATTATGTTTTTTTAAGTTATTTATTTCTATAGACTTGGCAGCACTATCTTTTAATAAATTTGCATTACTTTCATTTAGTTTATTTAAGTAATTAATTTTTTTATCAGAATTATTTTTTTCTTCTTCTTTTATTCTTAAATATTCTTGTGCAACTTGTTCAACACTTAAATTAGGGTTTAAATTATATGTAGATTTTATATTATTAGATATTTCAACTCTTTCCACTTTCCCAACATTATTTATAATTAGAAAAACTTCATCATCTTTTTGTATTTTAAATTCATCTAAATAATATTGTGCATCTAAATTATTTATTTTATCAATTTTATTCCAAATTTTATAATTATATGACATAAATTATCCTCCTTTTATTCTACTAGATAACATTCATTAACATCTAATCCACCATCTTTATATCCACCAAAAACATAAATATTCTTACCAATCGGGCTAGATGTTAAACTTCTTCTAGCAGTTGGCATACTAGTTTTTGTTGTCCAAGTATCTGATAATGGATCATAGCACTCATTCTGATTTTCTGGATGTGTAAAGCCACCAATGACATAAATCTTATTATTTACCACACTAGAAGTTGCTTCTTGTCTAGCAGTTGGCATATTAGCTTTTGTTGTCCAAGTATCTGATAATGGATCATAACACTCATTTATATTTATTGAACGTTTAGAATTTGAGTATCCACCAATGACATAAATTTTATTATTTACTACACTAGAAGTTGCTTCTTGTCTAGCAGTTGGCATATTAGCTTTTGTAGTCCAAGTATCTGACAATGGATCATAACATTCATTTGTGACTAACTCACTTGACATAACTCCACCAATAGCATAAATTTTATTATTTATAACACTTGCAGTTAAACTATATCTAGAAGTAGGCATATTAGCTTTATACGTCCAAGTACCTGATAATGGATCATAACACTCGTTTACATGCGTATATCCACCCAAAGTATTATTTATATTTCCACCGATAGCATAAATTTTACCATTAACAGAACTAAGTCCTAATCCATACCTCCTATAGTTCATACTAGATTCAAAGCTCCATGTATTTGTTGTAGGATTATAACATTTATTTGATGTAGTAGGGGAATTCCTACCACTCCCACCAATAACATAGATTTTATTATTGCATACAATAGAAGCCATGGAATAACAAGCATCTGGTACTTTATTCGCATTTAGCCATGTATCGTAAAATCTAGGGCTATACCATTTGGGTAGATTTTCAAAACCTTTGACATAAGCGATATCATTAACTTTATTAATTAAAGTTGGGAAATTATTATTTCCAGATATATCAACATTTCTATTTTTTAAGTTGTTTTTTAAATTAGTGTGACAAGTTATTAATTCATCTTTTATTTTAGTAGTTTCATTTATTAAATCATTAAGAGTAGACATTTATAACACCTCTCTTATAGCATTTATATTAGCTTCTAATGTAGATTTATTTGTTCCTAGTTCCTTTTCAATCAATGTGATCCTATTGGCTAATGCTCCTGCTACATCTCCATCTAAAACATTCTTTATAGTATCAAACCATGTTGTAAATTCTTTTTCCCATTGAGTAGTTGCTTGATCCACCCATTTATCTATATCTTGTCCTCTATCGTCTATGTAACCTTCTAACTTTTTAAATAATGTTGTTGTATCTATTGTTTTAACTGTTTGAGTTACAATACCACATATATCAGAATTAAGTCTTGTATCTGTAATATTACTTTGTTTTATTGAGATAACACCATTATTAACTAAAATTTCAGCTATACATAATTCATAAGCATTAGCATCTCTTTGTAAACTTTTACCTATAGGAGAGCTATTGAATTCACCTTTTTTTACAATAGAAGTTATTTCTCTATTTAAAAAATCTAACCTTAAAACAATTCTATCAATTCTTTTTAAAACTCCATCAGCAGGATCAATTTTAAGGATTAAATCACTATCATTGTAGTACATATATCCATTTATCCAAGCTTTACCAGGAGATACTTTTATAAACATATCTTCATTTGAGCATACTTGCAAGTTTGTAGAAGGATTAGGGAATACTCCGTTACCTATAAAACTAGAAAAATAATTAGCATAGTTTTCGGCAGTATATACTCTATCTGGAGTACCATCATCACTTAATTTTGCATTAAAAAAACTAGAATGTTCCATTATTTCACCTCACTATCCTTTTAATTTTATCTATTATAGTTGGGATTTCATTACCAAATATAGGATTTATTTCTAAATTACCATTTTCATAAACTTCTTCAATCTCCGTTATTCTAGCATCTAATTGAATATTCCACTTTTTATCAAATACAGTAACAATATCGCCTAGCTCATAATCTTTTTTATAAATGTTATTTCCTCTTGTATTAACCTTACTATCAAATGTATTTATCTCTTTATATTCTTTTAGCTTTTCTTCTCCTCTTTGTACTAATAAGGGAATATATTTAGAAGGTGGAATTTCAATTTCTATTTCTTCTCCTTCGTCATTTGTTTTTCTATCTTTATCAGCTATATCTCTAGCATCTACAAATAATTCATATCTATCTAATCCATAGCCATTTTCTATAGACGTTAATTTTCTATCTAGACCTTCACCAGCTCCAGCGATTAGGCATGTATTTTTAAAGTTATTAATACTTTCAAAATAATCCTGTTCAAGTATATTTTCAAAATCTCTAGAAAATATACAAGGTGCAATAATTGTCTGATTTAAACTCCTATCAATGCCCTTATAGGTATTAAATATAAGTTTCCTTTCAATGTAATCAAAATCTATCTTATAACCTACATTATAGGTATTACTTATTTTCTCGAGTTCATCAAGGATATTTCCAAAACTATTTTGATAATGTATTTCATCATTAAAGTTTTTTAAATCTCCTAATATTAGGTTTGGTATTTTTCTATTTGCATTAGTTGGATTAATTGCATTGTCATTTACTAATTTTCTCATTAACATCTCACAAGATCCATTAAAGGTTAGTCTACCCCAATTAATCCTTCTTTTTAAATAACCTGTTATAAAAGTACCTGTTACTTGAATTGTTTCATCTTCATTACTGCTATGGTGCAATTTAATAGATTCTATGCATCCCAATTCTGTATCATCTTTTTTATAAATTAAATTATCTTTTGTTAGTAATTCTTTTGTTTTAGAATTTAACTTACAATGTAACTCAAACTTTCCAGCTTTATAAAAACTTCTAATCCACCTTAAAGATGTATAAACTTCTAATATCCCCTTGAGTTCTAAATCTTTATTAAAAATATATAATTCCATATTTAAACTCCTAAATAACCAGGATTAAAATAAATATTTACCTCTAAATTACTTAAATTTTCATCAGCATCATATCTAAATAGATTATCACCTGTATCAAGTTGTAAGAATGTACTTCCACCCCCTGCTAAATCTAAATAATTTAGTATATTAGTTTTAACTCCATTTAAACTACTTTCTATCTTTTTTCTACTAAAATTAGTATCTATAGTTATTACTTCTCCTGGATCCATAGACTTATTAATTTTTATAGATTCTCTAGTATTAACATTAAATAAGCTAGGATTTTTTAATGTACCATGTGCAATAAATTCTATTATCATACCAGTTTTTATATCTCCATTATTAACAGCATTAACAATTAAACTCGGTTGCCTATGTCCCATAGTTATTCCTCCAGGTATAATAACATGGGGAAACTTAAAGTCCCCCACCCACCTAGCTATATTAAATTTTGTAATAGTCATGTCTTTCCAATATGGATCATTACATATGAAACTTATCTGAAAAGTAGAAATAAAATCTTTAACAGGATCTGGACTTTTTTCAATTCTACAATCTATGTATTTAATCACATTAGTATCTTTATTAGAATAAATTAATTTACCTTTAAGTTTTGGATTTAATACTTTTATAAGTTTAGCTCTATTGATATCTCTATTTTCTCTTTTAAGCTTTCCTTGAATCACTATATTTCTTTCTGAAAATCGTGAAGAAATATAAACAGATCCATCTGTTGCACTATTTGAGCTTGTAATAATATTATTAATACCAGCTACTCCAGATATTTTCGTAAGGAAAAAAGGCGAAAGAGCAGAAAATTCTATCTGCTCTTCTTTTTCATTCATATATATAAATTTTTCATTTAAGCTCATTTTAACCTCCTATCGCTAACTCTCTAAGCATATTCTTTGTTTGTCTTGCTACTTCGCTAGGAGTAGGTGTCGGAGAATAAATATTTTGAGTTACTTCTATATTACCATTAGCTCCTTTAGACATTCTAGCTGCTAAGCTATTCGCAGTTTCTTTTAAAAGTTCAACACTAGATTCATGATTATAGATTCTAGTCCCTGTTGGTAAGTCATATAATTCATATCCTCTTTCATGTAGAGTTGTAAATCCACCTTTAAAATGAGAAGTTCCAGTCCAGTGTTCTTGTTTAGGAGCATCATGTTTTTTAGTAAATATCTCGAATACCTTAGGAACTGGATTCCACTTGTTCCACCAATCAGCAAGTTTTTCCCAATTACTTTTAACCTTACCCGTTGTAGTATCAACATCTTTTGAAATTGATGAATTCATAGATGTTATCTCTTTAACGGCTTTATTTCTAGTATCTTTCGCAGCTTTAACAGTTTCATCCCTTTGTTTTTTAGCATCTCTAATGAGTTTATCAGCTTGATCTTTACTTATTACACCTGTTTCATCTCTCATACGAATTATTTCTTCAATACGTTTATCACATTCTTGGTTAGCTGCTTCTATAGATTTATCTCTAGATCTATTTAATTCTTGTATATGTTTGGATGCCATTTCAGCAGTTATACGTTCATCATGTCCTTTCATTCTTTCAAGTATCACTTTAGCTTCTACCTCATTATCTGATAGAGTTTTAACTGCATTTTCTTTCATTTTACATTGAATATCATTTATAGTTTTAGATTCATCATCTGTTATTTGTCTATGTTCATCTGCTGCTTGTTTAATGATGTTATTTATTTGATTTTGATATTCATCAATTTTACTTTTTTTATCATTCCAATGTTTTTCTGTTTTATTAAGTATATCTGCTTCTTCCTTTGAAGTAAGAGCATTTGATTTTGCAAAAAAATCTTTTTGGCTTTTTAATTCAGCATCTCTTTTTTTATCTAATCCAGTTTTGATTTTATTTCCCATATCTGTATATATTTTTTGTAAATCTTGTGATTGTTTTTTAGTAAGTCCGACACTTTGATTTAATGTATCTTTAAAGTCTTTTATAGTCTGATCTTTTTGTTTTTTAGTAAGTCCCTTAGTACCATTTACCATAGCAGTATACTGTTTTATTATTTCATCTTTATTTTTTTTAGTTAAAACACCTGTATCACTAACTAATTTTTTAAAATCTACTGTCATTTTTTCTCTTTGTTCTTTACTTAAAGTACTAGATTTTTTACTCATTTCAGTAAAGTTTTTAATTACAGAATCTTTAGCTCCTTTTGTAAACTTATCTGAATTTACTTTTAAATTCATAAGTGAAGAACTTGCTTTTTTATCTAATTCTATATATGAACTAACGGACTTCCTAGTTGAATCAGAAATTTTAATTATATTTTTTGAAGTTGCTTCAGCTACATTTCCGAATTTATCCGTTGTAGATTGAGCTTTATCTGCAAATAGGTCTACAGAAGGAGTTGCATCTTCATTTAAATATTTAGCAGTTTTATATCCTGCATATCCCACAGCTGCTACTCCTGCTACCACTCCTGCTACTGGAAGTGCAGCAGATGCTATAGCAGCTCCAAATCCACCAGCTGCCGCTCCTGCTCCAGCAAGTCCAACGCCAGCAGTTTCTGTAGCTGTTCCTACACCAAGTAATATTTTTGCAAAATCACCAAAAGTAGCAGCTGTTTTTAGTGCTTTAAACTTACCTACAGCTCCAATTAAACCTCCAATACCACTAGTAACATGACCAATACCATTTGTTATTGGCCCAATTGCTATAGCAGCCATACCCATTTTTACTATAAATTCTTGCGTTTCAGGACTTAAATTACTAAAGCTATTTGCTAAATCACTAATATCATTAGCTACACTTGTTATGGCTGGAGCTAATACTTGAAATATTTTTATTCCAGCTCCTTCTAAAGCACTTTTCATTTCTGTAATACTACCTTTAGCATTTCCACTCATAGTTTTAGCCATTTTAGCAGTAGCACCTTCACTAGTATCAATAGCATTTGCTAATTTATCAAAGTCTGATTGACTTGCATTTATTATTGCAAGCCATCCACTCATTGCTTCCTTCCCAAATATAGTTGATACCGTACTCGCTTGAGTAGATTTGTCTAAATTACCTAATTTATCTCTAAGCTCTGTTATAACTTCTCTAAAGCTTTTCATTTTTCCATCACTATTTTTAATAGATATTCCATATTTATCCATAGCTGCGGCCATTGAATCTGTAGGTTTTACTAAGTTAGTTAAACCTGCTCTAAGTGCAGTACCAGCTTGCCCTGCTTTGATCCCGCTATTGGCCATTAAGCCTATAGCCAATGATGTATCTTGAATACTATATCCTAATGCTCCAGCAACAGGTGCTGCATATTTAAATGTTTCACCCATCATACCAACATTAGTGTTTGCATTACTACTTGCAGCAGCCAATACGTCAGCAAACATACCTGCATCTTTAGCTTTTAAATTAAATCCTGTTAAAGCATCTGTTACTATATCTGAAGTTGTTCCTAATTCCTCTCCAGATGCTATAGCTAAATTTAAAATAGGCTCTATACCTTCAAGCATATCGCCAGTCTTCCAGCCAGCCATGGCCATATACTCCATACCTTGTCCAGCTTCGGAAGCACTAAATTTTGTTTTAGACCCCATTTCTTCTGCTTTATCTTGTAGCTTTTTAAAATCACTTCCAGTTGCTCCACTTATAGCAGCAACTTTATCCATTTCTTCTTCATATTCTAACCCAACGTGAGCTGCAGCTACACCTACACCCATTAGAGGTAAACTAACATGAGTAGTAAGCTTACCACCTATTTCTTGAGCTTTACTACCTACGTGTTTAAAGTTATTTCCTAAATCTTCAAGTCGCTTAGATGCATCTCCTATACCATGAGTATTTTCTACTTCTTTATTGAATTTATTTATAGCAGATTTAGCCTTATTTACTTCATCTTCGGCTTTATTCATTTGGGTTTCATAGTTTTGTAAAGTCTTAGCATTATTTTCTACAGTTCTATCTAGTTTATCATGTTCTTTTTTTAATTCTTCTAAAGCTTTTTCAGTTTCTTTAGCTTCCTTACTTTCCTTGCCATAATTTTTTATAGCATTTTCATGAGCCTTTTCTGCTCTAGAAAGAGATTTTGCTAACTCATCTCTTTTATGTATATTACTTTGTAGTTTTTCTGTAGCATCCTTAACACTTTTTTTATAAGTTTCTAATTTCTTATTTTGTAAATCTAATTGTTTCTGTAATGAACTTTGAACTCTATTTACACTTTCTGTGGATTTACCAAATGCTTCTAAACCACTTTGAGCCGCTTTTAATTCGCTCTTATTATTTTTTAACTCTGAATTTATACCTTTTAATGTGCTTGAATATCCAGAGTCATCTAAAATCATCTTTGCGGTTATTCGTTTTTCTGTATCACCCATCTATTCTCCTTTCTCTCCTTCTACAAGAAAGGTATTTCATCTATATTTACAACTTTTTCAACATATTCATCATTTGAATTTGATTGAGTTTGTTCTTCATATGTTTTATTGAGTTCTTCGACTAGCATTACAATTTCTTTAAAAGTGCTATCAAAGAACTCTTGTCTAGTAAAATTTAGTTGTGTTTTTGCAATAAAAAAAAGCCTATTTATATCAAATGGCTTTTCACTAAAGTCTATTTTTTTTTATTTTTTTCTTCGATATTTTCATTATTAGTATTAGATTTTTTAATACCTCTATAGTCTAAGTATAAATCTGTTGCAAAAGGTATTATTTCATCTATAACTTGATCTGGCTCTAATTTCTCCATTAATTCATTTATAGTTAATGGATTTTCATTATGATCTTTATCATATCTTTTAGATATACAAGAACATACCATAATTTTTAAAGCATTGTTATATAGATTTCTACCATACATAACCCCATTTATTACATCTCCGAAGTTATCAAATCTTTCATCTATATCAAATATAGTTTTGTTTGTCATTTCAAAG
>NZ_JADMRK010000011.1:38877-50483 GCF_015560225.1 Romboutsia sp. BSD2780061687b_171204_C1 | reverse complement strand
GACCTAGACTCTCAAACAATAGCAGAGTTCAATAAATTTGAGCCTGATAGCGTTGATACAACTGATAGAACAGATACCTTAGTAAAACAAATAAAAGATATAAATAAGCCACTTATAGTTACAACAATTCAAAAGATGGCTAATGCTATAAAGAATGATAAATATGCTAAAATAATGGACCAATATAGAGAAGAGAAAGTAGTATTTATAATAGATGAGTGCCATAGATCTCAATTTGGAGACATGCATAAGGCAATAAATAAACACTTTATAAATGCTCAATACTTTGGATTTACTGGTACACCAAGATTCTTTGAAAATAGAAGCCAAGAAGGTAGAGTGACAGCAGATTTATTTGAGAAATGCTTACATACATATTTAATAAAAGATGCTATAAGTGATGGAAACGTACTTGGATTTTCAGTTGAATACATAAAAACATTTGATGGTGGATTTGATGAAGAAGATGATGAAAAAGTAAAAGCAATAGATAAAGAAGAAGTATTTATGTGTGATGAAAGAATAAACTTAGTTGTAAATCACATTTTAGATATTCATAGTGCTAAGACTAAAAATAAGCAATATACAGCAATATTTACGGTTCAAAGTATAGATATGCTTGTAAAGTACTATGATGCATTTAAAGCTATAAACCATGACTTAAAAATAGCTGGAATATTTAGCTTTGGAGCTAATGAAGAAAGTGAAGGAAAAGAAGAACACTCAAGAGATTCTTTAGAGCGAATGATTACAGACTACAATAAAATGTTTGACTGCAATTATTCAACAGATACATTCCAAAGTTATTTCTCAGATGTATCTAAAAAAGTAAAGTCGGCAAAAATAGATATACTAATAGTTGTAAATATGTTCTTAACTGGGTTTGACAGTAAAACATTAAATACTTTATACGTTGATAAAAACTTAAAGTACCATGACTTAGTACAGGCATATTCAAGAACTAATAGAGTTGAAAAAGCTACTAAACCATATGGAAATATAGTTTGCTATAGAAACTTAAAGAAAAGAACTGATGAAGCATTATGCTTATTCTCACAAACTGATAATACTGATGTTGTATTAATGGAAAGTTATGAGTATTACTTGGATTTATGGCATAAGGAGCTTAAGAAATTAAAAGATTTAACACCAGAACCAAGTGACGTAGATAGTCTTCAAAGTGAAGAAGATAAAAAGAAATTTATATTAGCATTTAGAGACTTAACAAAGGTCCTAACAAAGCTAAATACATTTACAGAGTTTGAATTTGAAGAAGAAAAACTAGGAATGGATGAACAAAGCTACCAAGACTATAAAAGTAAGTACTTTACAATATATGAAAGTGTAAAAAGACAAGAAGATGAAAAGACTTCAATACTAGCAGATATAGACTTTGGAATAGAGCTTATGCATAGTGATAAAATCAATGTAAGCTATATAATGAATTTAATAAGAGATATAGATCTATCGGATCAAGAGAAAAAGGCTCGTGATATTAAAAATGTAATAACAGAGCTTGATAGAGCAGATAATGAAGAGTTAAGACTTAAAGTTGATTTACTAAAAGAATTTTTAAATAAAGTAGTACCAGAGCTCGGAACTGATGCAGATATAGATACTGCTTATGAAGAATTTGAAGAAGTAAAAAGAGAAGAAGAAGTAGATACCTTTGCAAATGAAATAGGGTTAAACAGATATAAGATAAAAGGTTATATTTCAGAGTATGAGTATTCTGGAATAATAGAAAAAAATAAAATACATTCAGATGTAAAGGATGACTTGAAACTTAAACTTTTAAAAGCTAGAGAGGCTACAAAACGAGTTAAAGATTTCATATATGACCATGTAAGAAAATTCGCATAAAGTTGTTATTTAAAAAAATAGCAGAAAAATCCCTTGACCTTTTCTGCTATTTTTATTATGCTTAAATTAGAAAATATACTCTGCTATTTATATAAATAACAGAAAAGGAGGTGTTATATTGAAGTTAGAAAAGTTAGGGAAAGTAAATCATGGATTAACCACATCTAGAATTACAGCTAAACCAGATGAACTGCAAGAAGAAATACCTTTATTTACAATACAAGATTTAAATATAGAAATGGGAAGTTATGATTTAAAATCAGAAGGAAAAACTGTATCAGTAAGTAAAGAAACTTTTGATAAAAGTTTATTATCAAAAGAAAACGTAGTTGTTGTAGGGCTTACAGTACATAAAGCTTATGTAATAGAAAAGCACCATGAAGGAAAAATAATACCTTCAAACTTTGCTTATATGCACTTAGATGAATCTAAAATAGACCCAAATTATTTTACTTGGTATTTTAATGAGCATCCAAATATAAAAAGACAACTACAAATAGCAACACAAGGATCTATGGGAATAATGGCTTTATCAGTACAGATGCTTAGAGAGTTGGAAATAGAGTTACCTAGTATTGAAACACAAAGAAAATTAGGTAAAATCTATGAGCTAAGAAGAAAAAAAGAAAAAGCATTATATGAAAAAAGTATTTTAGAAAAAGATTTTTATAAACAATTAATGATTAATAAATTAAAGGAGGCAATGCCATGCAAGTAAGTGAAAAACAACAAGAACAACAAAGAGAATTACATACAAGATTATGGGCTATAGCAAATGATTTAAGAGGAAATATGGAAGCCAATGAATTTAAAAATTATATCCTTGGATTAATATTCTATAGATACCTTAGTGAAAAAGTTGAAAATAGAGCTAAGGACTTATTATCAGAAGATGATATAAGCTATCGTGATGCTTGGGAGGATGAAGAATATAGAGAAGCATTACAAGAAGAGTTATTAGAGCAATTAGGATACTTTATAGAGCCAGAATTCTTATTCTCAACATTACTTCAAGCAATAGAAGATGGAAAGTTTGATATAGAAATGCTTCAAGGAGCAATAAATGATATAACTGAATCTACATTAGGAGCAGATAGCCAAGAAGACTTTGACCATTTATTTGACGATATGGACTTAGGTTCTACAAAGTTAGGAAGAGACGTAAAAAGTCGTTCAAAACTTATAGCTAAAGTAATGGCGAACATAGCAGAAATAGACTTTGCACATGAAGATTCTGAAATAGATGTACTTGGGGATGCTTATGAATATTTAATATCTCAATTCGCTGCGAATGCAGGTAAAAAAGCAGGAGAGTTCTATACTCCACAACAAGTTAGTAAGATTTTAGCAAAGATTGTAACAGTTGGAAAAACTGACTTAAAGGATGTTTATGACCCAACTTGTGGTTCAGGTTCTCTTCTACTTCGTGTAGCAAAAGAAGCAAAAGTTAGAAAGTTCTACGGACAAGAGCTTACATCAACAACTTACAACCTAGCTCGTATGAATATGTTACTTCATGATGTGGATTATACAAACTTTGATATAAAGAATGATGATACATTAGAGCATCCAGAGCATGAAGGGATGAAGTTTGAAGCCATAGTTGCAAACCCTCCATACTCGGCTAAATGGAGTGCAGATCCTAAGTTTTTAGATGATGAAAGATTTAGTGCTTATGGTAAATTAGCTCCAAAGTCAAAAGCAGACTTTGCATTTGTTCAACATATGATTCATCATTTAGATGATAAAGGAACAATGGCAGTTGTACTTCCTCATGGTGTACTTTTCAGAGGTGCAGCAGAAGGAGTGATAAGAAAGTATCTAATAGAGGAAAGAAACGTATTAGATGCAGTTATAGGGCTTCCTGCTAACATATTCTTTGGTACAAGTATACCTACAGTTATATTAGTATTTAAGAAGTGTAGAGAGAATGGAGATAATATATTATTTATAGATGCTTCTAATGAGTTTGAAAAAGGAAAGAATCAAAATAATTTAACAGATGCTCAGGTTGATAAGATAGTTGATACTTATGTGAAAAGAGAAACTATTGATAAGTACAGTTATGTAGCAACTATGGATGAGATAAAAGAAAATGATTACAACTTAAATATACCAAGATACGTTGATACTTTTGAGGAAGAAGAGCCAATAGATATACAAGCTGTTAGTGAAAGAATTAAAAGTATTGATAAAGAGATAGCTAGTATTGATGATGAGTTAGCAGTTTACTTAAAAGAGCTTGGATTATAAGGGGAGGTGGATGATATGAATAAGACACCGAAGCTTAGATTTAAAGAGTTTAGTGAAGGTTTAGAGCATCATAAGTTTAAAGACCTAGTTTTACTTCAAAGAGGAAGTTCTCCTAGGCCTATAAATCAGTATGTTACGAATTCAGATGATGGAGTAAACTGGATAAAAA
The DNA here is from genome assembly GCF_015560225.1 of Romboutsia sp. BSD2780061687b_171204_C1. NCBI lineage: Bacteria > Bacillati > Bacillota > Clostridia > Peptostreptococcales > Peptostreptococcaceae > Romboutsia > Romboutsia sp. BSD2780061687b_171204_C1. The sequence goes on along the minus strand of NZ_JADMRK010000011.1, from coordinate 46,198 downwards.
TTGGAGATGTTTCAAAAGACTCAACTGTAATATATGAAACTAAAGAAAAAATAACACCTGAAGGTGCAAAGAAATCAAGATTTGTAGATGTCGGAGATTTAATTTTATCTAATTCAATGAGTTTTGGAAGGCCTTATATTATGGCTATTGAAGGATATATTCATGATGGATGGTTTGTTTTAAAAAACTATAATAAAAACTTTAATAGGGACTATCTATGCCAACTATTAACTTCACCAGCTATTCAGAAACAATATAAAAGATTAGCTGCAGGAGGAGTTGTTGATAATATAAGTAGTGAATTAGTTAATTCTGTAGAAATAAATCTACCTTCAAAAGAAGAACAAGAAAAAATAGCTTCTTTCTTTTCTTTAATTGATGATAAGATTTCTCTTCAAGGTGAGAAGGTTGAGGCTCTTAAAGATTATAAGAAGGGTATGATGCAAAAGATTTTTAGCAGGGAGTTAAGGTTTAAGGATGATGATGGTAGAGATTATCCTGAGTGGGAAGAGAAGAAGCTTGGAGAATGCATTGATATTATAACAGACTATGTTGCAGCAGGAAGTTTTGCAACTATAAGGGAAAATGTACAATATAAGAATGATAAGGATTATGCCCAGCTAATTAGAACTGTTGATTTGAAAAGTAAGTTTAAAAATAGTAATAATTTTGTTTATGTAGATAAAAATGCATTTGAATTTTTATATAGAGTAAATTTAAATAAAGAAAGTATCATACTACCTAATGTTGGAAATATAGGGGAAGTTTATTTTGTAAAACCAGAAAACTTACCAAATGAGAATAATGTTTTAGCTCCGAACAGCATCCTTTTAAGGAGTTCTAAAAATTCTAATTTATTTTTATATCAATTGTTTAGTACTAAAGGGTTTAGAGATAGCTTAGATATAATAACATCGAAGAGCGGTCAACCTAAATTTAATAAAACTGAATTAAAGGAAATTAGATTAAATATGCCTACAGAACAAGAGCAAATAAAAATAGCTAAATTCCTGAACAATATTGATTTTAAAATAGCTAAAGAGCAAGAGAAGTTAGATTCTTTAAATGAATATAAAAAAGGATTATTACAACAGATATTTGTATAAAAGATTAATAATCACCTAGATAACTAAATTATGTAGGTGATTATTATTGAAAAAATATAAGGAGAATTATTTATGGGGGATTTTTCACCACTTTCACAATGGATTAAAGGAAGGTCTACTTTACCTATATTTTCAACTATAGATAAAATTGAACCGCTCTTTGAATATGGAAGTTTCTTAAGTCTAGATAAACATTATTATTTGCATGAAATAGATAGAGCTTCAGCTCAAAGTTTATCGATATCATGGTTTAATACCAAAAATTATATAGAAGAAGCTATGGAGATAGTAGATGGAGATTTTGATACAAGTTTAGATAAAGAAGAGTCAGAATGGATTCAACAAGAACTCGGAAAGCCACCAAGACATTGCTATCCAATATACATAGTAACAGTAGGTAGAGGTGAGTTAGAAAGAGTTGTATATATTGGAAAAACATCTTCTAGAAAAAATAGATTTTCAGGTGGACATAAAGTAGCTATAAAGCTACATGATCCAAAATATGAAGGATTAGATAAGAATATTTATTTCTGTTGTGTAGTTTTTTTAACACCTGATAAAGAGTATCTACCGTTAGAATGGATACAACCAAAAGAAAAGGCATTAGAATTATTAGATAGTGTAGAATCTCAGCTAATATATTTATTTTCTCCAGAGTTAAATATTCAAAAGAAAAATAAAAATTTTTCTAAGTATGATATGAATTTTCATATACAGAACTTTAGTGACCATTCTAATTTTTTACATGATACGCATGTATAAGAATGTATATAATATCATTTAAGATAGGGGAGTATCAAATATGAAATTGTGTAAATTAACAATCAGAAACTTTAGAGGCTTAAAAGGGGAACAAAATATAATAAACTTTGAAGACTCAAATATAATATTTTTAATAGGGCAGAATGATATAGGAAAATCAACATTTTTAAGAGCATATGAGTTCTTTGTAAATTCAAAGCAAAAGGCGGAAAAGTCTGATTTCTATAATTATGATGAGAGTAATAATATCGAAATTATAGGAGAGTTTTTGAAGGAAGATTTTGATGAACAAAATGAAGAATTTTCATCAAAAGAGCCAGATTGGATTGATAAGTGGGTAAATCCAGAGACAAATCGAATTATTATAAAAAAGGTATGGGATAAGGCAGATAAGACTTTTACAAAGTATACATACAATCCTAGTGATGATGTGAAAGATTTCGTAAAAAATGGATTTGGAGGTTTAGACAGTTTATTTACTAAATATGCACCAGAGCCAATATTTATTAATGCACTAGAAACTACAGAGTCATTTGAAAAGAAAGTTAATGAGATAATCGAAAAGGATTATTTAAAAAAGATAGAGGATAGATTTGGAGCTGAATACAAAGAAGCTTTTGATAAAATAACAGAGTTACAAAGAAAGATAACGGGATCAGATGATGTATTAGATTATAATGAAAAAATTAGTAAAAGATTTAATAATATATTTCCAGAGCTCACATTAAAAATAGAACAGAAGGATGAAGAAGGTATAGATGTTATAAAAGCATTTAAAGGTAATCACTCTGTAAATGTTATAAAGGAAGGTATAGAAAGAAGAGAAAATATAAATCAGCATGGACATGGTATTATAAGACAAGCTTTATTCAACTTTATAGCATTTTTAAAGAATGACACAAGTTCTAATAGAAAGCAGTATTTAATTTTATTTGAAGAGCCGGAGTTATTTATGCATCCTAAAGCTTCTAGGTCTTTAAGAAAAGAGTTATATGATTTAGTTGAAGACAGCCCCTTCCAAATACTATGTGCTACACATTCTCCAATAATGGTGGATATATCAAAGCCACACTCATCATTAGTAAGAGTAGTTAAAGATGAGAATGAATATACAAAAACTTATCAAGTAGGTCATAATATATTCCAGTCTGAAGAAAACAAAGATTATGTACAAATGATAAATAGATTTAATCCATATGTATGTGAGGTATTTTACTCAGATGAAGTTATTTTAGTTGAAGGAGATACAGAAGCTATTGTATTTAGGCATATAATTGACAAGTATTATAGTGATAGAGATATATATGTATTAAATACAGGTTCTAAAAATAATATGATCTTCTATCAAAAAATACTAACACACTTTAGTATAAAGCATCATGTAGTGCATGATAGGGATGAGATGTTTAATAAAGCAGGAAATAGAAATTCTGCTTGGACATTAAATTTAAGAATCTGGGAGCAAGTAGTTGAGTCGAATCAAGTTGCATATGATGGCATATCAAGAAGGTATGTTCATGATAGTAATTTTGAAAGTGCACATCCTGCATATACATTAGATACTACAAAAGGTAAGCCATTAAGTGCTTATGAATATGCAAAAAACTTAACTATAGATGATGATGTTCAATGTATAAAAATTATTAAAGATATAATGGATAACCAAGAAATAGTACATGATATGGACTATGTAGAATCGTTAGTAGCAGCTACACAAGTAAACATATAGTTAAAATATAAAGTTAAAGATTGTATCATTGTTAAATGATTCAATCTTTTTTAATTCGACAAACTTTGATAAATAAATTAAAATAGTTCATATGAAAAATAAAAAATAACTAATGATATTTATAATTAATATATTGAAAATGCTTAAGTTTATGGTATTTATTAAATCTATATCGTAAAAAATAGTAAAGTATGATTAGTAAATCAATAGAAGATTATAGATAACTTATAATTATCTATAATCTTCTATTGATTTACTTTATTAATGGTGATATTATTTAGATAACAAATAATAATGGAAGGGATATGAATATGAGAAGAGCATGGATGTTTAGACCACTACCAAATAATATTGATAGAATGAAAGAGTTTAAATCAGATAACTTAATTGGAGCAGGCTGGGATGATATAGATAGTTTAGTAGGAAAAGATATAAATGATATTGGAGAAATGCTTAATAATACATATGAATATGAAAGTGCTAGATCAATGTCTAGTGATAAATCAACATTAGATATAATAGCAAATAGAATGAGCAGAGGAGATTATGTAGTTGTACCATATGGAGATATTGTTTATATAGGTGAAATAGCAACTGATTATAGGTATGATGAAACTAAAGCTACTGGTGAAGGGTATCCACATCAAAGAGGTGTAAAATGGATTGGAGAGCCAGTTTTAAGAAATGATTTAACATTGGATTTAAGAAGCTCTTTGAAGGTACCAAAAACATGTGCAGAACTAACACATAGATATAGAGATATTCAAATAGCACTTGGAGAAGTTGTAGAAGATAAATTAGACGAAAAAGAATTTATAACGGTTGAATATCCAATAAGGCCAGACGTAAATGTAAAAATAGAAATACCTAAGGATTTAAAAAAATCTGAATCATTAAGAGTTGGCGAGTTTATAAAAACTATATTCTTTGATGAAGTTTAATAATTAAAATAAACTTAAAATATTTTAAGTTATTTAATATTAAATTTATATAAAGAGGTGGAATAGATGGATTTATTAAGTAGAGCAATTGGAAGGTTAGAAACATTAGCAAGTAATCAGCAATTTATATTAGAAGATTTATTTACAAGTAAAGAATGGTCAAATTTACAAAGTTTAAATCAAACATATAGCTTAGGCAAAAACTTTAAGAAAGTTGTAGATTTAAATGTATTATCGGTAGAAGCACTTCCTGATAATGGCGGAACACAAAGATATAAAAAAATATAGTAAACTTAAAGTACACTCTAAATTTAAAGGTATGATATAATTAAGTTATCAAATTAAAAAATAAATAACAACGTAGGGGGGGATAAAATATGAATAGAAGAGGGACAGGAACAATATTTTGTTTAATATCAGCAATATTATTTTCAACAAAATATATAAGTGCAGCAATTTTTAGCTCGAATGTTTCTTCTTGGGGTTCAGAACTATTTTCAGATATGTTAAGTTATATAGGGAATACTCTTACAACACTAAGTATAGTTTCTTTAGTTGTAGGTATTGCATATCTAGTAGTAGCAGAAATATTAGAAGAAAAAATAAGAAATAGTAATAACTAACTTCATTTGATTTACAACTAAGAGAGTAATAATTTCACTCTCTTTTTATTAGCAAAAAGAGAGAAACATATTCTCCTATTTAATTAAATTCCATAATGAATTAACCACTTATCTTCTTTAATAGCATCAGATATTTTATTTATCAATATTTCAAGTTCTTCTGATTTACAATCTATGTTTTCTTCAATAACAATATTTAAAAATTGTTTAAGAGACCTTGGAGGTATTAAAGTTATTCCGTAATATACAAGATCTTTATATGGTCTATTTGTATTATGAGCAAATGTTTCGAGTGTTTTCATTTTATTTCCAAACTCCTTATGATATATTTCATCAATTAAGTCACCATCTACACAAATACAATTATATTTTTTAGGTTCATAACTATAATCTATATTTTCTTCAATACAATCAATTATTCCAAATTCATGTACATAAGCCATTAATACTTCCACTCCTAACAAAAGATGTACAATATCATACAATTATTTACTTAATTATAACACACAGTATTATGTTTACATTAAAACAGGGATTTTTTAGAACACTATAAAAATATTGATTATGTTATAATGAGATAGATAATGTTACAAATTAAGTATATAAAGGGAGTGAAATTGTGCCTATTACATATGAATTTTTCTTTCAAATCTTAAATATTATACTATGGATACTAATACCTATTGCTATATATGGATTTATTAAAAATCATATAAGAAATAGAAAATTAATAAAAAGTATAATATCTAACTTAGAGAAAAAAGTTAATGATTTAGAAAGTAGATAATTTTATAGCATTAGTAACTATAGGTATAATATGAAGTTTAAACCACTTATAGGAGAACATTATGGAGCAATATAATATCATTTAGTCTAATTGTAATTGAAGTTTGTTATATTGGTATAAAGTTTATAAAAAATATATTTAATCTTAAGCTAAAGTTTCATATTTCAAGTTAATATAATCAAAAGTTGTATATAAAAATAAATAGATATTTTCATGTACAACTTTCAAGGTGTCATAACTTTACAGTATTGACACCTTTTTTTTTATTCAGTAAAATCAACATATTAAAAGGTGTCATATATTAGTGTCATAAATACATCTTAAAATCAATAGTAAAGGAAGATTTTTTATGTTTTACGGTTATGTAAGAGTATCTACTAAAAATCAATTAGAAGGTTTTGGATTAGAAGCTCAAAAAAATGAAATTTTAGAAAAATATCCCGATACTAAAATTTTAGAAGAACAATTCACAGGGACAAAATTAGATAGACCTATTTTAAATGAATTACTAAATACTTTGAAAGAAAATGATACTTTAATTGTTACAAAGTTAGATAGACTAGCTAGAAATACAGTAGAAGGTATTCAGATTATAGAAGGACTATTTAAAAAAGGAGTAGCTGTTCATGTTTTAAATGTAGGTTTATTAGAAAATACTACAATGGGTAAGTTTTTCCTTACTACATTATTAGCTGTTGCAGAAATGGAACGAAATATAATAATAGAAAGAACTCAAAGTGGAAAAGAATTAGCAAAACAAGACCCTAACTTTGTAGAAGGTAGACCTAAAGTTTATAAAAGAAAACAAATAGATCATGCTTTATCTTTATTAGAAAATCATACATATAAACAAGTTACGGAACTTACAGGAATAAGTAAATCTACTTTGATAAGAGCAAAAAATAAAAAGAAGCTTTTAGATTCTAAAAAATCTTAAATTTAATATAAAATTTATTGTAATATAAATAAAGTGCCAATTTGGCACTTTGTTTATATTACAGGCGAATACTTCTAACTATTTCATATCTTCCTCCTTCTCGGTCTAAATCATCTATACCCAATTCTAAGTAATCAAATTTCTTTTTACGTCTTTCCGTAAATGCTTTCTGTCCTTCACCTAAATTTTCAAATTTGTATACCTCATATTCTTTACCATTCTTAACATATAAAATTATTTTTTTCATTTTTAAAATCCTCCTTAATTTAAACTTATTAGTATCAAGTTACTATGCCCCCCCTGTCGGGTTGTTTCTTGTTGCCATAAAGCTTTCATTTCCGAGTGCTTTGTCAATGTAACAAATAAAAAAATTTTATTGCTGCTAAACTTGTTTTAGCATCAATAAAAATTTTTTATTTTGGAATTGATAAAGTAA
>NZ_JADMRK010000011.1:0-38777 GCF_015560225.1 Romboutsia sp. BSD2780061687b_171204_C1 | reverse complement strand
AAATAAAAAAATTTTATTGCTGCTAAACTTGTTTTAGCATCAATAAAAATTTTTTATTTTGGAATTGATAAAGTAAGGGAGGTAAATGATATGCTGTTGGGGGCAAGAAACTGTAATAATAAAAAATATAAAAATAGGACCATGATACAACTTGTTTGAATCATTGTCCTATTTTTATATTTTTTGATATATCAGCTTTTAGATTTTATCTTTTAAAATTAATTCATTCTATATATAAAAATCTTATAGATTATAATATCTACTATGCTATACTTTATATAATGGGTGTATAACATCTGTTATAAAGGAGTGGGTTTAACTATGAATAAAGAAGAATTTAATAAATTAAAAATATCGGAGCAAATAGATTTTATAAATTCTGAACTTAAAAATAACAAGAGTATAACATCTGTTTGTAAAGAGCTTGGAGTTGGAAGAAGTACAATTAGAGATAGATTTAAAAAAGCTAATTATTCATATTCTAAAGATTTAAATAAATATACTTTCAATGAAGATACTAAAGATAGCTCACAAGAGCTTATACAGGATAAAAACAGATGTAATACATCTGCTATATATAATGAAAATACAGATTTAAGTAATAATAGCTCAATTGTTACTGTATTAGAAAAATCAGACAAAAAGATTCAAAAAAATTTACTTGATTTAGTAAATAACTATGATGTATTAAAAGAAATAATTGAATTACACAGACGTAATACATCTGTTATTAAACAACAAATTATCATAAATTTAGAAGATACTGAAACTACTACTACTACATTAAGGATTAATAAAACAATCTTAGAAAAATTTAATAATTTTTGTAATGAAAATAAGCAATTTAAAAAAGTTGATTTATTGAGTCAATCTCTAAAAAATTTCATGGAGCAACATAGTTAATAATAAAATAGCATGGTATAACCATGCTATTTTATTATTTGTTTATTCAATTCTCTAGACCTTAAATAAAGTTCTATTTTTATCTTACCCCACTCATCTCCACCTTTTAACATTATATAATCAAATCCCTCTGTTTCCTCTTCTAAATAATCTAAACTATTTTTTTCATGCTTAATACATTTTTCAAATTCCGATTTTGCAAAATTATAATCTATATAAAATTGTGGAGTATAAACTGTAGTTTCTCCTAATTGAATTTCTTCTTTTTGTATGTAGTAAATTTTTTCTATATTATTAATTGTCATTTTTAATCTCCTAAAATTTAATGTTTTTATAGTAAGCTATTAGATTATCTAATAGCCTACTTATTGTTTCTAGTTAAAATATAAAGATGAATCATGTTTATAACTATAGCAAATGTAAATATTAAATTGAAAACCTTAATTAAGGACAATTTATGAAAATTAATAGTTAATAGATATAAAATCATAAATATAAAATATAAGACTTTTCTTTTCATTTTCTAATTAATTATAGTATAATTATATCTGTAAGGTAGGCTCCACCCTACCTTACATAAAAAGAATAAAAGATTAAGATTAGCGGTGCTTTCTTTTTGAAGGCACTCTTTTCTTATACCTGTGGTTTAATTTAGACTTTAGACGTTTTTTTTCTGCTCTAACTTCTAAAAACATTACGATATTAATAAGTATTACCACAAAGTCTAAAATTTCTTTTACTACTTTAAAAAGTGATATAATTATATCCATAATATCCTCCTTTCGATTTTATTCAAGAAACTTAGGAGGAAACTATGCCCCCCCTGTCGGGTTGTTTCTTGTTGCCATAAAGCTTTCATTTCCGAGTGCTTTGTCAATGTAATAAATAAAAAAATTTTATTGCTGCTAAACTTGTTTTAGCATCAATAAAATTTTTTTATTTATGGAATTGATAAAGTAAGGGAGAGAAATGATATGCTGTTGGGGGCAAGAAACTGTAATAATAAAAAATATAAAAATAGGACCATGATACAACTTGTTTGAATCATTGTCCTATTTTTATATTTTTTGATATATCAGCTTTTAGGTTTTTAAGGTTTTTGCAACCTTTCGGGTACCCAAAAATAGCAACGAGAGGTCATTAATTATTTAAATGTAGGTGTTTGCTCGTAGATGAAACACCTACATTTAATTTAATTAATAGACCTCTCTAAGCGTTACTTTTTGGGTGAAAGATACAGTTGCCCTAAAAATAAATTTAATATAAATCTTCTATAATAAGATTTAGAGAGTTTATAAGAACTTAACAATCAAAGAATATATGTTAAAACCATTTATAATGAGTTTTTCTTCACTTAAAAAAATTAAATAGAGTAGACATAGATTATATATCTAAATAAATAAAAGCATTTCAATTATTTAATTCATTTGGATCATTGACCAGTTTACTTATTTTTTGCTTAATTTTGATAGAGAATGTAAATTTATGATATAATTAATTATATTAAAAAAGCTACATTGACTGCAATCAAGGTAGCTTTAAAAGGTTTCACAACAGACTGCATAACTAACAGCTATATTTAATAGAGCAGTTGTTATAAAACACTAATCAGACTTTTTAATTACCTATATTATATACTATAATGTATAAACTATTCAATAGGTATTTAATGAGAGTGTCAAGGTTTGTTTGTGTTCCCTAATTTAAAATAATTCTTAATTAGGAGTATATACAAATGAAAATTGAAAACTTAATCTTGGAACATCCGTATAAATATAAAGAGCTATGCGAGGTACTTGGCATAAAGCCAACAAGTAAAGCAAATAATAGTAGGATAGCTCAATTTAAAGAGCTAGAAAGGTATTGTGATTTTTATAAAGAAGGTCATAAGATATTTATTACTTGTATTAAGGATACTGTAGGTGTGAAAATGGATAAAAGAAAATTAGTTAAGGAAACTGATAAAAGAAAGTTAGGAAATAATAATACACAAGCAAAGTACATAAGATATTTATTATGTAATTTACTAAGTAATTATAATCTTGAACAAGATGAGGTTATAGGTTTTAGTAAAGGATTATTATTAAGAAAATTAAACTTAATCAATGAAAACTATATTAATGCAAAATGTTTGAATGAAAAATATGCAATTTCATTAGGAGTATCGTCTATAGCTGTTGATGAATGTATAGACTATATAGATAATAGAAGTATAAATGCTGTTAAGAAAGCTATTCAAGTCTTAATAACTCAAAAGGCTATAGGCTATAAATATTCTTATACATGGGTTGATAAAAAAGGTATACATCACCATGCAACAGTATTCGAGCATAATGCTATAATGGAAGCTGAATTTGAAGTAATGGAAAAAATGAATATTAGAAATAAAGGGATTATTTTTGAATTTGGAAGATGGGAAGAATTTAAAAGAAAAGTAAAAACATATCTATTAGAAGAATATAAGAATTTATTCCCTAGATTCGATTTTTACTATTCAAGTTTTCACTTTCACTATAACATGGAGCAACTCCAAAAACATATGAGATACATGGAAGAAAGACAAGGAATATCTTATCAAGAAGCTAAAAATGGAATAACAAGTTTAATTTCATCTTCTTTAGATAAAACAATACATAACAATCATAAAAAGGCTGTGGAAATAGATACACTTGATAATATTATTGATGAAAAGATAAATTACAGAAAAAGTAAATCATATATTCCAGAGCAAACACTAATTAAAAACTCAATAGTTCATCAAGATTATAAGAAGATCCCTGTAAATGAACAATTAAAATTTGATATAGATAATGTAGAAATACCATTTTAATAATAAAGGACTAGAGAAATCTAGTCTTTTATATTTATTATATATAAAAAAACCCCATAATTAGGAGTTACTTATATATATATATACTTGTTTTTTATAAGTAACTCCTATATATGGGGTTTTTTTTGTATATTCGATTTTAACAACTTAATAACTAAATCTTAAAGTTTCTGTTTATTTTTTTAATTAAATGATTATAAAATAATTAATACAACAAGTACAACAAAATTGCGTTTAATTTGCGTGACAATTAGTGTTCTTTGCTAATTGTTTAGTAGATTAATAAGCAATGCGTTAGCCATTTTTTAATATGCACACTAACATAGCAAGTGTATTACATCTATAATTTAATTAATGAAACATTTGTTATACATCTGTTATATAAAGATAAAGTAGATTAATTTATAACTTAAACATGTTGTAAAGAGTGTTATAGAAACCAACTATAGCACTCTTTATTTTTTATTTAAATTTAAAAATTATTTTAATCGGGCATATCATCTTCCATTTGTAATAATTTCTGTTTAAGAAGATCTTCTTGTTGAGGTTTAGAATTTTTAGTTGTATGTTTATCAATTAAATTAGATTGATTAATATTAAAACTTACTTGAGTTAGGCTTTTTAATGCCTTAAATTCAGAAAGTAAACATTCAATAGCTAAATTTCTACTATCCATACCATTAGCATTTTGATAATCTTCTATTAAATCCCAAAAACATTGTTCTATATGTATAGTACTAGATTTTTTAGACAACTAATCCACCTCCCTAAAATCTTCTTTGTGCTGCTTCAAATAAACCTCTTGCTGTTGCCATTTGGGCATCATCTACTATTTTAAACTGTTCATCAAAATTAAGGTTAAGTGCTGTACCTCCTGCAATATATAAGTCCATTTCACTTAGATTAATCCAAATATCTTCTATTCTTTGTGATAAGTTTTCAGATCCTAATTTAAATACCTTTGCTTTTTTATCATTATAATCATTTGATGAATCTATTTCATTAACATCTTTCGTAATACCTTCAGACATTAAATCACTTTGTACTCTTGCTAATAAAGTTCTATTACCAAACTCTATAGTTGTAGATTTCTTATCATTAAATGCAAAGTTTTTATCAAAGAAAGATAACTCTGATGATCTAAAGCCTATAGTTGCTAAACCTATTGGTCTTTCTGTATTTATATTTCCTCCTAAAGCATGTAATACAGCCGCATCTGCTTCTCTTAAAATTGATATATCTACTATTTGAATTTCTTTCGTAGCTCCAGTAATTCTATCTTTTACTTTAAATATATGTCCTTTATAAGTATCTAAAACTTCTTTAAGTACTGATTTTCTATAACTCTTATATGGTACACCTACCATTATTTTAACTTTATTTTTAACTGCTATATCATTTAAAGTCGAAGCTAATAAAACTCTAACTGTTTCACTTATTTTACTATCTTTAGAATTTCTTATTGGTGCTTGTGATTCTTTCTCTGCTAATAATCCTATAAAATATCTTTCATTTTCAAATTCTATGTATCTTGGTTTCTCTATGCTAGGATTATCAGAAACCATAATATTATCAGGATTATGAACTTTGTTAAAATCTGATAAATCTATATCTCTACCATCACCTATAACCGATTTAAACTTAGTTTGATGGATTGATCCATCAACCTCACTATATGCTTTTACATATCCACGACCACAATCAAATCCTATTTCTTGTATATTTTCCATATCTATCTCCACCTTTTATTTTTATTTTTCAGTTAACATCTTGTTGAGATGTTGTTTATCATACTTTAATTATACTTTTAAATTAACAATATGTCAACAACATATTAACAATTTTTTCTAGTTTTATAGAAATTTTAGTTAATATCTTGTTGAGATATTGTTAATAATATTATATTTACACTTCTTAATTAACAATATACCAACAATATATTAACGATATTTTAAATCTAAAGATAATTATTAGTTGATATTTTGTGAAGATAGTATCTATATATTAGATAAAAAGGTCAATTTGATTACATAGTTTAACAACCTATTAATAAGATTTGCATATAATAGGATAAATATCCTAATATATGCCTTTATAAGAGAATAAAAAAAGAATGTGATACTTAGTTTACTTAACAAGTATCACATTCTTATATGAGTCAAATATTTAGTTTAGACAATATAATAGGATAAATATTTCTATTTGACAATTTTATCCTATCCATTTATTATTAACTTAAAATCAAACAACAAAAAAGCCTACCTTTTAACAATTTAAGTTGCCGCTTAAAAAGTTAAATGCTAAGTGATCTAATACTAATAGAAGGCACATATAGCTTGGTAGACATATTTTGAACATTAACATATTTAATTATAATTATAATACCATAAATTGTTTATTAATTCAATTCCATTCGGGTAATTCCAGTTCAAAATCTGTCTCCTTGCCTTTATATAGTATCAAGGCTTTTTCTTTAGGAGGAAATGTCAATGAAATACACAATAGAAGGATTTAATCAAAGAAATGCTATAAGTATAGGACTAAATAGCGAGGATCTAGTCTTATTAAGATGGTTCGTAGACTTTAAAAATACAAATGATATGAAAAAAATATATTTAAATGAAGTTAATGACATGGGGTATTGGGTTAGCTATAGTTACTTAATTCAAGAGCTACCTATTCTTTTTTCTTTACATCCTAGTCAAACTTTAGAAGATTATAACTCTTTAACAGCTAAAGAAAAAATAGAACTTGATAAAAAATATATAAAAGCCTGTAAACAAAAAATTAAAAGAATGTTAAGTGGTAATTTATCAAAAGTACTATTAAGAAATAAATCTACAGAAAGAAATAGCGACGGAAAGGTAAAAAGTGATATATATATTCATTTAAATCCAACTGTTTTTAAGTTATTAATAAGTGAAGATATAACCGAAGTACAAAAATGTACTACGGTAACCGAAGTACAAAAATGTACGATATATCCTTCTACTATTAATACTTATCCTTCTACTACAACGTCAAATAAAAAATCTAAAGATTTTAGTAGTGATAATAAAAATGAAAATATAGTTTTAATAGAATCAAAAACACATTTAAAATTAGATTCTAAATATAAAATTAATAAAGCGTCTAAATGGGATATAGAAAGATTAACAAAAGCTATAGGTATATTTATAGAAAAAGAAGGTCAATATTTTTCTTTATTAGAAAGAATATATAAAGATGATAAAAACTTTGTACCTAAAAAAGATAAAAAGTTTAATTCAAAATTAGATGAATATAACGATAGATGTAATATGACTATAGAAGTTGATGGAAAACTTGTTAATACAAAAGAACTAGGTGAGGATATGAATAGATTAATAGAAGAAAGAAACTCTAAAGGTAATCAGTTGGGAAGTTTAGTTAAAAATTGTATTGAAAGTGAACTTTATTATAATGATTTATCACCAAGAACAAAGCAAAATGTAACTAAATATATATTAGAAAATTACAAAGAAGTGCCTAATTGGATTAGATAAATGAATTACAAGAGATATACTTTATTAAAATTAAAAGTAATGAAGTATATTTCAATGAACAATTTTATACTAAAACATAGATGAAAATATCCGTACATATAAAATAGACAAATATTAGAAATCTAAATACATATAAAAAATTAATATATGAAATTGAATATACATAAACAAAAAATAGTACTTATATTATTGAATTTAAGTACTATTTTTCCACAAAATTAGAAATGTTTTTAATATCAATATTTTACATAACAATAATTACTTTATACTAATACTATAAAGACATATTAATTAATATTAAAAACTTTATTTAATTAATATATTAATTAATTTATTAAGTTGTCTTTCCTAGATTTCTAAAATTCCTATATTTCTAAATTAAAATGAGAAGCTCTATATTGCCAACGTAGAGCTTTTTATTTTAGACATTTCTATCTTCATTACACTCATCTTCTGTAATTTCTATAGATTTAAAAATTTCTCTTTTGGCATCATCAATTTTTCCGTTAAATTCTTTATTAAAATTACTAAACTCTTTTTTAAGGTCATCTAATCTTTTATCTACAAAATCTTTAAAATCTAGGGAATTTTTATTAGGATTTTTTTCTATATCTCCATAAACTAGATCATCTAAGGAACAATTAAATGCTTCTGCTACAGCAATTACAATATGAAAACTAGGATAACAACCATTTTCATACTTAGATATGCTTTGTTTTGAAACATTTATAACTTTACTTAATTCAGTCATAGACATTCCATACATTTTTCGTAAGTTTCGTAAGTTTTTAGCAAATTGTATTTCTTTCAATTCAATCACCGCCCTCCTAGAAGTATATTTTACAACTATCAAGTGTAATAATGAATGTAATATTTATCCAATTAGGTATATTTTATAACTATAAATATATAAATGAATGTAATATTTATTCAATTAAGTCTATTTTATAATGATTTAATACAATAATGAACGTAATATTTGATTAATATTGCGAAGTACACGAATTTTTACCGAATATATCGTTTAAAAATAGTTGACAAGTTGACAGATTGAATGTTAGGATATAGGTATTAAATACAAAAGTACACAAAAATTTACCGATAAAAAAGGCTCAAAATAGTTGACAAGTTGACAGAGTAAATGCTATTATGTACACATAAAAAAGTATTTAATGAAAAGCAAATAATTTAAAGAAATTTAAGCGAATAAAAAAATGTTACCTTTAAGATGACACTTTTTGAAAATTTGCATAAATATATACTTTTTTAGGGGTGATCAAATTTTGAAGAATAAAGTTAGAGAATTATACATAAAAGGCTATTCAGCTAGAGCGATAGCTGAAAAATTACAAAAGAGTGAAGGCTCTATAAAGATGCTGATTAATCGTAACTTTAAAGACTTTAAAAAGGTTCACGAGGAACAAAAGAAGATTAGAGAAGGATTAAAAAAATTAAATAAACTTGAATTTATTAAGGCTAAGTATATCGAAGGATATAATGCCAAAGAAATTGCTACTATATTGGGTGAATCACATGGTCATATAAGAAATTATATAAGTCAAAATTTAAAAAAATATAGTTTTGAACATAGAAAAGCTAGAGATTTAAACAAAAATATAAAAAAAGTAGTAAGAAGTATGAACAATTCATTTATGAGTGATGCTTCTCTTTTAAAACAAAATAGACAGAGTTTTAAATATGATAAAAATTACAATATAGAATTTGATGAAGAAACTAGATCAGCTAGACCAGATGATGTTCCAAAAAAATTCTATAGAAGAAATAGTATTATGTAGTAATATTAAAAAAAGAATAAGGGGATAAAACAATGATAAAAAGAAAAAAGATAATTATAAGTAGTGTTTTAGTAGTAGCCCTAGGTTTAGGGGGAGCATTTTTAATGTCTAAGAAAAATCAACCTAAACATGAAAATAAATCAAAACAAACATTAGTAAAAGATGATGATAATAAGAAAAAAGAAGAAGCTGAAAAAAAAGTATCTGAAAATAATAAAGAAGAAGTAAAAAAGGAAGAAACTAATAATAGTAAAGAAGCTAATAACACTAAAAGTTCACAGAGTCCATCAAATAATACTTCAAGTAAAGTAGCTCATATCAATAGTGAAATTAGTAAACCTCAAAAGAAAGAAACTATAAATAATAATACAACTGAAAGACATAATACAGTTGCTAAAAAGAAAGAAACTGTAAATAATAATAATACAACTGAAAGACACAATACAGTTACTAAAAAGAAAGAAACTGTAAATAATAATACAACTGAAAGACACAGTACAGCTACTAAAAAGAAAGAGCAAACACAAAGTTCTACAAACAATAATAAGGTAGTTAAAAAGCCTGTTGTAGAAGTTAAAAAGCCACAACCAAAACCTCAACATAATAGTAATAATGATCTTGGATTTGGTGATGATGAAATAGTTCAAGGTAATGGAAGTTCAAGTAAAGTCATTAGTGGTGGAGAAGGAAGTCTAGATAAACAAGTAGGTGAAATGTAAAGCATGATTAATTCATGCTTTTTTTAATGTAAAATTAAGGAGTGATGCTATTGAAAAGAGTTTTTAGCATGATATTAGTTGTACTAACTATTATATCATCTTCAATTACTGTATTTTCTGCCAATGGAGATGGAAATATGGATAGTGGAAGTGGTGGTGGTACAGGAAGTGGAACAAGATTAAATAAATGGAGAGATGGTGATGATGGAGTTCGTGCTAGTATAGTAGAAATATCTACACAAAAAGTTGTTAGAACTCCGATTGATTTTTCAAATAAGGATAGATCAGATATAGAATATGATTTTGGTAAAGTAAGTAAAATTGACTATAGGAATGGAGCAAAACTTACATTACATAGAAATTCTTATAGGAGTATCACTATATCTCCACAAATGCCTAAAATTATAAATTCAAGTGGTCAAAATGACTTAAAAGCAATTAAAAGATATTTTACGTCAGAATGGATGGTTAAAAGAATAGCAGAAGAATCTAATATTCCTTATGATGAAATTGTAAGTGGGAGATATAAACTTTTAATAGAACCGATTGTTTATTTAACATACAAAGGCAAAAGATTCGCCATGACATCACATGAAGCAGCTATGTATAATGAGAAAATGAACAATGACATAGTATACAAGTTTCAAAGTATTACTCATAGAGCTTTACCTTTTGCAATGTTTTTAGAGAAGCTAGATTTAGGATTTCCCTCATATACAGGAGCAAGAAATAAGCCTCAAAAGGATTGGGTAATTAAAGCTCAACTAGGATTAGGGATAGTAAGGTTTAAAGAATATGTTGCACCTATACCACCAAAACCACCTACACCACCAAAACCAAATATTACGGTAGATAAGGGCAATTATGATTATAGAGCTGATACAGATGTTATTACAAGTTTTAAAATAAACAGCACTACAGAGATAGGAAATGATAATGCTATTACAGTAACATTCCATATATTAGGTAGAGATTATACCGTAAATAACATTGTAATACCTTCTAATTCAAATCAATTAGTTTGGGTTAAGTGGCATACCCCTAAAACTCCACAGAGCTTAAACATAGGAGTTAGTATATCTAATGCTAATATAAGTAGCACAAATATAAAAGCTAACATACATGATTTAAAAGAAGTAACACCTCCCGATCCAAAACCTAGGGATAGAAATGATAACTTTAGATTGCCTATGATACCAAATCATGGGAACAATACATCTGCTACATGGAGCAAATGGATATGTAATTGGAAGCCTAATAAACAATATGTGGTTTATGGCTATGATGAAAATGGAAATGAACTTGGAATGAAGATAGATAAAGGCTATTGGGAGTTTTCAAAAATAAATTATAGTGCTAGCTTAAATGCAAATATGGATTTAGTACCAGGACTTAGAACTCCTACGGCTAAAAAAAATGGAAATGAATATGAAATGAAAAGTGGTTATGGAGTTAATCTAAAATTAAATACAGATGTTTCTTACAATTGTACAAGTAATGATATAACATCAGCTCAAAACGTAATAACTACTTTTTCCGAATTTAAATATGATACTTACAATAGGATATTAGAAAAAACTATAAATAATGGCTTTAAATCACAATTTGAGTTCAAGAAAAATAAATATTCAACTTATAATGATAGAACTCATTTTACTCCGATTTGGTATCCTAATCAATTAAATTACATAGTTAATGCAGAAATAATAGATGTATGGACACCAGTTGGAATGTTAAGAGCTAATCTAAATGACAGAATACTTATAGACGGAAATTTACATCAAGACAGACATATATCAATTATGAAATAAAGAAAAGTATATCTAAATGATATGCTTTTTTTTTATATAAAAATGAGGTGAAAATTTTGAGAAAAAGGTATGTAGGTCATAATTTAAGAGCATTAAGAAAGAAGCATAAAAAGACAGTTAAAGAAGTTTCAAAGGAAACAGGATTAGCAATTTCAACTATAGAGGACATAGAAGATGAAATCTCATTTTCAAATTATATAGATACAATAGTAAAACTTAGTAATTTTTTTGGGATTAGGGTACACGATTTTGTTTATAAAAAATTTTAAAAATTAAGAGTAGGTGATAGTAAATGAAATATATGCTTGCAGAAAATCTAAAGCAATTTAAAGAAATGAATAATTTAAGTTTTAGAGAATTAGCAAAAATTTTAAAAGTAAGCTATGCAATCCTTGAAAAACTTGTAAATAAGAAAAGAGAAACAGCAAAGCTAGATGTTATATGCAGAGTTGCAGAGGGATTAGATGTTGAATTAGATGATTTATTGTTTAAAAATATATATTCAAATTAATATATATTTCAAATATAAAAATCAAAAAAGTAAGGAGAGTATGATTATGAGAGAATTATGTGTAAAAGGATTCTTATTTAAGGAAAAAGCAAAAAATATATTAGTAAATAGCTTTAAATCAAAGAAAGGTAACTATGTAGATGAAGGAGTTAAAGTTTTAATCGCTATAGTTATAGGAGCATTATTGCTAGGTGGATTATATATGATATTTAAAGATACTATAATTCCAACAGTTCAAAATAAAATACAAGGAATGTTTGACTACAAAGGATAAGTAATGATTTTAAACATTAATAATATAATCCTTATTGCATATGTAGTAATAGCTTTAGTAGCTAGTATGCAAGATATAAGAACTAGAGAAATTAGTGATATAGTGCATATATTGATAATAGCTATATCAATTCTAAAATTAGTAATGGGAATTGATATTTTTAATATAATCGAAAAAGTTATAGGAGCTTTTATTGGAGCAACTGAATTTATTTTACCTAACTTTGTAAAAAAAGATGGTATAGGTGGAGCAGATATAAAGTTTATGTTTGCAAGTGGATTACTATTAGGTGCAGAAAAAATAATAATGGCAACTATTATAGGTATAATAGTTGTTATTATTTTTGCCATTTTTAATAAGGTGATCTTAAAGAAAAATTTAGAAGGTATACCATTAATACCGTTTTTAGCATTAGGTTGTATTAGTACATTTTTTATTTAAAAGGAGAATACATATGTCATTTAAAAAAAGTAGAACAACTACAGGAGTAATTGCAATTGTTATAGCATCTACTCTATGTTTTATAATTGCACCAATCTATAATAAATCACTTGAAAAGCCAATAAAGGTTGTTCAAGTAACAAGTGATATAAGCAGAGGTGAGAAAATTACATCTGATAACGTCAAAATTGTTGAAACTACACAAAAATATGCACCTTCAACGGCTGTAAGTGAAAAAGATGCTATGGGTAAATATGCTGTAGTTGATATGGTAAAAGAAGATGTAGTTTTACAGAAAAAACTTTCAAAGAATAAATTATCAGAAGATAAATATTTATATGGACTGAATGGGGATGAACAGGCAATATCTTTTACAATTAAAAACTTTGCAAGTGGACTTTCGGGAAAACTTGAAACAGGAGATATAATTTCAGTTATTGCAACAACAGAAGATGAACATGGTAACGAAGATACTTATACACCTAAAGAGCTTACATATCTAAAAGTGTTAGCAACAACAAATAGTGTTGGTAAAGATAAAAAAGAAGGTGAGAAAAGATCAGACGATCAGCAACAGTTACCTGTTACAATTACTGTTTTAGCAAATCAAAGACAAGCTGAACTTATAGCAAAGCTTGAAGCAACAAGTAAAATGCACGTATCACTAGCATTTAGAGGAACTGAAAAAGAAGGGTTAGATTACTTAAATAAGCAAAATAGTATGTTAAATGATTAAAAATTAGGAGTGAATTAAAATGGGAAAAGTCATAGCTATATGGGGATCCCCAAATAGTGGAAAAACAACATTAAGTATTAAATTAGCAAAACAGTTATCAAAACAAAATAGTGTTATTGTTTTATTTACGGATATTTTAGCACCAGTTATCCCAACTCTAAAAGATGATATAGATACTAAAAGATCATTAGGTAATGTATTATCTGTAGCAACATTATCAAATGATATAATTTTAAAAAATTGTATAGAAGTAGATAAGATTAAAAATATAGCCTTTTTAGGATACACACAAGGAGAAAATATATTTACATATCCCCAATATACAGATGAAAGGGTTAAAGAGCTAATAGACCATTTAAAGGCTTTAGCTGATTATGTAATAATTGATACCTCTAGTAATTTTATAAATGATTTAATTACAATATCGGCTTTAGAAGTTTCAGATAAAGTTTTAAGAGTAAACTCAGCTGAGTTAAAGAATATATCATATTTTGACTCATACTTACCACTTTTAATTGATAAGAGATTTAAAAGTGATAGTCATATAAATATACTATCTAATTCAAGACTTGATGATGCACAAGATGAATTAAAAGATATATATAATATAAAGGCAACTATAGAATATAGTGATGAAATACGAGAGCAAGGTTTATGTAGTGAATTATTATCGAATCTAAGTTCAAAAGAACAAGATAAATTAAGTTTAAATCTAAACAAAATAATATCTATGATAAATAATTGTGAAAATGAAGGAGTAAAAAAGAAAGGTTTCTTTAGTAGATTTAGAAAAGGAGCATAAAAAAATATATGGATTTATTAGGTGGTAAAAATTTAAATGTTGTAAATAATAAAAATTTTTTTAGTACAAATGAAAAATACAATTTTAAAGAAGTACTTGAAGAAGTTCAAAGTTTTATAGCAAGTAAGTATTCAAGTTTATTAAGAGATAGTGAAGATAAGAGTATTCAGATTAAATCATATATAAAGCAATTTTTAATTAGTAAAAAAATTGAGGTAGGGAATCTATCAGAAGACGAATTAGTAAATAAGCTTTATAGAGATATGGCTGAATACTCTTTTTTAACAGATTATTTAAATAGGGATGATATAGAAGAAATAAATATAAATGCTTGGAATGATATAAAGATACTTTATTCAAATGGAGAGGTAAAGCCTAGTGATGAAATATTTATATCATCAGACCATGCAGTTGACGTTGTAAGACGTTTACTTAGAAAATCTAATATGATACTAGATAACTCAAATCCTACCGTTAGGGGGCATTTATCAAAGAATATTAGAATAACAGTTCTTGGTAGAGGTGTTATAGATGATGATAGAGGAGTTGTTGCATCTATAAGAATAGTTAATCCTAAAAAATTAGGAAAAGATGATTTTATTAAAAATGAAACAGGCTCTAGTGAAATGATAGAATCAATAGAACAATTTTTCAAATATGGAGTTAGTATGTGTATTACAGGAGCAACTAATAGTGGAAAAACTACGTTAATGGCTTGGCTATTAACTACTATTTCAGATGATAAGAGAATTTTTACGATAGAGAATGATACAAGAGAATTTGATTTAGTTAAAAAAGATAAAGATGGAAAGATAATAAATAATGTAATCCATACAGTAACTAGGCATAGTGAGGATAAAAATAAAAATATAGATCAAGAAAAATTGCTTGAAATGGCTTTAACTTCTAATCCCGATTATATATGTGTAGGAGAAATGAAGGGGAGTGAGTCCTTTTCTTCACAGGAAGCAGCAAGAACAGGACATACTGTTATAACTACAACTCATGCTAATAGTTGTGATGCTACATATTCAAGAATGGTTACTCTTTGTAAAACTAAATATGATATGGAAGATAAAACTTTATATGAGCTTGTAACGGAAGCATTTCCTATAGTAGTTTTCGTAAAAAGACTTGAAGATAATTCAAGAAAAATTATGGAGATTAAAGAATGTATAATACATGAAAATGGAAAAAGGGAAAAACAAACTTTATTTAAGTATGAAATTACTTCATCACAAAAAATAAATGGAAATACCCAAATTACAGGAGAATTTAAGAAAGTAAATAACATATCAGAACAATTACAAAAAAGATTATTGGAGAATGGTATGCCAATAAATGACTTAAACAAATTAGTGAGGTAAAAACATGAATTTAATATTATTAACTTCATTTTTCATATTTATATTTGGTATTTTTAAAATACTGAATATATCAATATCTGATTTTATATTAGATATTTTTAATTTATTTGAAAGTAAAAATGAAACTTTACATAATAAAATTAAACTTGCAAATTCAAATAAAAAAGATAAATGGATAGTATCTCTTATAAAACAAACTAAAGAAATTTTAGAATATACAAATAAAACAGATCAGTTTTCTAAGGTATGTATAGGAGCAACTATAAGTATGGTAATAGGTATATACATAGCTGTATATATTAAAAATTATTTTTTAATTCCTGTTTTAGCAATAGGATTTTTAACATTACCATTTCAGTATATAAAACTAACATCTATCTCTTATAAAAGGGCAATAACAAAAGAGCTAGAAGTTTCTTTATCAGTAATAACAACAGCTTACATTAGAAGTGAAAATATAATAAGAGCAGTAGAAGAAACAATAAATTATATTAAACCTCCTATTAATAAAGTATTCAGTGAGTTTTTAATTGAAACTGAATATATAAATTCAGATGTATCTAAATCACTTTTAAAATTAAAGGATAAGATAAATGATGAAATATTCCATGAGTGGATTAATGCTGTGGTCGCTTGTCAAGAAAATATAGAATTAAAAAATACTTTAAATCCAATAGTAACTAAACTTTCAAAATTAACCCTTTTATCGACAGAGGTAAATAATAATCTATATGATCCGTTAAAAGAGTTTGCTATTATGCTACTTTTAGTCTACGGAAATATACCTCTTTTTTATGTTATTAATAAGACTTGGTATAAGTGCTTAATGGGTACAATCCCAGGAAAATTAACTTTATTTGTGGTAGTTTCATTAACTTTTATATGCTTTACAGGAATTATTAAGCTAACAAGACCAATAGATTCATCAATTTTAGAAGAAGGGAAATAAGTAAGAAAGGAATTTAAAAATGCTAATTATATTTTTTACATTAACAGCAATAGGAATATATTTGATATTAGCAGATATATTTAAAATCTCAAGGCTAAAGAAAAAAGTAACTTTAGTAAACTTAACTAAAAGGAATAGAAAGAAAAAGAATACTAAGAGCCTAGAGGTTTTATTATTAGAATATGCTACAAAACTTTCAAAGTATATAAAATTAAATGAATATAACAAAGAGAAACTATCAATGATTTTAAGATCAGCTCAAATCAAAGTTAGTCCAGAGGTTTATGTAGCTGATGTTTATATAAAAACAGGAATTATGGTTTTTATTTCAGCTATAGTTTTTTTTATAGCTCCTTTATTGAGTATAGTATTCTTAGTAATTTCAGTAGTAGTTTATATTAAAGAATATGGAAAAGCAGAGGAAATATTGAGAAAGAAAAAAGCAAAAATTGAATGTGAACTTCCTAGATTCGCTATGACAATAGAACAAGAGTTAGAAACAGATAGAGATGTATTAAGGATATTAGAAAACTATCAAAAGTATTCAAATTCTTCTAACTTAGGAAGTGAGTTAGAAATAACAGTTGCAGATATGAGGTCAGGATCTTATGAGGAAGCATTAAGACGTTTTGAAACTAGAATAGGTAGTTCTGCATTATCGGAAGTAATCAGAGGGCTTACAGGGGTTTTAAATGGAAATGACGAAACTTTGTATTTCAGAGTTCTAGCAAATAGTTTAGCAGAATTGGAGTACCAAAGATTAAGAGGTATAGCCTTAAAAAGACCTCAAAAAATAAAGAAATATTCAGCTATAATGCTAGGGTGCATGATGCTTATATATGCTGTTGTACTTGGACATGAGATTGTTAATGGAATTTCTAATATGTTTTAGATAGGTGGTTATATGAAGATATTAAAAAATAAAAAAGGACAAGGTTATGTTGATGTAGCAGTCATGGTTTTAGTTTTTGCTTTAGTAATGGCATTTGCATTAAGTGTATTCCCTGTTTTTGTTGCAAAAAGCAATTTAAATAAGTTTGCAATTGAAGTTATTAGAGAAGCAGAAACAACAGGACAAATTGGGAGTTCAGTTCAAGATAGAATTAATAAACTCAAAAAAGATTTAGGAAATGTAGACTCAATAGATTGGAAAGTAAATTATATATATGGGACAAATAAAATACAACTAGGTGATCCAATTGAAGTTACAGTTAAAAAGAATGTTAATATAGGATTTTTTAAATTTGGGTCATTCCCTATACCATTACAAAGTAAAGATAGTGGATTTAGTGAGGTGTATTGGAAGTGATAAAAGAGATAATAAAAGATAAAAAAGGAAATGGATTAATTTTAAGCTGTGTAGTTGTATTAGCATTGTCTATAATTTTCTTTTTTATAGCTGAACATTCAAGAACACAAATGACTATATCAAGTGTTAGAGATGGTTTAGAAAGTGTTGCAACTAATATTTCAACTAATAATTGCGATTCTATATATCAATCTCAAAGAGAGGGATACTTTACATCAAATATATTAGAAAATGATAAATGGCAACCTAAAATTGATAAATCTAATTTAGATATATTCTTAAAAGAAACTTTAGGAGCAAAAAAAGAAGGTAATATTTATGTAAAAAAAAAGAAAGATGGTCAAATTGATTTTAAACTATCAGATGTAAAAATTAATATTACTAATCCAAAATTAGCTCCAAATAATGAAGAAAAAAATAAATCAACTTTCACCGTTGAAGTAACAGGAAATCTAGAAGTTCATAAGATGTTTTCGGTATTTTCAGATACAAAAAATGTGAATGTTAATGTAGGAAGTAAAGTTGGCTATATGCCAAAGTTTTAATTAATTAAGGAAGAAGTAAAAATGAATAAAATATATAGAAATAGCAAGAGCTTTTCAATTATTTATTTTTTGATAGGCTCTTGCTATTTCTATATATAAGTGAGAGAGGTGATAAGAATGGCTGTAGATAAAGATTTAAAAGAACTTGCATCAACTATATTAAAAATAAGTGGTAAGGATCATGATACATGGTTAACTGAACAATACCAAATTTTAATAAATAATAGTGCAAAGTTAATAACTCAAAGTTTAAAGGCAAATGCAGATATACAACAGTAGACATAAGAACATCATATTTAATTAAAAGAATCATAAGAAAGAAGGAATTAAAAAATGCCAATAAATAACGTAGCAAATTTAATGTATGAAGTTGTTTCATGGGGCAAGATGCTTGCAGTTCCAGGAGCAACTATAGCACTTATAGTAGGTGGCTCACTATTCTTCTTTAGTGGAAAGAATGGATTTGAAAAAGCAAAACCTTGGTTAATAGGTGCTTTTGTAGGATTAATATTTACTTTAGGTGCTAATGGTTTTACTGAATTCTTAAAAAATAAAATTACATTTTAAAAATGGAATTGAATACATGATTAAAACCATAATTAATGATCTATTTAATATTATAATGAGTTGGCTAAAATTCTAGTCAGCTCATTATAGTTAAAAAGTAAATAAAGTAAATTTAATTATAAATAAAAGAATTTATAGTTAAATTTACTTTATTTATTTTTATTCAAAATTTAGAAAGGGAGATATTATGAACATTGGAGAGCGAATTCAAGAATTTCTAAAGTCAAAAAACAAGGAATTTGAAATAACAAGAAAATTAGTAGATAAAGACTTCGCTATAAAGTTTGGAGCTATATCAATGACTTTAGTAATATTAATAACTAATTTAATAGTAGAGTATCTTACTAAATTACCTAATTTGTTTTTAGGTGGAGATAAACCTAGTATATTTGGATTTCTTAATTTAACTTACATAGTTAAGTTATTTCCACTTTATTTAATTATAATTGCTATATTTTCAGCATTATATATAAAGTTAATTTTAGATATTAAAAAGTCTTTCAATGAAATAGCTGATGGACAAAAGGGAACAGCAAGATTTGCTACAAGAGAAGAAATAGCAAGTCAATATAGAGCTGTACCTATTAAAGATGAAGGATTTAAAGGCAAAGGGGGAGTACCGATTGCTAGAGGGTATCATTTCTATAAAGATAATTACGGTAACACAAAAGAAGAAGAAGTAATGTACATAGATGATAGTTCAGTAAACAACATTATAATCGGTACAACTCGTAGTGGTAAGGGTGAAACTTTTGTTGTACCTACTATAGACATATATTCAAGGGCAGAGGAAAAACCTTCAATGGTAATTAACGATCCAAAGGGAGAGTTGATTGCAATGAGTAAAGAAACACTTGAAACAAGAGGATATGAAGTACTTTTATTAAACTTAACTGATCCAATGAACTCAATGAGTTATAATCCGTTAGAGCTTATAATTCAAGCATATAAAAATGAGGAATTTGGAGAAGCACAGCTTTTATGTCAGACATTGACTTACTCAATTTTTAATGATCCAAATACAAAAGATGCTTTTTGGCAAAATACAGCAATGAGTTTAACAAATGCCTTAATTTTAGCATTGTGTGAAAAGTATATTCCTATAAATAAGGAAGAAAAAATAACTATGTATACAGTAGCAAATATGCTTACGGAATTAGGAACTGTATATACAGATTTTAATGGAGCAGAGAGATATAAAATAGATGATTACTTCAATGAGTTACCTATTACATCAGTTGCTAAGATGCAATATGCTACAACTCAATTTGCTAAGTCAAATACAAAAGGAAGTATATTAGTATCAGCTATGAATAAACTTTCTATGTTCACATTTGAAAAAATAGCAAAAATGACAAGCAAAAATTCATTTGATTTAAAAGATATAGGTTTTATAAATAAAGAAAATGATAAGCCAAAAGCTATATTTATGGCAACACCCGACTATGATAAATCAATTCATGTTATGGCTAGTATATTTGTTAGACAAGCATATTATGTATTAGCAAAAAATGCAACTTTATCAAGAACTGGTAAATGTGAAAGAGAAGTAGTTTTTCTACTTGATGAATTTGGTAATATGCCACCGATTGAAGGATTAGATAATATAATAACTGTTTGTTTAGGGAGAGGAATAAGATTTAACCTTGTAATTCAAGCATTTAATCAAATAAAAACTCTTTATGGAGAACAGGCTTCAACGATTGAAGGAAACTGTGGTAATCAAATTTATTTACTTACTACAGATGAAGAAACATCTGAAAAGTTTTCTAAGTTAATTGGAGAACAAACAATTGTAAGTCATTCTCGAAGTGGAGAAATGTACTCACTTGGGAAGAGCCATACAGAGAATTTAGATGGAAGAAGATTATTAAAATCAGATGAAGTAAGGCGATTAAAAGAAGGAGAAACAGTTGTTGTCAGAGGTATAAAAAGAAGTGATAATTTTGGAAATAAAATAGTACCTAATCCTATCTTTAATGAAGGTGAATATAGAATGAAATATAGATATGAGTATTTATATGATAAATTTGATAATTCTAAGGCATTTATAGATGTAAAGGTAGAATGTTTACACAAAGATATAGATTATGAAAAGTTAGCTTTTTCTTATCAAGATGAAGAAGAAATTAAATCTCCTGTAGAAATTAAATTAGAAGAAGATCTTATTAATAAAGTTACAGAAAAAACTTTATTAGAGTCAGAAAAAAAATCTTTAATAGACTATTTAAACAGGTTAAATATAATTGGGGAAGATGAAGAAGAAATCATATTAAATTCAGATACAGTATATGAAATATACTCACAAGTTGATGAAGATATAGTTGAAAAAATAAAATTATTTTTCCCAAAATAAATACATTAGTGAGGTAAAAGATGAATGAAAATCAGATAATAGATATTTTAAGCAATTCAGATATTTTTACATTAGTTTCATTCCCAAACTATGTATTAAGGTCAATTGGTTGGGGAATTATTAAATCTTTAGCTTTTTTATCTAACAACATTGAAAAAGTAGTAAACCGGATTTATTCGCTAAATGGTTTTTTTTCAAGTTCACAGGTTGATAATCTAATACATAGTTTATTCCCTATCGCATGGGGGATTCTAGCAATTGCAATACTTTTTTTAGGCTTTAAAATAATGTTTAATAGAGATTTTAAGTTAAATGGATTAGTTAAAAACTCTATAATTTCTGTAAGTATAGTTATGCTACTTCCACTTGGTATGAGTCAATTATCTAAAATAACTAACTCGGCTATAAGTAGCTTAAAATCAGAATACAACTTATCAGCAGATAAAATTATTAAAGATAATATATATGATTTATATTACTTAGATTCTTTAGATTTCAAGACTAAAAATAAAAATAATATGCCCTCAAATTTAGTTAATTATATTGATATTAATGAGGAAATTGACGAAGGAACAGTAAAAAACAAAGAGGTATTTAAATCAAAGATTTCAGCAGATAAAAACGGTAAAAAAGTTAAAGTTGATTTAAAGAATGGACTATTTGATATGTTCCCCGAAAATTATTATAGATATAACTTTAGTTTTTGGACTATGGTTATATCTTTAGGCTGTACAACAATAACTTTATTATGTACAGCTATTAAAATTGCAAGGATTATATTTGAACTAGGATTTGTAAAGTTATTTGGAATCTTATACTCTTTTTCAGATATATCAACAGGTCAAAAGAACAAAGAAATAATAAGATGTATAGTTACTAATTTTGTAATTTTATTTGTAATATCAGTTTTATTAAAAATGTATTTATTATTTAGTGCATGGACTGTAGAATCGGGAGAAGGGATTGCACAGTTAATCTTATTAATAGGTGGTTCAATAGCTGTTATAGATGGTCCAAATGTTGTTGAAAGAATACTTGGAATAGATAGTGGAGTAAAAAGTGGTTGGAGTGTATTTACTGGAGCTTATGCGGGAGCTAGTATTTTATCTAAAACAAGTCAAGGTATATCAAAAGCAATGGAGAGTGCTGTAAATGGTATAGCAAGTGTTGGTAGTGGTGCTGTAGGTATGTACAATGGATTTAAAGAAGGTATGAAGCCACTAGAAGAACAGATGAATGATAAAGATAAACCTTCAAGTAATTTAGATGGATTTAAAGAACAAACTAGCTTACATGATGAAATGAAATCGCAATCTAACAATGATAATGAGTTTACAGATGCTAGTCAAGGAGATAGTGAAGCACTTAATAATATAAATGCTAATTCAAATTCAGATAATGATATAGATAATAACTTAAAATCAGATAACAATTTAGATATGAAACAAGATACTGAAAATAATTTATCTTCAAATATAGATGCTAATAATACATCTTCTAAAAACTCAAATCAAATATTAGATAATGAGATTAATAAACATAATGCAAGTGAAGGTAAAGGTAATATAAATTTAGATAATAATATTTCAGCTAGTGAAAATAATAAAGCTGATAATTCATTAGAAAATGGAATGGCAAATATAACAGATGCTCTTACGGATAATAGTACATTAGAAAATGAAATGGGAAGTATGATAGATGCTCCTATAGATAATAGTACATTAGGAAATGAAATGGGAAGTATGATAGATGCTCCTATAGATAATAGTACATTAGGAAATGAAATGGGAAGTATGATAGATGCTCCTATAGATGCTAGTACATTAGGAAATGAAATAGGAAGTATGGTAGATACCCCTATAGATACTAATACATTAGGAAGTACAATAGATACTCCTATAAATAATGGCTCTATAGAAAAAGATATGAGTAACTCAAACTTTAATATAGGTACAGGAAATGAATCTCAAAATATAAATAATAATACAAGTTCACCTAATGTAAGTAATTCAAATATAGATGTACAACCAAATCAAGTTGAAAAAATTAAATCTCCTGTAGAGCATAGAACACTATCAGAGCATTTAAAAAATAATATGCAAACTAACCCAACAGTAAGAAATATGCAACAAAGTTATGATATAGGAAAAAATACAGGAATGAAAATGGCTAGTTTAATAAGAAATAGAAAAAATAAAAAGAAAGATAAATAGAATTTATTAAAGATAGATAGTTTAAAACTGTCTATCTTTTTTATTGGTAAAACTTAAATATATAGGAGAAAAAAGATATGGTAAGAAGTAAGAAGAATAAAATAGGATCATTAGTAATGGTAGGAGCTATAATAGCAGCGAATACTTCCTCTATTTATGCAAATAGCAATAATATAGTTAAAAATGAAAATTTAATACCTATACTAGAGAAGACTAATATATTAAAAGGTAATGGTATGGATCAATTTTTAAAGGGATGTGAAACAAAAGATGGAGGATATATAGCTTGTGGATTTTCATCTTCTAAAAATTTAGGATTTGGACATAAAGGGGAAGGTGATGCAATATTAGTCAAATATGATGAAAAGGGAAATCAAGAATGGTTTAAAACTTTTGGAACTACAGGAGGAGATGAGTTTAGAGATATAAAACAAACAAAAGATGGAGGGTATATAGCCGTTGGAGAGTTAGACAAAAAATGTTTATTAGCCAAATATGATGAAAAGGGAAATCAAGAATGGTTTAAAACTTTTGGAAATAGTCGTAAAAATTCATTACAATCGGTAAAACAAACAAAAGATGGAGGATACATAGTAACAGGGTATTCTGACGATAAAAATTTAGGATTTCCAAATAAAGGTGGATGTGATGCAATAATAGTCAAGTATGATGAAAAAGGAAATCAAAAGTGGATTAATTCTTTTGGAAATAGTGAGTCTGATTACTATGAATGTGTAATAGAAACCAAAGAAGGTGATTACATAGCAGTTGGATATACAGATAATTATAAAAAAGGAAAGAGATATGATGGAATAATAGCAAAGTATAATGAAAAAGGAAATCAAGAATGGCTTAAATCTTTTGAAGGTAATGGAGGAGATATACTAAATACTATAATAGAAACAAAAGATGGTGGATTTATAGTTGGTGGAGAATCTGATTCTAAAGATATAGGGATTGAATTAAAAGGGGATAAAGATGCAGTATTAATAAAATATGATAAACAAGGAAATCAAGAATGGCTTAAATCTTTTGGAGGTAATGACTATGATAGCTTTCAAGGTATTTATGAAACTTTAGATGGGAATTATATGATTGTAGGAAGATCTTCATCAGATGATATAGGATGCAACATAATTGAAGATGCAGGAATAATTGTAAAGACAGATAGTAAAGGTAATGCAAAATATGCTACAGGCATAGACAATAAGGCTTTTAGATCAATAAGTAGATTAAATGATGGTAGATTTGCTGTATCAGGAACAGAATGGAAAACATGGGGTGCTGATGTTTTCTATTTTAGAGAAGGGATCGAAAATAAAAAACCTTCTATAAATCTTAAAGAAGAATATAAAGATAAGATTGAAATAGAAAAAGGTAAAACGGATACTGATTTTTTAAGATTTGTAACAGCGACAGATCAAGAAGATGGAGATATATCTAAAAATATTAAAGTAGATACTTCAAAGTTAGATGTAAATAAAGAAGGTGAATATACTATAACATATAGTGTTGCTGATAGCGAGGGAGCTACTACTACTTTAGATGCTAATGTTAAAGTTGTTAGAGTTAATAAAAAGCCTTTTATAGCTCTTAAAAAAGAATATAAAGATAAGATTGAAATAGAAAAAGGTAAAACTAATACTGACTTTTTAAGCTTTGTAACAGCGACAGATCAAGAAGATGGAGATATATCTAAAGATATTAAAGTAGATACTTCAAAGTTAAATGTAAATAAAGAAGGTGAATATATTATAACTTATAGTGTTGCTGATAGCGAGGGAGCTACTACTACTTTAGATGCCAATGTTAAAGTTATTAAATCAAAGGAGCTAATTGGAGAAGCACCTTCTATAAATGCAAGTGATAAAGTAATTAAAGTAGGAAGTAATTTCTATCCATTTAGAGGTATAACAGCAAATGATAAAGAAGATGGAGATATAACAGGATTTATTAAATTAAAATATAATGAGTTAGATACTGAAAAAGTAGGAGATTATAAGATAGTTTATACGGTAACTGACAAGGATAATAATACAGTAGAAAAGAGTATAAATGTAAAGGTTAAAGATTTTGGAGAAAAGCCTGTAATAAATGCTCCAGACATAACATTAGAAAAAGGACAAGCATTTAATCAAATGGAAAATATAACAGCTACAGATAAAGAGGATGGAGATATATCTAAGAATATTAAAGTTATAGCAAATAATGTGGATGTTAATATACCTGGGAATTATATTGTAGAATATTCAGTAAAAGATAGAGATGATAATATTTCAAAACATACAAGAAATGTAGTAATAAAAGAAATTGATGGGCTACCTACAATAAAAGCTAAAAATTTAAAAGTAGCTCAAGGATCAGCAATTGATTTATTTAAAGATATAACAGCTACGGATCAGAATGGAAATGATATAAGTTCTTCAATAAAAATAGAAAAATTAGACTTAAATATAAATGAAAAAGGTTTATACCATGTTATTTATAGTGCAAATGATAAGGATGGAAATATTGGAACAAGAGCTGTTACAATTAAAGTTGTTACACCTCCACAAATCATAGCAGAAGATTTAATTATTCCTGTAAATAACGAAACCTTAGAAACAAAACCTGTTAAAGAAGAAAAAATTGCATCAAAATTCCTTAAACTTTTAGCAATAAACAATGTTTCATATGCAGAAGACAATACTAAATCAAATAAAGGTTTTGATCCTTTAAACTATGCTACAGCTAAAGATTCAGAGGATGGAGATATATCAGATGAATTAGAAGTTGTTTCATCTAATGTGAATCCTAATAAAACAGGTACATATACTGTAAAATATGCTGTAACAAATAGTAATAATATAAAGAATGAAAAAGATATAGCAGTTAAAGTCGTTAATCCTAATGATACGTATAAAGGAACTACTGATAAATCTAGTACAGATGATAATAAAGGAACTACTGATAAATCTAGTACAGATGATAATAAGGGAACTACTGATAAGCCTAGTACAGATGGCAATAAAGGAACTACTAATAAACCTAGTATAAATGATAATGAATATATTGCTGATAAACCTAGTACAGATGGCAATAAAGAAACTAATGATAGACCTAGTATAGATGATAAT
The DNA here is from genome assembly GCF_015560225.1 of Romboutsia sp. BSD2780061687b_171204_C1. Classification (NCBI taxonomy): domain Bacteria; kingdom Bacillati; phylum Bacillota; class Clostridia; order Peptostreptococcales; family Peptostreptococcaceae; genus Romboutsia; species Romboutsia sp. BSD2780061687b_171204_C1. The sequence continues at coordinate 12,008 of NZ_JADMRK010000011.1, read as the reverse complement.
AAAGGAATTACTAATAAGCCTAGTGTAGATAGTAATAAAGGAACTACTAATAAATTAAGTAATGTTAAAAATTCTAATAAAGAGATCAATAAAGTTTCTAATGATAATTCAAGTACAAAAAACCCAAAAACAGGGGATGAAGGCATTTTTGCATCATGTATAACTGTTATTTTATCAGCAACTTTACTAATTTTAAGAAGAAGAAAAGCTAAAGTAAAATAGTAATTTTTAAGTAATAAATAAAAAGCATTTAAGGTATGTTGTATATATCTTAAATGCTTTTTAAATGAATAGAAATATATTATGAGTGGAGAAAAATTAATAAAAAGGTGAAAGAAAAAAGATTTAAGAAGAAAGATAGATTAAGCCAATATGATACTAATGTAAATATGAATTTGAATGGGGATTATGTTAATTTCATATTAACTTTTGTTAAAAAATAATGAAGTTTTACCTAGTAGGAAAAACTATTTTAAATTTAAATATGAAAGGAAATTATAAAATGATATTTATTATTCCTAAAGAAATCGCTAGTGAAAATAAATTATGGAAAAGTATATATATAAAAGATTTTGTAGCAATTATAGGTACTTTATTTTTTGCTTGGATAACAAGTGCTTCAATATATAAAGGCTTGGTACTTTTTTATTATATATTCTTATTAAGTATTTGCATTATTTTAATAAGTAAAAGCACTAAGAATCCAAATAAAAGAGTTTGGCAATCAGTTGCAATTTTATTTATGAGAAGTAACCGTACTTATCATTCTATAAATTTTGAGGTGAGAGATAATGTTCAAGAGTAAAGACAGCGAAAAGCAAAGGTTAAAGGAAGAAAGGAAAGCTTTAAAAAAGGAATTAAAAGAGTTAAATAAATCTATTATAGATATATTTCCAATAATTGATGAAGAAGAAGGCTTTTTTAAAACTACATATGGATATATGAATATATATCAGATTCAAAGTAAGGAAGTATATTCATTAAATGATGATGAAAAAGAAAAGCATATTTGCGACTTTTCTAACTTCCTAAGACTTTATGCAGAAGATATGAAAATAATTTGTATGCAATTTCCTGTTAATACTTATCTTCAACAAGAAAATATAAGAAAAAAATTAGCTAATACATCTAATCCTATGTTTAAGCATTTTTTAAATCAGAAACTTAGAGAGTTAGTGTTTTTAGAAAAACATAGATATAATAAAGAATTTTTTATAATGATCTTTGCAAAGGACTTAAAAGACATACAGGAAAAAGAGCATTTTTTATTTAGACTTAGTAATGAAAGTATTCCAATAAGCTATATAGATTATGAAAAGAAAATTAAGATATTATTTAAACTTAGCAATCAAAATTCAAAAATATAATGAAAGGAGCAATAAAAATGTTATTTAAGAAAAAAGAAATTAATCAAATAGATTTTAACCCTAAATTAGTAAGTAAAATACAAGCACAAGGTGGAGTAAAGTTTGATGAAAGGATTATACAAAAAGGAGATGGCTTTGAAACAGTAGTACATTTATACGATTATAAACCACAAGTTCATCCTTTTTGGCTTATCCAATTAACATCTATGAAGAATGTAATAACAACTATAGATATAGGTACAGAAAAGAAACGAACAGCTCTTAAACAGATAAATAAATCTCTTATAGAACAAAGAAATAGGTATAGAGAAGAAACTAATGAGGTTAATATAATAGAAGCTCAAAGTACTTATAATAACTTACATAATTTAGCTGATAGAATAACAAACTCGGGAGAAGTTATTAAATTAGTGCATATAAGATATTATATTTCAGCAAAAACAAGACATGATGTAGAGTCAAGGGTAAAGGAATTATTAGATGATTTAGAAAATATGGGGTACAGAGCCACAATCTGCTTAAATGAACAGGAATATGAGTGGCAATCACTTTTTAATGGATATATGGAGCAAATAAAATTTAAAAATAAAAGAACAGGAAAAGCAATACCTTCTACCTCATTAGGTGGAGGGTATTTTTTCCATTTTACACAATTAAATGATCCTACAGGAGTATTCTTAGGAACTACTTCAACAGGTGGAAATATGTTATTTGATCTATTTACTAAGACAAATAAAAGAAAGTCTTACAATGCTGTTATAGTGGGTATGATGGGAGCTGGGAAATCTACACTATTAAAAAAATTAGTAGAAGATAATGCAATACAAGACCAAACGATAAGAATACTTGATATAGTTGGAGAGTTTAAAGACCTTGTAAGAGCTTTAGGGGGTAGAAATGTATCTTTAGATGGTACAGATGGTATGATAAATCCATTACAAATACTTGCTACCATAGTAAATGATGTAACATATGAGGTTAATCATGAGCAGTCTTATACAGTCCATTTGGCGAAAGTAAGTACTATGTATAGATTCTTAAATCCGTCTTGTTCTAATGAAGAGCAAAGAGAATTTGATAAAATACTTGATGAATTTTATGTACATTGTAATATAGAAAAGCATAGAGCCTGTGATTATGAAGTTACACAGTACCCAACAATGAGTATGTTTTTAAATTATATAAAATCTATTTTATATTCAGATGTAGCATCAGAAACTCTTAATGAAAGAATTTCTATAGCAAGACGAGAAAGACTTGATAGTATTTTATTAAATATTGAAAGTATTGTAAGAGATTATCCTAAACTATTTGATGGACATTCTACTGTAAAAGATATAACTAATGAGCCTATAGTGTCTTTTGATTTAAGAAACCTTACACAGTTTGATAATAGAATTTTTAATGCACAAATATTTAATATTTTATCGTTACTTTGGAATAACTCATTAGTTCAAGGTAGAAAAGAAAAAGATTTATTTGATAGAAAAATACAAACTTTTGATGAATGTAAAAAATTCCTAATACTTATAGATGAAGCACATAGAATTATAAACTCAAATAATCCTACAGCAGTAGAGTATTTAACAGGCTTTCAAAGGGAAGCAAGAAAATATTTTGGTGGATTAGTTTTTGCAACACAAAGTATAAGGGATGTCGCTCCAGCTAACCTAAATAGCGAAATGTTTGAAAAAATTAAAACTATGTTTGATTTAACACAGTATAAATTTATAATGCAACAGGATAGTAATGCTATAGAAACTTTAGAAAGAGTATTTAGTGGTCAATTATCAGAAAGTGAGCTTACATCTATTCCTAAACTAGAGCAAGGACAATGTATATTATCTATAAATGGACTTGGTAATATCTCTTTTAATGTTGAGGTAAGTTCAGAAGAATTAGATTTATTTAAAGGTGGAGCATAGGATTGGAGATTAATAATAATGGATAAAAATAGAAAGAAAAATTTAAAAATATATTTAGTTTTTTTAATTAGTTTTTTAATATTTTCAATCTATGGATTTATAAAATTTAATGGAAATGCTAAAGAAAAAATTAATAACTCTAAATCAATAGAATGTAATTTAGATAATAAAACTGATAATGAAAATGAAAATAAACCTATTGAAAAAGTCGGAAGTGAATATAAAAATAAATCTATAGATATAGTTAAAAGATTTTTGAAATCATATCATTTGATAGAAAGTACAAAGCCTATAAATGAATTTGAAAAGGCAAAGGATATAGTAGCAGAACAGCTTTACTTAGAGTTAGAGCAAGAGGTAATAGGTAATACTTCTGTTCCAAATAAAGGCTTAATTTATAGGACTATAGAGAGTATGAAAGTATATGATTACTCTTTTGATGATGAAAGTAAGGAGATACATGTTAAAGCAGACGTTTATTCTAATTGGTTAAATGAAAATAAGAAAATATCTGCAAAAAATGAATTAACAAAGTATGATTTTTTAATAACTAATTTTAGTGGTGATTGGAAGATTTCTCAAATTACTACAGAAATATATTAGGTGATATTATGGTGAGTCAAGCACTTCAAAATAAATCAAATGGAAGTAATACATTTAAAAGGATAAATACAATTAAGTTAATTATAAAGATGATAATTTCTACAAATTTATCATCTTTATTTTTTATTTTTGTTTTTATATCGGGATTAATGATGTTCATTGGGGCAAGTTCTTCTTCAAATACAGTAACAGGAGAATTTGCTAATGGCTCATTAAGTGGTGTACCCGAAGCATTTATTCCATATTATAATGAAGCATCAGAGATATATAAAATTCCTAATTGGGTTTTAGCAGCTATCACAAAACAAGAAAGTAATTTTAATCCTAATGATTCTTATGGTGGAGCTTACGGTCTTATGCAAGTTCAAAAATATGACTCGGGATGTGGTGAAGATTTATGGCAATACTTAATGAACTTAGGGTTAGCAGATATATATAAAAAGTCTGGCTATTCTTTTTCTAGTTCAGAGGATATGTGGAGAATATATTTAAAAGACCCAAGGGCACAAGTAATAGGTGGATCATATGAGATAAGATATTATGCAAATTATGTTTTATATAAGCAAAATAAAGTTAAGAAACTTGATTATAACAATAGTGAAAATATGAAATTAATTAATTGGCAAGCTAGTCCAAATGATTGCGAATTTAAAGATACTTTAAGAAGAATTTTTGCTTGTTATAATGGTGGACCACGATATGGAATGAATGTAAATTTAGATAAAGCGAGGTTTAATTATCCAAATAATGTTTTTGGATATGCTATGGAGTTTAGAAGCACAGCTTTAGTTGGAAATATTGTTAAAGGAGATAATACTACAATTGAAAAAGCAATTCAAACTGGTATGCCCCTTGTAGGAAGATGCCCTTATGTTTGGGGTGGTGGTAGAACACAATCAGATATAGATAAAAGACGTTTTGATTGTAGCTCTTTTGTTCATTGGTGTTATGCTAGTGCAGGCATAAATTTAGGAGATTTTCATTCAGTAGTTACAGATAGTTTAGTTACATTGGGAACGAAAATAGACCCTAAAAATATGCGAAGGGGAGATATAATTTTCTTTAATACTTATAAATATAATGGTCATGTTGCTATATATTTAGGTGGCAATCAATTCCTTCATTGTGGCTCTAGTCGAGGTGTAGAAATAAGTAAACTAGATAGTCCTTATTGGACTAAAGTTTTCAATGGAAATGTAAGAAGGGTTGTACAATGATTTAAAAATTTATAAAAAAATAATTGAAAGTTTATATAAAAGTTTAACTTTTAAAAGGAGATTTTTTTAAGAATGTTAAAGGATCATATAGGAAAAATAGTAAATATTTTATCAGAAAAACTGAAAACTAATAAGTCTATATTTTATTATGTTGTTCCGATTATTTCTGTATTAGGATTATTATTTTTTATTAATTCAAAGGCTATGTTTAGTAATAGTGGAGATATGAAAATTAGAAGTACTCCTTTAAATGAAATACAAATTACAAACTCTTTACATGCAAAAATATTAAGTAGAAAATATAATCCAATAACAAAAACTGTTGAGTTTATTATTTATACAGAAGACTCAAATAATATAGATAAAAAAGATTTAAAATTTGAATTGAGAGAACAAGAAAGTCCAAATGTGGTTATCCCTACTAGGTATCAAAAAATAGATGCTAATTACTATGTAATTCTTGCTAATGTAAAGAAAAATTGGAATGTACTTTCTTTATCATTTGGATATGAAAGTGCTGATAATTCATCTATGAATGAAGATTTAGAAGATATAGATATAGACAATTTAGATACCTCTACAAAGGACAAAAAATCTCTAGTTTCTGTTGTTAGAATTTATTCAGATGCTAATGATATTAAAAGTAGTTCTTTCTTAACAGAGAAGAAAAAAAGTAAATATATTTCAGAAATTATGGATTTAGAAATTGATTTTATTAATAAAGATATAGATAAATTAAATAAAAAAATTGAGGAAGATAATTCAAAAATGGAAGATGCAGAAAGTAAGATAGTAGAACTTAAAAATGATATAAGATACCAAACTGAAAGTGAAAAAAATACTACAGAAGCAAATATAACTAAACTAAAAAATCTTATAAGTTCTACAAGGGATTTAGGAGAAAAAAGAGTAGATAGAGTAAAGGAACTTAAAGAAAAGATTAATAAATTAGAACAGAAAAAAATGGATTTTGGAGTATAAAATTTCCCCCTAAAGGGGGTATTTTTTTGGATGCAATTTGGATGCAATTTTGGATGCAATTTTGGATGCAATTTAAATTTTTAATGGGGACATGATTTTTTAAGATAAAATTAGAATATTACTGGGCTTTGCCCAGGATATCACTTCATGTGATATCAAAAATTCCTTATGCTCTTTTTTTTGAAGTACTCAAAAAAAATATAAAAAATATTTTCGCATTTTAAAATATTTTTTGAGTAATCTTCTTAAAGTTTTTTATGAAAGTAGGTGTAAATATGAATATACTTATTAGGAATGTTGACAAGCACATATCAAATAAAATAGATAATTTATCAAAACAAGAAGGTTATAAATCTAGGAATGAATTTCTAGCTAAAAAAATAGAAGATATAGCCTTTCAAAATGAAAAGAATCAATTAGAAAAAGAATATCTTAATGTAATGAACTTATTAACTGAAGCAATTAAAAATCATACAAATATACTTGGCTCTTTCATGGATCAGTTTGTCATAGATGCAGAAGAAGCCTACAACATAAATTTAAATTATAATGATATAAAAAATAAACTAAAAAAAGAAAGTATTAATTTACATCTTGAAGAAGAAACATCAGAAATTAAAGTTAGAGGACTACCTATTAATGTAATTACTAGAATAGATGAAATGTCCAAAGAAAGAAATATCTCTAGGAATGATTTTTTAATTAAGTATTTAAGTCAATTAACATATTCAAGTTCCGTTAAGTTGGTGAATGAAAAATATGAATATACAATTGAAAAAGTACTAGGACTTTTAGATTTTTCTAATAGAGTTCTAGCACTCTTTCACGAAGAAAATTATATAGACATATCAGATTTTTATGAAGGAGATAATCTATAAATATGAAAAGAAAAAGAACATTTTATTTAAGTGATGATGATGTTAAATACATTGAAGATTATAAAGAAGAACATAATTTACCATCAAAGAATATTGCTTTTAGTGAAATCCTTAATGAACACAAAGTCAAATCTGAACTACCTATGCAAACTATGTATGAGTTTATAGCTAAAAAGGTATCAGAGGAATTAGAATCCACTTTAAAAGATGCTATAACAAATACATTAAAACCACAACTAAACTCTTTAAAATTTGCTACAAATTCTACTAATAAAGATACTCAAATTCTCTTAGAACTTTTAAATGGTATCTACTATAAAGAAAGTTACGGTGCTATCCCTACTATTGATAGCCTTCCTACAATGGCTTATGAAATGTCTAAAGAGTATGTTGAAGGTAAGATTAAAAATAAGCACTATAAAAATAGTAATACTCTTGATTAATTATGAGTGGTGTTAATCAATCCCCAGGAGTAGTTGTTGTATCTAAGTTTATATCTTTTAATTCAAAAACTTTTAGTTCTTATATAGATTACATGGATAGAGAGGAAGCTAAAAGAAATAAATCTTTTAATAGATATTCCCTATATAATGATTATATGGGGAATCCTAAAAAGACTACAGGATTATTTAATAAAGATACAGATTTAATGAGCGATAATGAAAAATTAGATGCAAAGGAGCTGTTTGTTAAAGCTCAAAAAAATAAAAGTATTTTGTGGCAAGATGTATTTAGTTTTGATAATAAGTGGTTAGAAAAACAAGGACTTTATAATCCTAGAACTAAGGAGCTTGATGAAAAAAAAGTTAAAGATGCTGTTAGGAAGTCCATTGGATTTGCTGTTGAAAAAAAATGTATTGCTGAAACTTGTGTATGGAATGGAGCTATACATTTTAATACGGATAATATACATGTTCATGTGGCAATATGTGAGCCTAACCCTACTATTCAAAGAGGAAAAAGAACTCAAAAAACTCTGGATATTATGAAAAGTAAATTTGTAAATGAACTTTTAGACTCTAGAGAAAATTTCTTAGATATTAATAATATAATAAGAAAAGATATTGTAGATAGTAAAAAAAATTCTAAGATAAAAGAAGATAAAAAGTTAAAAGAATTAACTAGAAATGTTATTAGAAATTTACCAAAAGATAAAAGGCATTGGCACTATGGATATAATACTATGAATGATGCTAAAAAATACCTTGATGAAATGACAAAGTATTATATAGATACTTATAAGAAAGATGAATTTAAAGAGTTAATTTTAAAACTAGATAAACAAGAGGATGTATTCAAGGAAACTTATGGAGTTGGTCAGAGAAGCAAATTTAAAGACTATAAAGAGAATAAAATTGATGAACTATATAAACGTATGGGTAATGCTTTTTTAACAGAAATAAAGGCTTATATAAAGCGAGAAGATGAACTTGATAAGATTGTTAATCAGAAAAAAATTAATAAACTATATTCTAATAAAAGTAGTAAACTTATAATTAGTAAAAAGGAACTTAAAAATATAGAAAAAGCTCTATCAAATGAATTTGATAGTATTAAAAACATGGACTATTACCAAAGGTTACAATATAAAATTGATAATGGTATTAATATATAAAATCAAATGAAAAGAGGTAATTTTTATGAATGAAGATTTCATAACATCAGATATTCCTAAAGCATTTATTGATAAAATAGGAAAGGATTATGTAATCATAAAAGATATTGATAGTAAAGAAGAAATGGAAATTGAGGTTGAAGAAGGTCTTGCTGAATACTTTAAAAATGAATTTCCAAATGGTGAGGTTATCTATGTACTTTACGATAAAGAGAATAAAAAATTAATATTATAAATTATTTTTTGACTTATTTAATTATGATATAATAAATAATAGGAATTGAAATCTATAGAGTGGTGTTCCAAAACTTCTATCCTACTTCTTAAAGGAAGGAGGTGAGAAGTATGGAACTAAAGATAATCGTTGGTGCTTTAAGCACTATATGTCTTGGTCTTTTGACTAATTACATATACGATAAATTAAAAAACCACTCTAGTCGCCCAACTAAGAGTGGTTTTGAGCTTGACATAAAAATCAAGTTCAATAGAAAACATTAATATTCTTCAACTAATAGGAATATCACTCTACTGCGAAATAGATTCAATTCCTTTTTATATTTATATTATATCACAATCTACAAGACTTTAAACCTAATTTTTGAGAGAGATAAAACGATCAGTTTTATCTCTTTTTTAATTTTATAAAAAATGGAGTTGATATTTTATGAAAATGAATGAAAAAATGATTAATGATACAGTTAATACGGTTGTATCTTCTGTCAAATTCTTGTGTGAAAATGACTTAACTTATCTGCAACTTGATAGAAAGTTAAATGCTTTAAATGAAAAAATGGATACACTTCAAACTTTAGTTGTATATAGTGATGATGATAAATTTACTAAGACTGTCTGTGCCATGCAACTTGTAACTGATAATTTAAATGATGAATTTAGAAAAGGTCTTGGAACTACTTTTTCAAATGAATTTAGAGATAGACAATTAGATTTTCTTAGAAATATATCTTCATCTTTTGATGTAGAATTAAAAGATATAAGCAATATACCTTCAATAGCTGAAAGTAAAAAAGAAATAGAAAAAGAGTATAAAAAGAAAGTAAATAACACTAAAAAGGAATATAAAAAAGAAACTGTTAAAGAAACTGTAGATGATATTATAAAGCAAACAAATGAAAAACTTGATAGTTACTTTAACGATCCCGAAGATATGAAAGAATACTTAAAATATATGTCTAAGTTTTATAAGTATTCGATCGGAAATTGTAGTTTGATTGAAAAACAATTTGAGGGTGCTGAAGCTGTTGGCTCTTTTAAATTTTGGAAGGATAATGGCTTTTCAGTAAATAAAGGAGAAAAAGGAATACAAATATTAGTACCTACTCCAATTAAAAAGTTTATAGATGCAACAGGAGAGGAAAGATATTTCTTTACAGCAACTAAAGAAGAAAAGGAGAAAATAAAAAAGGGAGAATTAGAAGAAGCTCCTAGTGGAATTACTTATAAAAAAGGTTATGTATTTGATATAAGTCAAACAAATGCAACAGCAGATGATTTACCTAAGTTATTTCCAAATAAATGGCTTGAAGGAGAAATAAAAGATTACGATAAATTTTATAATGCTATGGAAAATGTTGCTGATGCTATAGGAGTAAAAATTATACCTCCTAAGCAAGAGTTAGGAGTTGTTAAGGGTGTAAGTTATACATTGACTAGAGAAGTTGCTTTAAATCCTCGTAATAGTCAATTACAGAATGTAAAAACACTTTTACATGAATTAGCACATGCAAAATTACATACAGCTACAACTCACTCTAACTATACTAAACAAGAAAAAGAGTTCCAAGCCGAGATGACAGCATTTACTATTTGCTCTTACTTTAATATGGATACTAGCGAATATTCTCTTAAATATTTAGATAATTACACAAAAAATACTGACATAAGAGAAAAGAAAAAACTTTTAAATGAAATTAAAGATACTTCTAAAGAATTTATTGAAATTATAGAAAATACTTTAGCTAAAGATATAGAAATAACTAAGGATATAACTAATGATTCCGATTTAGATAATGTTACTAATGCTTCAAATACTATAGATGATACACAAGTTGTTGCAGATGTTGAAAAGCCTGTAGAGCCTAAAGAACAAATATATGTTAAAATTTTATGGTCTGAAAATAAATATTTAGATGATGATTCAATTTTCACATTTGATGCGGCTAATGATATATTTGATACATTAACAGAAATTAATAAAGCTAATAAAAAGATGTTTCCAAATGATTATATAGGTTATGACAAAACAAAATTTGAACTACACTTTAACAAAGAGTGTACAGATAAGTTTTATACAGGTCGATTTGATATTGGAGATGGCTTTGCTAATGATTTAAAAGAGCATATATATAAGTCTGTAGATATTCCCGAGCCATATATGAAAATTTCAGAAAAGCAAAAAGAAATTTTATTTGATATTCTTGAAATTAATCCTAAAGACTATGCAAAATCTAAAAATAAAGAGATGGATTATAGTCTATAAAAAATACAGCAGATGTAATACATCTGTTATTTTAATACAAATAAATAATATTAAATACATATTAAAAAGCCTTATAACAGGTGTATAACACTTGTTATAAGGCTTTTTTTATATCTATCTAGCCAACTATATTTAATAAATCCTCTTAATACAGTAACCATTAATTAACACCTTTTACTTCATAAAAGGTTTATAAATTCAATAATCTAAAAACTCATTTATAAAAAAAGGCGAGTTAATACTCATCTTTTTAATCTTAAAAAATACAGAAATATAAAAAGGTGATATATTATATGATAAGAAGTAATATTTATTTGATGTGAAAAGTTAATGAATAACAATTTAAAAGCTTAGATATATTAGCTCAAATAGATCATGTAAATAACATTCTAAAAGAAGGTTAAACATTAACTTCATTAAAAAAAAATAAGTATATCAAGTAAAACTATAGGTAAGAACTTCTGTAAGGGAATATTTTTTAATTAAATAAATTGGAGGAGATTATGAGTTATCAAAGTGAAGCACAATTAGAAGAAAATTTAATTAAACAACTTGTAAACCAAGGTTTTAATAGAGTAACAATAACTGATGAAAAACAACTAAAAAATAACTTTAGAAATGAGTTGTTTGAACATAACAAATCTAAACTTAACAATGAACCATTCACAGACAAAGAATTTGAAAGAATACTTAGGCACATAGAAGGAAAAAGTGTATTTCAAAGTGCAATGGTTTTAAGAGATAAATTTATTCTAGAAAGAGAAGATGGTAGTGAAGTATATATAGAATTCTTTGACACTCAAAACTGGTGCAAAAACAGATTTCAAGTAACTAATCAAACAACAGTCGTTGGAAAGTATACAAACCGTTATGATGTTACATTACTTATAAATGGACTACCACTTGTTCAAATAGAATTAAAACG
>NZ_JADMRK010000010.1:0-58441 GCF_015560225.1 Romboutsia sp. BSD2780061687b_171204_C1 | reverse complement strand
GAGTTTGGACCGTGTCTCAGTTCCAATGTGGCCGATCACCCTCTCAGGTCGGCTACTGATCGTCGCCTTGGTAAGCCGTTACCTTACCAACTAGCTAATCAGACGCGGGTCCATCCTGTACCGCAAAAACTTTGATGTTTTTACCATGCGATAAAAACATATTATCTCGTATTAGCATACCTTTCGGTATGTTATCCGTGTGTACAGGGCAGGTTACCCACGCGTTACTCACCCGTCCGCCGCTCTTCTCCGAAGAGAATCGCTCGACTTGCATGTGTTAGGCACGCCGCCAGCGTTCATCCTGAGCCAGGATCAAACTCTCAAATATAAGTTTTCCTGCTCAGACTATCATTATCTGAATATCTGGCTTGGTTTGTTTTCGATTCTTTTAAGAATCAGTTATATAAATTAACCTACTGTTTAATTTTCAAAGTTCATTTTAAGCGACTATATTGGCGCTTACTTTTTTGTTTTGCCCTTTTCTTAAGGACAAGTATAACTATACCACCTTGAACGTATATAGTCAATAGTTTTTATTATTTTTTTATTTATATAAATCTCATACCTCTCTTCTTGTTTTTAAGTTAACATATGTCTCTTTAAATTAATAATATAATACTATAATCAAATTATATTACTTTAATAGGACATTCAATGGGTGGTGCTATATGCATTAGGTATATATCTAGATACAATGGATATGGAGTATCAAGACTTTAAAACTCTTATTTAGTTCATTTAGAAGAAGATGGGCATAAAGCCTTCTATGAATCAAGAGATATAATAAATAATGTTCTGGAAGAGTTTATAAAACAAACTACAAAAGAAACTATTTTTATATATAAACAATAAGAATTATGTATTAAGTTTTATCTATTTATAAATTAACATAAAGTATAATTTCTTTTCAAAAAAAAGAGTAGAATACTCTACTCTTTTACTTTGATTTTAACTCAATCCAAGCTCTATCATATAATTTTATTTTGTCATCTAAATCTATAAATGTCTCGCATTTATCCAGTAACTTTTTAGGTGGATATGCAACTGGATTTTCAGTTGTTTGTTCATCTAATAGCTCTATTGCTCCCGTATTAGGTATAGAATATCCAATATATTCAGCATTTTGCTTAGCATTTTCAGGTTCTAATAAAAAGTTAATAAACATTTCAGCTTCTTTCTTATTTTGTGCTGTTTTGGGTATGCACATAGCATCTACCCATTTATTAGTTCCCTCTTTTGGTATTACATAAGCTAAGTTAGGATTTTGTTCCATTAAGGTAACTGCATCTCCAGAATAAATTATTCCCATAGCAACTTCTTCGCCTAATAATCTATCTTTACCTTCATCATTAACATATGCTAAAACTAAATCTTTTTGCTTCATAAGAAGTTCTTTTGCTTCTTCTATTTCTTTTAGATTTGTAGTATTCATACTGTATCCAAGTTTTTTTAATGCTATTGCCATAGTATCCCTAACTGAGTCAAACATCATTATGTTTCCTTTATATTTTGGATCCCATAATATGTCCCAGCTATCAACAGGCTCTTTTACCATTTTCTTATTATATAATATTCCAAATGTTCCCCACATATATGGTACGCTGTACTCATTATCTGGATCATATACTGGATTTAAAAAACTCTTATCTATATATTTCATATTTGGTATATTTTTAAAGTCTATCTTTTGAAGTAAGTCCTCATTTCTCATTTTCTCAACCATATAATCTGAAGGGAAAACTAAGTCATAATTAGTACTTCCACTTTTAACTTTCTGATACATCATCTCATTTGTATCATAAGTCTCATATAATACATCTATTCCAGTTTCTTTTTCAAACTTAGCTATAAGATCTTCGTCTATATAATCCCCAACATTGTATACATTAAGTACTTTTGTAGAATCTGTAGAACTTTTACATCCAGTTAATGCTACTGAACTTATTATACCTATAGTTAAAAGCGATATTATCTTTTTTCTTATTTTCACTATTTGTCACTCCCTGCTACTATAGATTGTTTTTTATTTGATATTAAAAGCAATATTAATACTACTGTAAACATTATAGTAGATAAAGCATTTATTTCTGGTTTTATACCTCTTCTTGCCATACCATATATTTCTATAGAAAGATTACTAACTCCATTTCCTGTATTAAAGAAACTAATTATAAAGTCATCTATTGACATCGTAAATGCAATTAAAAATCCTGATATTATTCCTGGTTTTATTTGAGGAAGTATTACTTTCCTAAGTGCATACATAGGTGTAGCACCTAGGTCCATTGCTGCTTCTTCTATGTTTTGTGGCATCGACCTAACCTTAGGCAGAACCGACAATATTACATATGGTATACTAAACATTATATGAGCTAATAACATAGTTGTAAAACCAAACTCTATGTTTAAAAAAGCAAATAAACTCATTAGAGCTACTGCTGTTACTATATCTGGGTTTAGCATAGGAAGATAGTTTACATTTAACATTACCTTTCTTCCTCTTGTTCTCATCTTTTGTATTCCTATTGCACTTATAGTTCCTACTATAGTTGCTATTATAGATGAAATTAAAGCAACTATTATAGTGTAGTATAGTGCACTCATTATATTCTCATCATGTATTAATCTTTGGTACCACTTAAACGTAAATCCACTCCAGTGAGCCATTGATTTAGAATCATTAAATGAAAATACAACTAGTGCAAATATTGGTGCATATAAGAATAAGAATACCAAAAACAAATATACATTAGATATTACTTTCTTTAACTTTAAAATAATAACCCACCGCCTTCTTTATCTGATTCATCATCAACTTTAGACATTACTGCCATTGATATAAGTATTACTATCATCATAAATATAGAGACTGCTGAACCAAAGTTCCAATCTCCTACAACAGTAAATTGTTGTTCTATTAAATCACCTATTAACATAAATTTACCACCACCAAGTAATCTTGATATAGCAAATGTTGTTACAGATGGCATAAATACCATTGTTATTCCAGAAACTACGCCTGGCAAACTTAATGGGAATATCACTTTGGTAAATACTTCTAAACTATTTGCTCCTAAATCTCTTGCAGCATTTATTAAATCATTATCCATCTTAGATAAAGATGTATATATAGGTAAAACCATAAATGGTAAGAAATTATAAACCATTCCAAGTAATATTGCTACATTAGTATATAATATGCTAACAGGTTCTATTCCAAATATTCCTAATAAATAGTTTAAAAGTCCATTTTTACCAAGTATAGCAACCCATGCATAAGTTCTTAATAAAAAGTTCATCCACATAGGAAGTATAAATAATAATATTAATGTTCCTCTTCTATTTACATTTGCTTTTGATATTAAATATGCTACTGGGTATCCTACTAAAAGACATATAATTGTAGATATTCCAGCTAATGTTATCGATCTAAAAAATACTTTAAAATAAATAGGGTCCATCAATTCTTTGTAGTTAGCTAAAGAAAACACTCGACCATTATCTGTTTCTATAGTAAAACTAAAAACAAATACTAGTATTAAAGGGATTACAATAAATATTGCACTCCATACTATATATGGATATGCTAGTATAGATTTTTTATTTTTCATAATTAATTTTGCTCTTTTCTCATTATATGGATATCTTCTGGATATATATCCATTCCTAATTCTGATCCAACTTGTGCATTTTTAGTATTATGAAGAATCCATTTTCTATCATTTTCTTTAACTTCTATTTCATAATGAACACCCTTAAATATACTAGATGTAACTGTCCCTTTTAACATTGAATCCTCTGGATTTACCATTTTTATATCTTCTGGTCTTATTACTACTTCTATATTTTCATTTTTTTCAAACCCTTTGTCTACGCATTCAAATACTTTACCGCAAAATTCAACTTTATAATCTTCTAACATAATTCCATCAAATATATTACTTTCTCCTATAAATCTTGCAACAAATGAATTTTTAGGTTCATTATATATATCTTCTGGTGTTCCCATTTGTTGTATCTTACCTTTGTTCATTACAACTATAGTATCTGACATACTAAGAGCTTCTTCTTGGTCATGAGTTACAAATATAAAAGTTATTCCCAACTTCTTTTGCATTCTCTTTAATTCTATTTGCATCTCTTGTCTTAGCTTTAAATCTAACGCCCCTAAAGGTTCATCTAATAATAATAATTTAGGTTCATTTACTAATGCTCTAGCAATAGCAATTCTTTGTTGTTGCCCTCCACTTAGTGAATCAACCTTTCTATTTTCTTTTCCTTCTAATGCCACTAATTTTAACATTTCTTTTACTTTTTCATCTATTTTATCTTTAGGCATTTTCTTTATCTTAAGTCCAAATGCTATATTTTCATATACATTCATATGAGGAAACAATGCATATTTTTGGAAAACTGTATTTACAGGTCTTTGGTATGGAGGTATTTCATTAATCTCTTTTCCTTCAAATAATACACTACCTTCATCTGCCTGCTCAAACCCTGCTATTATTTTAAGCGTTGTAGTCTTACCACATCCACTTGGACCTAGTAACGTTAAAAATTCATTTTTCTTTATATCTAAAGATAAATCATCCAAAACTTTTAAATCATCATATTGTTTTGATAGATTTCTTAATTCAATTATATTTTCACCCAATTATTAACACCTCTTTCCTAGAATGATGGAGGAGTTGATACCCAAATCACTTTTGCAGTAGTTTTTCCTGCATTTGATATGTAGTGATTAGCTCTTGGCTTAAAGTAAAAACTCTCTCCTTTTCTTACTTTATTATATTTATCTCCTATATGAAGGTATATGGCTCCTGAAAGAACATAGCCAAACTCTTCACCTTCATGTGGCTTTTCTTCCTTATACCTACCGCCTGGTTCTAGAGTTACTATTACAGGCTCCATTTCATTTTTTTGTGAATTTGGAACTAACCATTTAAATGTATATTTAAGATCTTCATCTTCTGTCTCAAACATATCATCCTTTGTAAAACAAATTCTTTCATCATCTATTTCATTAAAAAATTCTCTCAAGTTTGTTCCTAATATTTCTAATATATCTATAAGTGTAGCTATGGATGGTGAAGTTAAATTATTTTCTAATTGAGATATAAATCCTTTTGATAATTCACATCTATTAGCTAATTCTTCTTGAGTCAATTGCTTTTCAATTCTCATTCTCTTTATTTTCTCACCTATATCCATCTTTCCACCTCCTAATTTTCATATTTTTAGTAAACATATTGTTTAAAATACCTAAACATCAAAGTTTATTATATAAAACTTCTATATATAATTCAATAGTTTTTTTAATTTTTTCATTTTTAAAGCATTACATATAAATCAAGTATTTTACTGGTTTTATATGTAAAACACCTCTACATTTGTTTATATTAATATTCATAAAGTTTAGTATCTCTAACTCACTTTTATAATCTAAAAAATTTTAACTCTTTTATATTTTTTATTTTTCTTAAAGTATATATATCATCTATTTTCCTTAAATTTGTAAACCCTATACTAATGTAAAATAAAATCGCATAAATAATTTAGGTTAAAATAAAAAAAAATAAGGCTTAACTAAGCCTTATTTTTTTTTATTTTATTTACAACTAGTCCTAATAATGCTACTAGTACTAAAGCAATATATCCTAAACTACCTGTATCTCCTGTTTGAGGATTAAAATTATCGTTTATCTCGATTTTATTAGGTTGATGTAAACTACTTGGTTTATTCGCGCTTACAATACTATTTGAGCTTACACTACTTTCATTTGACTCTGATTTATTTTCAGTCTGATTGTTATTTGTATCATTTTTAATAGAATCTAGTAAAACGGTAACTATCCTTTTTACAGTAGTAGTATTTCCATCACTGTCTGTTACCGTATATATTAATTCATATTTACCTGGCTTATTGACATCTACATTTCCTGTTATCTTAATATCCTTAGTTATATTACCATCCTCAGTATCTGTAGCAGTTACTCCAGCCATTGGATCAAATTCCGTTCCTTCTCTTATACTTATATTATCAGCTCCAGTTATTACTGGTTTATCATTACTTTTTACTGTAACTGTAATTGTCTTAGTAGCTGTCGCTCCTTTACTATCTGTTACTTCATATTTAACTGTGTAAGTACCTATCTTATTTGTGTTAACTGTATCTTCCACTACTTTAATTTTATCAGTAATATTGCCATCCTCTTTATCATTAGCAGTTACCCCTGTTAATGGATTAAACTTTTCTCCAACATTTATTATCCTGTTCTCTGCATTTATCGTTGGCACTGCATTTATTTCTACCATTTTAGGATTAACTATAATCACTCTTTTTACAGTAGTAGTATTTCTATCACTGTCTGTTACCGTATATATTAATTCATATTTACCTGGCTTATTAACATCTACATTTCCTGTTATTTTAATATCTTTAGTTATATTACCATCTTCAGTATCTGTAGCAGTTACTCCAGCCATTGGATCAAATTCCGTTCCTTCTCTTATACTTATATTATCAACTCCAGTTATTACTGGTTTATCATTACTTTTTACTGTGACTGTAATTGTTTTAGTAGCTGTTGCTCCTTCATTATCTGTTACTTCATATTTAACTGTGTAAGTACCTACCTTATTTGTGTTAACTGTATCTTCCACTACTTTAATTTTGTCAGTAATATTTCCATCTTCTTTATCATTAGCAGTTACTCCTGTTAATGGATTAAACTTTTCTCCAACCTTTATTGTTTTATTCTCTGCATTTATCGTTGGTGCTTTATTTACTATAAGTTCGATTGGTTGAATTACATTACCTGAAAATTCAGCATTACATTTACCAATATTTACATTCTTTGAAAAAGAGTAATTTTCACTATTAACATTTATATCTTTCCATAAGATTTTGTTAGTATCTTTATTATATAATCCATTTTCAGAAATATTTGATGGTTCTATTTTATTTCCTTTTTCATCTACTATTATGTCATCAATTTCTATTGACCCCAATTGCTTTACTTTTTTTGATTTTGATTTTATATTTTGGTTATCTAATTGTAAGTAATTTAAATGGTTCAAACTAGCTAAAGGAGTTATATTGCTTATTTGATCATTGTTTAATTTTAAAAAAATCAGTTTATTTAGATTAGCTATAGGACTTATATCACTTATCTTATTATCTGCTAAATCTAAAATAATTAACTTAGATAATCTCTCTAAGATGTTTATATCACTTATTTGGTTATTAGCTAAGTGCAAGATAGTTAATTTAGTTAAATTTGATAAAGGAGTTATATCACTTATTTGATTATTATTTAAATTTAAAAAATCTAAATTAGTCAAATTTTCTAAAGAGTTTATGTCATTTATCTCATTATCACTTAAATATAATCCTGCTAATTTAGTCAATCCTCCTATAGAACTTATATCACTTATGTGATTGTAAGACAAATGCAAGCCATGTAATTTAGTTAAGTTTGACAAAGGAGCTATATCACTTATTTGATTGTGATTTAAATATAAATAATTTAAATTAGTTAATTTTGATAAAGGGCTTATATCACTTATTTGATTTTCAGTTAAGCGCAACGTAACTAAATTAGTTAGATTTGATATAGGACTTATATCGCTTATTTGGTTATTAGTTAAGTCAAAGTAGATAAATTAGTTAATTTAGTTAAATTTGATACATAACTTATATCACTTATTCGATTATTAGCTAAATCCAAATCAGCTAAATTAGTTAAATTTAATACAGGACTTATATCACTTATTTGATTTCTAGCTAAGTTCAAAGTAACTAAATTAGTTAATTTTGATATAGGACTTATATCACTTATTTGATTATTATTTAAGTGCAAAATAGTTAATTTAGATAAGTTTTTTATAGGACTTATATCATTTATTTGATCTCCATCTAAGTATAAGTAAGTCAAATTCACACAATATTGCAGTCCTTCTAAATCTGATATTTTTGAATCAATTACAGTTAATCTTTTTAATGACTCTAATTCAGACTTACTTATATCTGCATCCAAATCTTTCTTTCTTAACTGTTTATTTATTGCTCTTTTTAAATTTATATCTTTAATATCAATTATTTTACTTTCTTTAACCTTTTCATCTACAGATTTAACATCGCTATTTACTATAGGTTTATTTTCAATCTTTAAATTATTATCTTTAATTTCATTTTTAGTACCTATACTTTCTTGATTAGAAATTGCTGTAGATGGCTCATTTTTTTTATCTATAAAAATTGGATCTAAATGTTCTTCTTTATTCAAACCAATTCCAGTTGTATCTTTATTACTAGACTCTATTTCATCTGCTAGTACATTTACCATCATTGATTGTATAATCACCGTTGTTGTAATTACTAATACAAATGTCTTTTTAATATTATTTTTTTTGCTCATTAGATTTTTCCCCCCTTTATTTAATTAAGATTCAAATAAAAGTTTTATTAAATAGAACATTATAAAATAATGGAAATTATTGCTACTTACCATTCTTACCCCTAAAAACTTTTTAAAATCAAATTTCAAAAAATAAAATTATTGATACCTAATATTCATATATAGATTTATAATACTTAAATTCATATGAAAATTAGTATAGGTTCAAAAAATTTCTCTATTGGTTAAATAATCATCTAAAACCCAGTTGTACAATTTTTTATACCATTTAATGAAATATAAATACTTAAAATATAATTTTAATTAATAAAAAATAACACCTCATATGAGGTGTTATTTTTTATACTAACTTATAATCTTTTGGATCTAACTTACTTGCTGAGTCTTTATCTAAGATTAATACTATATCATTATGAAATTGTAATATTGATGCTGGTACTTCTGGTAAAACTTTTCCGTAAACTGTATTGTATATAGCTTCTGCTTTTCCTTCCCCTGATGCTAAAAGCATTATTTTTTTAGACTTAAATATTGAACCAGTCCCCATAGTTATAGCCTTTTTAGGTACCTCTTCTATGCTATCAAAAAATCTTGCATTAGCTTCTATTGTACTTTCCTTTAAATTAACTAGATGAGTTCCTCTTTCAAAGTTTATTGTAGGTTCATTAAATCCTATATGGGCATTGTGACCTATACCTAACACTTGTATATCTACTCCTCCAGCTTCCTTAATAGCCTCATCATAGTTTTTGCATTCTTTTTCTATATTATCAGTCATACCATTTGGTATATGTATATTTTCTTCTTTTATATTTATATGATTAAATAAATTTTCTCTCATAAAATAGTCATAACTTTGCTCATTAGATTTTGGAAGTTCAAAGTATTCATCTAAATTAAATGTTTTAACTTCAGAAAAGTCTATAAGACCTTCTTCATACATACTTACTAATTCTTTATACATTCCTATTGGAGTACTTCCTGTAGCTAATCCTAAAACAGAATCTGGCTTTAGTGTTAATTGACTCGCTATCATTTGTGCAGCTTTTTTACTCATTTCATTGTAATCTTTACATACTAATATTCTCATGATAAATTATCCCCTCATCTATTTTTTGTATATTACTTTTCCACAGTTTATAGTCATATGACAGTTTATATCCTTATCAAATATAGCTATATCTGCATCCTTTCCTATTTCTATACTACCCTTTTTGTTATCTATGCCTATTGACTTGGCAGGGTTTATTGATGCTAATTTTATAACTTTTCTCATATCTAAATTAGTATTATTCATAAAATTGTAAACCATCTTATTAAGAGGCATAACACTTCCTGCCAAACTTCCACTTTCTAACCTTGCTTGATTACTTTTAACAATGACCTTTTGACCACCTAAAGAATATTCTCCATCTTCTAATCCACCAGCTTCTATTGAATCCGTTATAAGAATTATCTTATCTTCACCTTTATTATTCAAGATAAATTGGAATAAATCCTTCATTATATGTATCTCATCAGCTATTACCTCACAATATACATTAGTTGTAAGAGCAGCTCCAACAACCCCAGGATTTCTATGATTTAGTCCGCTCATTCCATTAAATGTATGTGTTATATTACTCGCTCCCATATTTATAGCTTCTTTTGCTTCATCATACGTAGCTTTACTATGACCTATTGATAAAACTATGTCTGTGTTAGCTTTAATTTTTTTTGTAAATTCCATATCTACATCTTTTTCTGGCGCATAAGTTATTATCTTTATTACATCCTTGTATTTTTCTATAAATTCATAAGTTGGAGCAACTATAAATTTTTCATTTTGAGCTCCTTTATAATCTTTATTTATAAATGGCCCTTCCAAATGAGTCCCTATAATTTGGGCCCCTTTAGTATCTTTATCCATATATTTCTTTATAGTGTCTATGGCATTTGTTATACTCTTTTCATCCATAGTCATTGTTGTTGGTAAAAATGAACTTACACCATGTCTTGCTATGGATTTAGCTATCGTACAAATAGCATCATCAGTGCCATCCATTGTATCTTTTCCCATGTTGCCATGTATATGTATATCTATTAATCCAGGACATACATAATTTCCATTGGCATCTATTATTTCACAATCTTTTGGTGCTTCATTAACTATATTGATTATCTTCTCATTAAATACTAGTACTTTATTTTCTAATATTTGATTTTCTAAAACTATTTTTCCATTAACTATACATTTCATACTTATCACCCCTACTCACTTAATATTAACTCATATTGATACTTATCACTTCTAAATATAGATATTGTATATTCTATTGGCTTACCTTCAGTATTATATGAATTTCTTTGAAGCTTAAGTGCTAATGATCCTTCTTCTGTATCTAATATATTAGATTCTTCTTCTGATAAAATCACTGGCTCCATAGTCTGCCTAGCTTTTGTTATCTTATAGTTATAGTTTTCACTTAGCATTTTATATAACGAATTATTATCTAACATCCCTTTAGTAAAACCTTTGCACATTTGCTCCGACAGATAAACAGTTTCTATACCAAATGGCTCTCCATCTGTATACCTTAGTCTAACTACCTTATATACATTAGTCTTTTCATCTTTTATGTTTAATTTATTTTTTATTAAGTCACTTGGTACTTCCATTTCAAAAGATAGTATATCAGTCCTTATGTTTATACCCTTTTCTTTCATTACATCTGTAAATCCTTTTACATTTGAGAACTCATATTTTTTCTTTTCCTTAGCAACAAATGTACCTTTACCTTGTACTCTATATAATATTCCTTCACTTACAAGACCCATAATCGCCTTATTGACAGTCATGCGACTTACATTTTGTCTAGAACAAAGCTCTCTTTCAGGTATTATAGCGTCTCCTTCTTTTAATTCTCCATCTTCTATCATTTTTCTAATTATAGAACTTAATTGTATGTGAAGTGGAGTGGTAATATTTTTATCTACTATTTCCATATTTTTCACCACTCTTTTTATGTTGTAATATTTATTTTGGTATATACCAATTGTACTTTATTTCTATCTATCTATTCAATAGTTTATTTAAAATTTGCATAAAATATTTTTAAGTATATACAATGACAAATTTTAAATAATTCATTATACGATAAAAATAATGTTTTTGCATCATGTTCTTTATATGTTATATGTAATATTTTGTTTAACATGTGTGCTTTCTATGGTATTATATTAAGATACACTATTAAACTTACATATTTTAATTTTAATAAAAGCATAGTATTTAATTATTTTAATCGTATATATTAAATCAAAATTTAAGGAGATGATAAAACTTGATAAAAATAGGTGATTTCAATAAACTTAAAGTTAAGAGAGAAACAAGCTTTGGTTATTTTTTAGATGGAAAAACATCTAATTCAAAGGATGATATTTTACTTCATAAAAGATTTATAGGACATAACAAAATAGAACTTGGAGATGTAGTAAATGCATTTATCTATATAGATTCAGAAGGTAGACGTACAGCTACACTTATACCTCCTAAAGGTAAAATAGATGAAATATGCTACTTAAAAGTTGTTGCTCACACTAAAATAGGTAGCTTTATAGATATTGGACTTCCAAAAGATATATTAGTTCCTTTTAAAGCTAAAACTTACGATTTAGAAAAGGGGAATAGATATTTATTCAATATATATCTTGATAAAACAGGTAGGCTTGCTGCTACGACAGATATAGATAGTTTATTAACAACAGACCACAGTTATAATATAGGAGATACAGTTTCTGGTATAGTTTATGGATTCCAAACTAATAATAGCGCTATGGTATGTGTAGATAATAAATATGCTGCAGTTATACTTGCTAATGAATACTTTACAGATTTAAAACATGGAGATAAACTTGAAAATCTAAGAGTTATAAAGATTTATGAAGATGGAAAGTTAGGACTTACTCCTAGACAAGAAAGAAAAAATGAACTAGATTCTCTTGAGTCTCAAATAATAGATTATTTAAAGAGTAATGATGGTCATATGAATTTTAATGATAAAAGTTCTCCAGAAGATATATCAAAAGAATTTAAAAGCAGTAAGAAAAACTTTAAACGTGCTCTTGGAGTACTAATGAAAAAAGATTATATATATCAAAATGAAAATGGAACATATTTAAAATAAAAATATAAAAAATGGAGTTTACTTAATTGTAAACTCCATTTTTTATTAGATTCTATTAACTTTAGTTTTTATAGCAGCTTTTTTAACAGCATTTGCTACATTATTAGTAACATCTTTATTGAACGGATCTGGTATTATATTTTCTGAAGATATTTCTTCTTTTCCTATTGTATTTGCTATTGCATAAGCTGCCGCAATTTTCATTTCTTCGTTTATATCACTAGCCCTAACATCTAATGCTCCTCTAAATACACCTGGAAATGCCAATACATTATTTACTTGATTAGGAAAATCTGACCTTCCTGTTCCAACTACAAGAGCCCCTCCTGCTTTAGCTTCATCTGGCATTATTTCAGGTATTGGATTTGCCATAGCTAAAACCATAGACTTATCTGCCATAGTTTTTATATCTTCTCTATCTAATAAGTTTGGCGCAGATACACCTATAAACACGTCTTTACCTTTTATTACTTCTTTTAAAGTTCCTCTTTCATTTCTAATGTTCGTTATATCTAACATATCTTTCTGTGCCCAGTTTAGATTGTCCATTTCTTCATTTATAGCACCATATTCATTACAGAATATTACATTCTTAACCTTCATACTTAATAGTATCTTTCCTATAGCTAATCCTGCAGCTCCCGGTCCGTTTATTACTATTTCTAAATCCTCGATATTTTTACCAGATAATTTTGAATAGTTTATTATAGCTGATGCAACAACTATAGCCGTACCATGTTGATCATCATGAAATACAGGTATATCCATTTCTTTTTTTAATCTAGATTCTATTTCAAAACATCTAGGAGAACTTATATCCTCTAAGTTTATTCCTCCAAATACTGGCTCCATTAATTTTACGGTATTTACTATTTCATCTACATCATTTGTTTTAAGACATATAGGGAATGAATCTACATTCGCAAACTCTTTAAATAATATTGCTTTTCCCTCCATAACAGGTATAGATGCTTCTGCACCTATATTCCCAAGTCCTAAAACAGCACTTCCATCACTAACTACCGCAACAATATTCCCTTTTGATGTATATCTATAAACATCATCTTTATTTTTATGTATTTCTTGACAAGGTCTGGCAACACCTGGAGTGTATGCTACTGCTAATTCATCTCTATTCTCTACTTTTACCTTACTTACTACACTTATTTTCCCTTTGTTTTCTTCGTGCATTTTTAAAGCTAATTGTGCATAATCTTTAGACATATTCTACCTCCGTGTTTTATCTTTTACAATAAAGTCTCCTACCTTTTTCGTATATATTTTCACCATAACTATCTATAGCTACAATTAATTGCAAATCTTCTATTTCTAATCTTCTTATTGCCTCTGCACCTAAATCATCATAAGCTATAACTTCACAAGATTTTATAGAATTTGATATATAAGCACCTGCACCACCTATCGCCGCAAAGTATACAGCCTTATGTTTTTTGATACCTTCTATTACAGCTTCACTTCTTTTGCCTTTTCCAATCATAACCTTAAGACCCCTTTCTAATAGAGGAATAGTTAAGTCATCCATTCTATAACTTGTAGTTGGCCCTGCTGAACCTATCACCTCATTTGGCTTATTTGGAGTTGGTCCAACATAATATATAGCCTGTCCGCATATATCAAAAGGCATTTTTTCTTTTCTTTCTATAGTTTCAATAAGTCTTTTATGAGCAGCATCCCTTGCAGTATATATAGTTCCACTTAAACTTACTACATCTCCACATCTCAACTTGATTATTTCTTCATTGGATAACGACATATTTAATTTAATCATAAACCACCCCTATATTATAACTTTTTTGTGTCTTGAAGCATGACAGTTTATATTTACTACAACAGGAAGACCTGCTATATGAGTTGGAAATGTTTCTATATTTACAGAAAGAGCTGTCGTATTTCCACCTAAACCTTGTGGTCCTATTCCCAATTTATTGATTTCTGCTAATAATTCCCTCTCTAATTCTGCTATAAATCTATCTTTACTATGTTCTCCAATGTTTCTAAGTAAAGCTTTTTTTGATATTTGAGCACACTTATCTATAGTACCACCTACACCAACACCTACAACTATAGGTGGACATGGATTAGGACCAGCTTCTGATACTGTATTTATTATAAATTCTTTTATCCCCTTTACCCCATCAGATGGTTTTAGCATCTTCATTTTACTCATATTTTCACTACCAAAACCTTTAGGAGCAAATTCTATCTCTATCTTATCTCCCTTTACCATTTCATAGTGTATTATAGCTGGAGTATTATCTTTCGTGTTAATTCTATTTATAGGATCTACTACAGATTTTCTAAGGTATCCTTCTTCATATCCTTGTCTAACACCTTCGTTTATAGCAACTTCTATTGTACTTCCTCTTACTAATACTTCTTGACCTACTTTTACAAAAAACACTGCCATACCAGTATCTTGACAGATTGGTATTTTTTTTTCATTTGCTACTTGTATGTTTTCTAAAAGTACATGTAATATATTCTTCCCTAATTCACTTTCCTCTTTTTCTAAATTATTATGTATAGCGCATACAACATCCTCTCCTAAATTTATGTTAGCGTCTATACACATTTTTTTTACTACTTCTGTAATTTTATGAGATTTAATTTCTCTCACTCGAACATACACCCCATTTTTATTTTTAATATTCGTAACACAATTAGACTTTATCATTTTTTACAAATTTTAACAATATATTGCTTATATTTTAATTATTTTAATATTATGTATAAAATGTAATTATTTGTTAATCATATAATATACAAATAATTTTTTTGGAGGTATAACTATGGATATGTTATATGATATAGCTCTTATACTAGTTATTATTGGTGCTATAAATTGGGGTCTAGTAAGTATCGCTAATTTTGATTTAGTTGCAGCAATTTGTGCTGGTGGAGGAAGATTTGGTAATATAAATACTTTAAGCAAAATAGTATACGGCTTAGTAGGACTTTCAGGGATTTATATAGCAATAGATTACTTTATGGCTATGATGTAAAATTTATATTTACCTAACTTTATAAAAACATAATTTTTTATATAAAATAAAAAAGAGGGTATTTACCCTCTTTTTTATTTTATAATATCTCTAAACTCTAAATTAATTATATCTTTTAAATCTTTTGGTGAAATCTCTACTTGGTAACCTATTTTACCAGCGCTAACTATAATGTTATCAAGTTCTTTTGCACTTTCATTTACAAAAGTTTTATAAAGTTTTTTCATACCTATAGGTGAACATCCCCCCCTTATATATCCAGTAAACTTATTTATATCATTTACATTAATCATCTCTATACTTTTTTCGTTAGCTACTTTTGCTGCTTTTTTTAAGTCTAAATGTTCATTTACAGGTATAACATATACATATATGTTTTTACTTTGAGATATAGCTACTAATGTTTTATATACTATGCTAACATCTTTACCTATCTTCTGAGCTACTTCAACTCCATCTACATGTTCTCCTTTTTTGAATTCATAAGAGTACATATTATATTTTATTTTTTTAGAGTCTAGTATTCTACATACATTAGTTTTTACCTTACTCACTTATTATATCTCCCTTGTATAATTTCTTAACCACTCACACTCATCTTTACTTAAGAATGGTGATATTTTATCAAATACTTCTTTGTGATAATTGTTTAAGTATTTCTTTTCATCTTCTAACATTAAACTTGCATCTACTGCGTCTAAATCAATTGGCGCAAAAGTTATAACCTCAAAGTCCATGAATTGACCATATTCATTTTTCTCAGCTTTTCTTGTAACTACTTCATTTTCTATTCTTATACCATGAGAACCTTCTATATATACCCCTGGTTCATTAGTAGTTACCATACCTTCTTCAAGCACACAACTATCATCTCTTTCTGGCACTACTCTCCATCTAAATCCATTTGGAGCTTCATGAACATTTAGTACAAATCCTATACCATGACCTGTTCCACATTTATAATCTATTCCTAAATTCCAAAGTGGACCTCTAGCTAATATGTCAAGATTATACCCTCTGCATCCATATAAAAATTTAGCTTTAGATAATCTAATCATACCTCTAACCACATTTGTAAAATGAGTCTTAGCATCTCTTGTTATTTCACCTAATGCTATAGTTCTTGTTATATCTGTAGTACCATCATAATATTGCCCACCTGAATCTATTAAGAATAAATCTCTTGGTTCTAGTTTATAGTTGCTTTCTTCTGATGCGCTATAATGCATCATAGCAGCATGTTCTCTATATGCAGCTATAGTATTAAAACTTGGTTCTATAAATTTATCTTGTTCTCTTCTTAAGTCTTCTAGTTTTTGAGCCGCACTTATTTCAGTTATTTCTTCTTTATCTACATTAGTTTTAAGCCAATACATAAATTTAGTGAAAGCTACACCATCTTTTATATGGCTATTTCTTATATTCTTTAGCTCTATTTCATTTTTTATTGCTTTAAACATAATAGTAGGATTTTGTGTATCTATCTTTCTAATAGATTTTGATATATTGTTATAAATAGCATAATTTACTTTATTTGAATCAAGTAACACAACTTCTTTTTCATCTATAGTTTTAACAAATTCATATATAGAGTCGTATGGTTTAACTTGTACTTTCTCTTTATTTAATTCATTTTTTATAGTTTCATCTAATTTGTCTTCATCTATAAATAAATAAACTTCATCTAAAGTTATAACTGTATAAGATAATACTACTGGATTGTGTTTTATATCTCCACCTCTTATATTAAATAACCACGCTATATCATCTAATGTTGTTATGATATGCACACTTGCTTCTTTTTCTTTCATAGCATTTCTTACTCTTTTTAACCTTTCTGAAAAACTTTCTCCTGTGTATTTAACATCTAATAAAAAAGCTTTTTCCTTTGGTAATTCCGTTCTATTTTCCCATATTTGACCTACTAAATCATAGTTATATTCTATATCAATATTTTTAAATTCTAATTTATCTTTTAAATTTTTTCCTTCTTTTGCACATACTACTTTACCATCAAAACCTAGTTTTGAATCTTTTTTCATATTATCTATTAGATATTTTTCTATAGTAGGGACACCTTCTTCTCCCATTTTAAATAACTTTATAGTACTATTTTTAAGTTCATTTTCAGCTTGTATGAAATATCTTCCATCTGTCCATAAACCTGCTTCATCTTGAGTAATTACTATTGTACCTGCTGAACCTGTAAATCCTGATATATATTCTCTTGATTTAAAGTAATCACCTACATATTCACTTTGGTGATAATCTGAAGATGGTATTAGGTAAGCATATATCCCTTTGTCGTTCATTAACGCTCTTAATTTATTGATTCTTTCTTTTATCATAGTCTTACTCCTTTCAATTTTGATTATCTTATGTACTATTTTAACACTATTTAGTAATTTTAACTAATTAATTTATATTATAATTTATCAAATATAAAATAGCCTATATGAAATTTCATATAGGCTATCATCTATGGATTTTAAATAGTATATATCTGGCAATTTTATATTATATAAAAGGATTATAAAATCTCGAACCATCGACCTTAATCATAACTATAGATATTAATAAAATTATTATTAACACTAGTATAGATATATAATCTCTTTTTTCAAATTTTCTTCTATTAAACCAAGTACGTTTTTTGTTATTTCCAAAAGCTCTTAGCTCCATAGCTAAACTTATTTTATCTATTCTTTCTAAACTAGAGAATATCAAAGGCATAAGTATTGCTGCCGAATTTTTTATTCTTTTAGATAACTTTTCTTTTTTTGATAAATCAATTCCTCTTGCTTGCTGAGCAAAAGATATATCCTTATAGTCCCTTTGAACATCTGGTATATATCTAAGAGCGATTGATACTGTATATGCAGCTTTATAACTTACACCAAGCTTATTTAATGATGCTGCAAATTCACTTGGATCCGTTGTAAGTATAAATAAAAGCGCCATAGGTATTGTTGCAAAGTATTTCAATACTACATTTAACTCATAAAATAGTTGTTCTTTTGTTATTGTATATGGGCCTATTAAGTGAAGTAAATCCGTCCTACTTCCATATATTTCTACACCTTGATATGGAGCAAATATAAATATTAAAAGTGCGTTTAGTAGTAAGAAAAATAATATAAAATAAAGCACAAAAGATACTTCTTTAAATTCAATTTTTGACATTTTAAATACTACTATTCCAACAATAAAAAGTCCAAGTAAAACTCTTGTATCATATGTTATCATTGCCGCTATTGTCCAAAGTAAAAAACATATTAACTTTGTAGCTCCAGTTAACCTATGAATAGGTGAGTCTTTCTTTATATATGACAACATTTCTGTATTCATATGTTTCTAACCCTCCTATCATAATCAATAAATCTATTTACAAATTCTACAGAATCTTTTATTTTACATTTTATAGCTAGTTCTTGTAGTGATGTTTCTTTTAAATTTGCTTTTTCTATTATCTCTTTATTTGTTAATATCTTAGTTGATTTATCATCACCTATTTTTTGACCATTTGATAAAACTACTACATTACTTGTATATTCTAGCATAAGATGCATATCATGAGTTACCATAATTATAGTAACACCCTTTTTATTTAACTCTACTAAAAATTCCATTATTTCTGTATAATGCTTGAAGTCTTGTCCTGCTGTAGGCTCATCTAGTATTATTACCTCTGGATTTAATACTAATATAGATGCTATTGTAACTCTTTTCTTTTGACCAAAACTAAGTGCTGATATGGGCCAATTTCTGTACCCATAAAGTCCACAAGTTTTAAGTACATTTTCTACTTTTTCTTTTATTTCTTCTTTATTATATCCTCTTATCTTTAAACCAAAAGCTACTTCATCAAATACCATAGTCTTAGATATCATTTGATTAGGATTTTGCATAACAAATCCTATTTTTTCCGAACGCTCTTTTATAGATTCATCTTTTATATCTTTCCCATCAAATAATATTCTTCCACTAGTAGGTTTGTAAAAACCACATATTAATTTTGATATAGTAGATTTACCTGCACCATTTTTACCTACTATACTTGCTATATCACCTTTTCTTATCTTAAAAGATACATCTTTAAGTATTTGTTTTTCAGGAGAATATGAGAAGTTTATGTTATCTAGTTCTAATATATAGTCGTTTTTAGTTTTAGATTCTTCTTTTTTAGTATTCTCATACCAGTCATTGACTTTATCTTTACACTTTTCTATATCTAATGTATTTATACTTTCAGGTTTTAAGTCTTTACTTATCTCACAACCTGAGTATTTTAAAGCAGTTATATATAAAGGCTCTCTTACCCCAACTTCTTCTAAGATGTTAGTTGATAAGAGTTCATTTGGAGTAGTATCTGCTACTATACATCCTTTGTCCATAACTACTATTCTATCTACTTTACAATGAAGAACATCTTCTAATCTATGCTCTATTATTACCATTGTTTTATTTTCTTTTTGTTGTATACTATCTATAAGTTCCATAGCACTTTTCCCTGTCGCAGGATCTAAGCTTGCTAAAGGCTCATCAAATAGTAATACTTTAACTTCATCTACTGTTACTCCAGCTAAAGTTACTCTTTGTTTTTGACCCCCAGATAATTTGTATGGTGATGCTTCTAATTCCTTATCTATATCAACTAACTTAGCAGCTTTGTTAACTCTATCTATCATTTCATTTTGCTCTACACAATAGTTTTCTAGTTTAAATGCTATATCTTCTCCTACTGTAAGACCTATAAACTGGCTGTCTGGATCTTGAAGAACAGTCCCAACTACTTTAGATAATTCAAATATATTTTTATTTTTTATATCCTCATTATTTATTCTTAATTCTCCACTCATCTCTCCACTATAGAAAAATGGTACTAGCCCATTAAGGCAATGTGCTAAAGTACTTTTACCTGAACCTGATGGTCCTACTATTAATACTTTTTCACCTTCATAAATAGTCAAGTTTATATTTTTTAATGTTGGCTCAGCTTGAACTCTGTATTTAAAATTGAAGTCTTTAAACTCAATTATTTTCTTTTTCATAAATGCCTCCTTTCGCCTATTATTCTTCTACTCTTAAACTCCCGCTCTTTATTTTTGTTTTAGAGTATGTTTTTAATATTAATGTTCCTAATATACCTATTGTAACCATGTTTGATATTCCACCTATAGCTCCTTGTATGTATACCTTATTTGCAGGTTCTGCATATATAACTATATCTAAAGTAGGTGCTACAACAAACCAAGCTATTATATTTGCTACAATTTGAGTTATATTAAAAATTATAATTTGTTTAATGGAGAAATCTCCTTCATCTACTTTTATTCTTTTATACATTATACCTATTATAAGACCCACTATAGCCGATGATATTACCCAACTAAACCAAGGCATTCCATAAAACACTAAATCTTTTAATCCATGTCCTATAAGCCCTATTAAAAATCCTGCTATAGGACCATAAAGTACTGCCATTAACGCTAGATAAGCATATGCTGTTTC
Source organism: Romboutsia sp. BSD2780061687b_171204_C1 (assembly GCF_015560225.1). Classification (NCBI taxonomy): domain Bacteria; kingdom Bacillati; phylum Bacillota; class Clostridia; order Peptostreptococcales; family Peptostreptococcaceae; genus Romboutsia; species Romboutsia sp. BSD2780061687b_171204_C1. Next base: position 37,318 of record NZ_JADMRK010000010.1, on the reverse strand, counting down.
TATGTTAGTGTTTGGTATACCACTTGGTATAGAACCAAATCTTCCCAATATCATAAATACAGCAGCTCCAATTCCTATAGCAACTATAGTTTTTATTGAAAGTTTACTTTTATTCATACTTATACCTCTCTATTTTAGATGTATACATTTATATTTATTTAAATTAAACACAAATTTTAGTATAACCCTTACTAAAAAAAATGTCAATGTTAGTCGATTTTTTAACCATATTTATACCTTTATTATTTACGTTATTTTTTATAAATACTTAATCTTTTAATTAAATAATTAATATATTTTATGCTTATAACAAAAACAAAAAAGGCAGAGAAAAATCTCTGCCTTTAAGAAATTATTGATTTTATTCTTAAGGTAACTTATTTATTTTATTAGATAATAAATAACAGCATTAATTTCCAAGTGAGTCAAATTGTAAATCAAAGCATAGTAATACTCTTGCAGTCATAGTTGTTGATAATGCTGTAATTACAACAGCATTTAATTGAGCTACTGAAATTACCGCTTCTTGATTTGGTGCTATGACAATGTCAATAGGACTTGCTTGAACTCTAATACTTACAGTTCTTGATAAGTTTCTAATCTTTATTGTAGCACGTGTAGTAGCTGGATCAGATGAGTCATAAACAACTACTCCAGCAGGTGTAGCAGTTGATCTTATAGTAAATTGTTCCTTAACAAATCCTTCACAGCATCTACTTTCTATATCACATACTTCATCTCTTATATCCTCAAAATCGTCTCTTTGGAAATATTCACAATTATTATTTCTGCACATATTATATTAACCTCCTTTTAATTAGGACAGCTTATTTGCTTGTCCTTTAATATAATATGTTTTAGATAAAATTTCGTTACACTAATCGACTTTTTTTACATTTTTTGCTATTAATTTAAATTTCCAATATTTCAATAAACTTTTATCATTAATTTATATAAAATACTATAAAGATAATAAAAGGATATGAACTTATGTCATATCCTTTATATATTTATCTTCTTTTCTTTTTCATAGGCTTAGAACTTTTAGAAAACTTTTTACTTGACTGATTATTTCTATCGTTTTTACCTCTAGATTTTGATTCATTATTTCTTGAAGAATTTCTTCCTCTTGAAACCTTATTATTTGAATTTTTAGAATTCATGCTTCTATTTGAATACCCTCTAGCTTCTCTTGGTTTTATTAAACATCTTGGATTAAATCCTATTAAATCTTCCCTTCCAGCTTCAACTAATGCTGCATGCACTAAATCATAGTTTCTTGGAGCACTATATTGAAGTAATGCTCTTTGCATAGCCTTTTCTTGTTTAGACTTAGGAACATATACTGGTTTCATAGTTAACGGATCTATTCCTGTATAGAACATCGTAGTTGATAATGTCCCTGGAGTTGGATAGAAATCTTGTACCTGCTCTGGTTGATATTTAATGTCTCTTAAGTACTCTGCAAGCTCTATAGCTGAATTTAATGTTGAACCTGGATGAGACGACATTAAATAAGGTATAATATATTGTTTTTTGCCAGCTCTTTCACTTAATCTAAAGAATTTTTCTCTAAATTTATCATAAGTATTTCCTGCTGGCTTTTGCATATGTTCTAAAACTTCTTCTGCTATATGCTCTGGAGCAACTTTTAATTGCCCACTAACATGATGTTCAACAAGCTCTTTAAAGAACTTATCGTTTTTATCAGCCATTACATAGTCATATCTTATTCCTGAACGTACGAATACCTTCTTAACCTTAGGTAAATTTCTAACTTTTCTCAATAATTCTAAGAAATCTGTATGGTCAACTTTTAAGTTCTTACATGGATCTGGGTGTAAACATTGTCTATGCTTACACGCCCCTTTAGTTATTTGCTTTTTACATGCTTCATGTCTAAAGTTTGCTGTAGGTCCTCCAACATCATGTATATATCCTTTAAAATCTGGAAGTTCTGTTATATATTTAGCTTCATCTAGTATAGACTCATGGCTTCTACTTTGTACTGCTCTACCTTGATGGAATGTTATCGCACAGAATGAACAGCTTCCAAAGCAACCTCTTGAACTTACTATACCAAATTTAACTTCTTCTATAGCAGGTATCCCACCCATTTCTTTGTATATAGGATGATAATCTTTAGCATAAGGTAGTGCATAAACTTTATCTAGCTCTTCTCTATTTAATGGTGGTTCTGGTTTATTTTGAACTAAGTACTTATCACCATGTCTTTGTATTATAACTTTTCCTCTATATGGATCTTGCTCATCATATTGAATTTTAAATGCTTTTGCATATTCTTCTTTACTTGAACATACATCTTTATATGATGGTATCTCTACATAATCATCATATATTTCTTCTTTACTATCTGCTATATAACAAGTTCCATTTATATGTCTTATATATTTAGGATCAAATCCATCATTTAAAGCATTAGCTACTTCTACTATTTGTCTTTCACTCATACCATAAACTAATAAATCTGCACCACTATCTATTAGTATAGACTTTCTTACTTTATCTCCCCAATAATCATAATGGGCAAATCTTCTTAAACTTGCTTCAAGCCCTCCAATTGCTATGTTAGCATCTTTGTAAGCTTCTCTAATTTTATTACAATAAACTATTACTGCCCTATCAGGTCTAAGTCCCATTTTGCCACCTGGAGAGTACATATCTTTGTCTCTACGCTTTTTACTTACTGAATAGTGATTAACCATCGAGTCCATATTTCCTGAATTAACTAAGAAACCTAGCCTTGGTTCTCCTAACTTCATAAAATCATCAGTACTTTTCCAATCTGGTTGTGCTATTATTCCTACTTTATACCCTGCATTTTCTAATACTCTAGATATTATAGCTGTACCAAAGCTATGGTGGTCAACATAAGCATCTCCTGTAACTATAACAAAATCTAGTTGTTCCCATCCTCTATCTATCATATCTTGCTTGTATATAGGTAAAAATTTGTTTTCCATTTTATCACCTGCTTAATCTATATTTGTCTATTTTAACATATTAAAAATTCATTTTCTGTCTTTAGGTCTTAAGATTTAATTATATCATTAATTTACTTTATTTTTAATCATTATTTGTTTATTTTTATCAAAATTAAAATAAGTATGGTAATTTTATATAATTTCCTGGAAAATATTTATGCTTACTGTCTCATTTTATATTTTACTACACAAAATAGATACTCTTAATTATTATTAACCACTTAATATAAATATCAAACAAAAGTATTAGTTAAAATGTTTATTTATTAGTTTTTAGGCTATAAAAAATTTTTAATTTGCTTAAAATTTAAAATAGCGATGAGATATCTCATCGCTATTTTTTATATTATGCGTTTTGTAATTCAGCTTCTTTAACAAATATAGTTTTACCTTCTTTTATAGTTTCTAATACTTTTATGTTTTCTATTTCCATAGTATCAACTTCAAGAGGGTTTTTATCTAATATAACTAAGTCAGCTAATTTACCAACTTCTATACTACCTTTTACATCTTCTTCGAAGTATTGATATGCACCATTTATAGTTACAGCTTTTATAGCTTCCATAACTGATATTCTTTGATGCGCTCCTAATACTCTTCCTGATTCTGTAGTTCTATTAACAGCTGTATGCATAGCTATTATTTGGTTTGGCATTTTTACTGGTGGATCTTGGTGTAGCGTAAACTTTATACCCTTCTCTAACGCCCATCCTATTGGAGATATATTTTGAGCTCTTTCTGGTCCAAATACTTGATCATGGTGTAAATCTCCCCAGAATCTTACATGATCATTGAAGAATGTTGGTATTGCACCTATTTCTTTAACATCATCTAATTGGTCTTCTCTTAATGCTTGACAGTGAACCATAACAGGTCTTAAATCTGCTTTACTTCCTGTTATTTCTAAAGCTTTTTTGTAACATCTTAAGAATTGAGCACAAGCCTCATCACCATTTACATGAGTATGAACTTGTACATTTAAGTTTATACAATCAACAAAGTAATTAGTTACAACTTCATCAGTTTGAGTTCCATATCCACAGTAATCAGCTGGTTGACCTTCTGGCACAACGTGATAAGGCTTACTTAACCAAGCAGTAAATCCTTGTGGAGATCCATCTAACCAAGTCTTAGCTCCTGCTAACTTATAATGATTGAAGTATTCTCTCTTTGGAGTTCCTTCATTTTTCATTAAATTCATTGTTGATGGCTGAGTAGCAAGTCCAACTATATCTATCATTAACATATTATTTTGAGCACATGCTCCTAATATATGATTATAATGATTAGCTTCTTCTACTGAAGCATCTTGAGTTGTTGTAATACCTAATGATGCATATATCTTTTGAGCTTTAACAACAGCCTTTAAAACTTCTTCGAATCCTGGAGCTTTTATAACTTTTTTCTTTTCACTATCTAATATAGCATTTTCTTCTAATACTCCATTTGGTTCTTTTGAGTCAGGTGATACAGTTCTTACAACTCCACCTTCTGGAACTATATAGTCATCACCTACATATCCATATAATTCTAATGCTTTAGAGTTTACAGCTGATAAATGCCCTGATGCATGAGAAACAGTTATCGGTACTTCTGTACTTATTTGGTCTAAGTCAAACTTAGTTGGATGTTCTCCACCTTCAAATTTAGTGTTATCATATCCAAATCCTATTAACCAGTTTCCATCTGTTGGAGGATCACTTTCGAAGGCTTCTTTTAGTCTAGATAATAGTTCTTCCTTAGAAGTTACATCTCCTAATGTTACTATCATTAAAGTTTGAGCTACAGCAACTACATGTCCATGAGGATCTATAAACCCTGGAAGAATTGTTTTCCCATCTAGGTCTATTTTTTCAGTAGTTTCATCTGCTAACGCAAGAACTTCTTCATTACTTCCTACTGCTTTTATTTTTCCTTCTTCAACTAATATAGCTTGTGCTATTGATTCATTTTTATCAACAGTTACCACTGTTCCATTGAAGTAAATCTTTTTAGTCATTGTATTTCTCCCTTCACCAGGCAAGTTTTAATGTATATATATAAAGCTACTTACTAATATAGCAAGTAGCTTTTTAGCTTATTTAAATAATTAGTATATCATTAAGCTACTTTGTCTTTTTTAACTGATCCACTTAACTTGTAAGCTTCCCAATGTTTGAATGTAAATATAGCTAGTGCTGTTACGTTTATTCCTGAAAGTACAAATAATAATAAGTCAACAGCTTCAAATACCACGTTAGCTCCAAATACTGCTAAAGTACCAGCAGCTATTATTAATACTAAATATATTGCTATATTTTTGTTAACTGGATTTTGCTTAAATAACTTTGTCATGTAGTAGTAAGATCCAAGTATTGTAGTTAATGCTGATAATACTGTGAATGCTGCTAATACAATTAATCCAAATATACCAACTACATGCTCAGCAGTAGCAAAGTATCCACCTAATCTTGCAACAGTACCTGCTGCATTTCCATTAGCATCAACTAATGCTAAAGTTCCTACCTCAACTCCATAAGAAGCTATATATGAAGTAACAACTATAGAAACGAATACTGTTACAGCTGTTGGTAATAACGATATCATAGCTGCTTCTCTTGGTTGTGAGTCAGATTCTTGAGCAGCCATTGCTAATGCTCCAAGACCAGTTTCTGCTGTTTGTATAACCTTTTGCATACCTAATATAAATCCTAATGGCACACCCATCATTGCATTAACTGGATTCATCATACCTTTTATCATACTTCCAAAGAAAGTAGGTATGTAATCAGAAGTCTTAAGAACAAACATTGTAAAGAATATGAAGTATCCAGCAACTGCTGTTCCTATCATATAAGTCATTGCTCCCATGAATAACTCATGCTTTTTAGATAATACTAATGCAGCAACTACCGCTATTACTGGTATAACTATAAATAAATATCTTTGAACTAATGATAATTCGATTCCAAACTTATCATTTAATACTGTAGCAAAAACTGAATCTATACCACTAAATTGGAATCCACCAAATCCGAATACTGCTAATGCAACGAAACATACAGCATATGTTATTCCTAATTTAGGGCTTATTAGAGTAGATATATACTCCTTTGGAGTTTTCCCCATTATTTTTGAGTTTAATGTTTCAGAATATGAAACAGGAAGCATTATTAATGAACCTATTAACGCCCATATAGCCATAGCTTCTATATTTGCTTGCCCACTTGCTGATAATTTTGATAATGCACCAAGAACACCTATTATTGCTCCTGTACCTATCATTGCCCCTAAAGATATAGAAGCTGGCCCGATTACATTTTTCATTTGTAATTTAGCAGGCTTTGTAGCTTGTTTTTGTATCATGAAGATTGTTCTTATAGCCATTGTAGCGCCAACAACTAATATAAATGGTAAGAATACTGGCCATATAGCTTCAGATACTTTTGTTATTGCAACTTCTAACTGATGTAGCATCTTTTATGTTCTCCTTGTAAATATTTATTTTGATTTTTATTTGTTTTTTGTATATCTCCCCCTTTAAAATATACAAAAAAAATAGGCTTCACATTCATTAAGAAATACAACAATTTATAAAAGTTAATCTTATCCATTGTATTTTTCCATCAAAAAACTGACTATTCTTACGTATTTTATTAATTAAATAATAACGGTATATCTATAGCAGTTTTAAGATTTAAATAAAAATTATAAAACTTAAATAAAAATTATAAAACTTTTAAGATTAACTATATAAAATTATTGGATCATTAATGATTTTGTTAGTGCCTATTTACAGTTACTACAATATCAATTTTTTATTATTTAAGTCAATAAATTATTTTGACCCTTATTTTCTTTTTTCAACAAATTCAAATATTTTTGAAATTCGTCAACATAATTTCTAGTAAATTATTAATTAATTTCACCATTTATTATTCTAGTGTAAACTAATGCTTTTGATATTTTTTCTAAAATTTCTTCTTTTTCACTTACTAGCATATTTTCTTTTTCACTCCATACAATATCAAATACTTCATCGCATATTTTTTTGAATTCATTATCTTTAATAATTGCATAATCATTTACCCCATCCATAGGATGTGTTTTTATTAACTTTAGATTCTTAGATAAATACATAGATGGACTTAAACCTGAATCAAATTCTTCTATGGAGCTATTTTCAATAAGTTTAATTTCTATATTTTCATGTTCTTTTATTATTTTTTCTATATTTTTTATATGTCTCTCCATTTGTTCTAAAGTCAATTTTACTGGTTTATTAAAGAATGTTATTTCTCCTGTCGATATATACTTCATTAGTTTTGCTTCATAAATTAATACCTTTATGTTAGATTGATATGTTACATTTTGTAAAAATGCATTTATTTGACGCAACTCTTGCAATAACTCTTTGTCATTTCCAAATACATCTTCTGCAATTTCTATAAATAAATCAGATGGCATAAAGAATTCATTCATAACTCCTAATACCCACTTTAAGTCTTGCCCCATTATATATTGTATATAAGTTTTATTCTTTAATAAATCTAGTGGAGTTTCTTTCTCTACAAGCAATTTACCTTGATTTTTTAATATTTCTTCTAAACTATAATAAACTTCATCTATGATAGCCTTTTCTTTAGACATATTTGTAAATAAGCATTGTCCATTACTTGCAAATATGGCACTATGGAAAATTCTATCCTTTATAACAGCTAAAATGTTACTATTATCTACATTACAGTTATATACTTCAAAATCTAAATTAGGATATGTTGTTATCATGTCAATTATAAGTAGTGTATTTAGTACCTTATCATTTTGATTCCCTTCAAACCCAGTTAATACCCTTGCTTTTACTTCTTTGTCTTTTTGTATGCTATATAACGCTGTTTTCATTTCTGATATAGAAACTTTATCATTTCCATTAAGTCTATATAGGTTTGCAGATAATATTAGATCTAGCTTACTCGATTTACTTATATGAAGTATTGCATCCTTTGCTAAATACTGTTTTCTAAGCCTTGGGTTTATATGCATCATACTATTATAATTATCTTCAGAATGTGTATTCTTATATATATTAGAAGAACTTTTTTGTGCCGTAACCATATATGATTCTTTTAAACTTCTTTCTATATATTGAGCTAATACAGTATCGTCTTTTACTTCTACCTCTATTTCAAAGTAGTGTTTAAGTTCTTGCTTTGATGTAGAATTTAAAGATTTAACTATAAACTCTGATGTAATTTTACATATACTAGATATACTTTTTTGAGTTGGTAGGTTTCTCCCATTAATCCATTTACTTATATAAGATATATCGTATCCTAACTCTTTTGCTAATGTACTCTTTTTTTGATTTGATAAATAAAGTAACTTTTCTAGTAGTTGACCAAATGCAATATTTTTCAACCTATTCACCATCCTTTTTTTCGCTCATTCTTTTATGATTTCTTAATATTATTATATATTTTATTTATTACTATGACTCCATTTTATAGTATATCTGACAATAACATACTAAGTATAAATTAATCAAAGTTGATTTTTAATTGAAGTTGTTGAATATTCTTGAATCAAGTTTCAATTTTGTTCATCAACCTTCCTTTGTTTTTAATATATCACTTATGATATCCTTTTTCTAGGATATATTTCATTTTAACCTTAAATTTTACATTTATATCCATTTTAATGTGTCTATTTACAAAAAACAACAACAAAGGAGAAATCATACAATGAACACTAAAAGTAAAAAATTCGCAACTGGTTGGTTAATAGTAGTTGCATGTATGCTTATACAAGCTATACCATTTGGAGTTGCTGCAAATATCCAACCACAATTTATGGCTTACATCCTATCTCCTGATTCAGGATATGGATTTACACAAGCTGGATTCTCATTAATATTTACATTAGGTACAGTTGTATCTGCTATAGCATCTCCATTTATAGGAGCAATGTTTAATAAAGTTAGTGTTAAAACAATGTACTTAATGGGTTCTATACTTTCAGGTGGAGGATTCTTAGCATTCTCTATGTGTAAAGAATTATGGCAATTTTACCTTGTTGCTGGTATAGTTCAAGTTGGTACAGCTGCTATATCTTCAATCGGGGTTCCGTTATTAATAAATGGATGGTTCGATGAACTATCAAAAGGTAAGGCAATGGGACTTGCTTTCGCTGGAGGATCTATAGGTAATATATTCCTTCAAAGTATGACTGCTTATTCATTAACTAATTTCGGTATATCTAAATCATACTTTATGTTTGGTGCTTTATCATTAATCGTGGGTATACCTATAACTTTATTATTCTTAAGAATGCCAAAGAATGATAGCGAAATAGTTAGAGGTAAGAAAAAAGACAATGGAAAAGAAGAAAAAGAGCAAAGTACTGTTTCAGTTGATTGGGGATACTCTTTAAAAGAAGTTAAAAATGTTAAATTCTTCTGGTTATTTGCTTTAGGATTATTCTTCTTAGGTATGTATGTTTCTGTACTTGCTGTACAATATCCTGCTTACTTAAAGAACTTCTTAAAAGTTGATCCTATGATAGTTGGTATGGTAGGTTCTACATTCGCTATATTCTCTCTTGGAGGAAACTTATTTGGTGGAGTAATATTTGATAAATTAGGTATAACTAAAGGGCTTATGGTTGCCTTTGCATTAGCTGCTACTTCTTGTTTAGCTCTAATGAATGCAGGTTTAATACCTATGTTAGCTCCAATATTTGCGGCTTTAAAAGGATTATCAGTATTCGCTTACATGATGGGACCTTCTTTACTTGCAGGATCATTCTTCGGTAAAAAAGAATTTGGTGCTATACTTGGTGTAGTTCAAATATTCTTCGCAGTAGGATTTGCTGCTGGTTCATCAATATTTGGATTATTAGTTGATAAAATGGGATACAGCGTAGCTTGGATATTCGTTTTAACATTTATAGTTGTATGTTATGTATCTTTAATAACTGCTTCTATAGGTATGTCTAAGTTAAACAAAGAAAGAATAGCTAAATTACAAAAAGATGCTTCTTCTCAAGGAGTTGCTTAATAATAATTAAGGAGTGTATAAAATACACTCCTTTTTAATTTTTATTTTATATTTAATTATGATTTAATGCATATTTTTATGCAGCTTTCCTAATTTCTAAATTTCTTATTTTATATTTTTTCCATTCAAACTCTGTGAACATAGCAAGTGCCATAATATTAATAGATGTTGATATAAATAATAATATCTCTAATAGTAAAAATACTAATTCTACATTAAATACAGATAATGCACCTCCTAATATCAATAAACCTACATAAACAAGATAATTATTTTTAACATTAAAATTGGCTACATTTATAAGTACAAGATACCCTCCTAATAAGGTGGTTAATGCAGATAAAGCTATAAATGTAAATAGTATTAATATCCCAAATTTACCCGTTACACTAATTATAGTATCAAAGTATGACACTAGCTTCTCGTATCCATTAACTGAAAAATTTATTATTCCTTCACTAAGTCCATAAGATGCTATATATGAAGTAACTAATACCGATATAACAATAAGTACTGTTGTTAGTATAGAAGATATTAAAGCAGCTTCCCTTGGTTTAGCATTTGATTTCATAGATGCTAATGCAAGTGTTCCAAGACCTGGTTCTGCTATTTGTATAACTCTCTGAAGTCCAAATATAAGACCTAGTGGTATTCCAAACAACACGGATACAGGATTTTTAAATCCTATAATAATACGCTCTACAAATATAGGTATATACTCTTGTGTTTTATAAAGAAATATGAAAAATGATAATAAATAAGTTGAAAATGATAATATTACCATAGTCACTAAAATTCTTAAAAATATACTCTGTCTGTTTTTAAGTATAATGGTTATTAATATAATTATTACTGGAATAACAATATACATATATCTTTGTAGTTCATTAAATTCTAAACTTACTATTTTATTTATACTAGTAGTTGCTACTGCATCTATCCCACTTAACTGTATTCCCCCTATAGCAAATATATATAATAAAACTAAAGATGCAACATACAATTTTGATGCTTTAGTTGATATAAATGCTTTTATATATTCTTTGGGTTGCATTCTCACAACTTTAGATATTAAAGTTTCACAATATGATATAGGTATTAATATTATCGATCCAAGTAATGCCCATATAGCAATTGATTCAACATATATTTGCCCACTTATAGAAAGCTTACTAAGTCCAGTTAAAAAACCAACGACTGTTCCTGTTCCCATCATAGTCCCCAAGGCTACGGTACTCTGTGGAATTATGTACTTGTAATTTATTTTCCCCTTTGTCGTAATGCGTTGCCTTATGTTAAAAAAAACTTGCAAACATATGTATGTCCCAAGCAAAAGCAAAAAAGGTATAAACATAGGCCAAACAACATTAGATACTACCCTTGCAATATACTCCATGTCAACTCTCTCCTTTAAATTAAAGCATAATAAAAGTAACACTTATCAATAAGTGTTACTCTTATATTATACTATATTTTAAATATAGTTTGTCCTTCTTTTATACTCTTTATTTCCTAAATTTACTTAACTTTAATCTATCATATATTTATAAATTTAAAAACTCTATTATACTTTCTTCACTATAATTTATAACTAACTCTTTAGGAAACTTCACATCATTTATTACCTTTTCAGAATATGGGAATTTACCTACATCATAAGATATATGTGCATCACTTCCAAGTATTACTTTTGCATTGTATTTTTTACAACATTCAAGTAGTGTAGTTACATTATCCCAAGCCCCTTGTCTAAAAGTCGTCGGCTTTAGAGATGAATTATTTATTTCTAATGCTATGTTTCTCTCCTTTGCCTTTTTTACTACTTTTTCATAATTAACTGGATATCTACTATCATCTAAATGTCCTATTATCTTAACTTTTGATTTATCCATTACATTAAGTACAGCTTGTGTATTTTCTTCTACACTTCCAGCATCTATACATGGTGTGTGTAAGCTAGCTATAACATAATCTATATGTGTAAGCATGTCATCATCTACATCTGTATTTCCTTCAAAATCTACAATATTTGCTTCTATTCCTCTAAGTACCTTAAGTCCATTAACTTCTCTTGGTATACAATAAATATTATGGAAGTAATATGGGTGTGGTCCACCTGGCATATTTGGTGCATGTTCTGATAACCCTAAATACTTTAATCCATTATCAATAGCCGATTGTATATTTTCTTGTACTGTACTATATGCATGTCCACTTACTATTGTATGTGTATGTAAATCTATTAATGCTTTCATTTAAATTCTCCCTATAAATTATAATTTTTACTGTGTTATTTTCTTAAATAAAGACCATAATAATATTAATAAAATTAATCCTAATACTACTAAACTCATTATTCCCAAAAAATCAAATACTATAAATAACATCGTTTCAAACTTAGAACTACTCGGTGTAAATATTATATCCCCCTAATAATATACAGTTAAAGCCATATTGTTTCACAACATGGCTCTTCATATAATGTTATTTTTGTAAATTTTTAAATTTATCTTTAAATAATTCGCCTAATGAACCTAATGATTCTTCAACTTCTAAAAATTCTGAGTAATCTTCTTCTGGTTCTTTATTAGCTTCTTTTATAGATAATATCATTTTTCTATTCTTTGGCTTAAATTCTATAACCATAGCGCTAACTTCATCGCCAACATTTACTACATTATTAACTCTCATAACTCTTTCTTCACTTAATTCAGATATTGGTAAGAATGCCTCTACACCTTCTCTTATCTTAACAATAGCGCCTTTTTCTATAGTTCTAACTACAGTTCCAGTTATTATATCATCTAATTGCACTTCTTGCTTTATTAATTCCCATGGATCATTGTTTATATCTTTTAACGCTAATGCAAACTTTTTGTTTTCTTTATCTATATCTAATACATAAACTTGTACTTCTTGTCCTTCTTGAATTACATCTTCTACAGACTCTACTCTTTCCCAAGATAAATTGTTTTGGTGAAGTAAACCTTCTATTCCACCGATATCAACGAAAGCTCCATAAGGCATCATTTTAACAACTTTACCGTCTCTTTTTTGTCCAACTTCTAAAGATTCAAATAAAGCTTCTTTATCCGCTTTAACTTTTGCTATATGAGCTTCTCTTTCAGCTTTAATTCTAGCTCTTTCAGCTTCTTTTTCCGCCTTTATTCTTGCTCTTCTTTCTTCTCTTTCTTTATCAATTCTTTCTTGTAATACTTCTCTATGACTAGCTACTAATCTATTTTTCTTTAAATCTAGCTCTTTTATATATACTTCTAAATTACGTCCAACATACTCTTTTGTATCATTTACAAACTTAGTATCTAATTGAGATATTGGTATAAATAACGTTTGCGTTTTATAAGTAGCAAATACTCCTCTTTCTATGTTTTTATTTACATTAACAGTTATTATTCTATGTTCATTATGTATTTTTTCTAATTCTTTTATATCTGCTTCTTTATCTAATCTTAATTTTGATAATTGTATCGTTCCATCTTTATGGTTAACCTTTGTTATAACAGCACTTATTTCATCTCCTACATTATATACATCACTAGTATATTTTCCTTTAGGAAGATTTAATTCGTTTGTAGGTATTATCCCATCAAATCCAAAGTTAAGTTCTAAGCTAACACCGTCATTACTTACCTTAGATATTTTACCGTTTATAGTTTCCCCAACTTTTATGTTGTTTAGTTCTTTTTCTTGTTGTTCTAAAAGTTCTTGCATTGATAAATTATTCGTCATAGTTATAAACTTCCTTTCATAATAAATATCATATACAAATATTATACCATTAATATTTCAAATACTTATATTTTTCTTACAACATTTTAAAGTTATATGCTAAATTTTAAAAATATGTTATTTTATAAAATAACTTCTACAGCTTCTTTTATGACTATACTTTCTTTATCTACATTACAATCATAGGATACTATATTTACACCTTTTTCTCTTGCTCTTTTTAATGCTTCCCATAATTCAAAGTGCATTTTTTTATTAGGAGTAAAATATTTTACATTATCCATCTGAACTAAAAAAAATATATAGCACTCATATCCATCATCTTTTGCTTTTATTAATTCATTTATATGTTTTACTCCTCTTTCAGTTTTTGCGTCGGGAAACATCACCACACTATTCTCTTCTAGTGTTACTCCCTTTATCTCTATAAACACCTTTTTATTTTTAGTTTCTAAATATATATCAAATCTTGAATCATGGTATTTCTGTTCAGGCTTAATATAGGTTATTTCTTCATTAAGGCCAGGAAGTTGTATTAAACCCTTCTCTAATGCTTCATATACTACTTTATTTGGTATCTGAGAATCCATATTTATTAGACGTTTTCCTTTTTCAACTGAAACTAGTGAATATTTTGTCTTTCTATTTGGATTATCACTCTCTTCTAAATATACAGTACAACCTTCTATTAATAACTCTTTACATCTCCCTGTATTTTTAACATGTACTTTTTCTACTTTTCCATCTATATCACAATAAGCTATAAATCTATTTGGCCTTTCTATAAATTTTCCCTTTACGATTTTATTATACTTCATATATCTCTCCTTAATGAAAATTCAATTTTATTACAATAATTATTTACAATAAAAAATCTCTTATAAATATATATATCCATAAGAGATTTTTTAACTCTATTAATTTGTATTTAAGCTTTCTTTATCATTAGTGTTTATACTTTTACTTTCTATATTGCTTAAATTTTTCTTATAAAACACCATAAAGCATATTGCTGTTGTTATAACTGCCGTTATATCTGCTATAGGTTGTGCTAAAAGCACTGCAAATAACTTATTTTCCATAAATGTTGGTAGTATATATATTAATGGTATTAATAAAATTACTTTTCTAAGTAATGCTAAAAACAGAGAAATTTTAGCTTGCCCTAATGCAAGTAGTGTATTTTGACATGCTACTTGTATTCCAAATATAGTTATTCCAACAAAATAAATCCTTATACTCCAAACTGTTATTTCAACTAATTTTGGATCACTATTAAATATCCTAACAAACATCTCCGGCATTATCATAAGCGCTGTACACATTGTTGCCGTATATCCTAAAGTAATTAATATCGTTAATTTAAAAGCCTTTTTAACTCTACCAATTTGTTTTGCTCCATAGTTGTAACTCATTATAGGTTGAGAACCTTGAGTAACTCCCATTGTCGGAAGCATTATTATCTGCATTATACTACTCATTATAGTCATTGCACCTACAGCTAAATCGCCACCATACATTTGAAGCTTTGTATTTAATGTTATTAAAACTAAACTCTCCGTAGCTTGCATTATAAATGGTGCAACTCCAAGCCCCATTACTCTTCCCATTATTCTAAAATCTATTTTTAAGTATTTTTTTCTTATTTTTAATGTTGTCTTACCGCTTAGTAAAAATCTTATTACCCACATTGCTGATATTGCTTGAGATATAATTGTAGCTGTAGCAGCACCTCTAACACCCATATCTAATCCAAATATTAATATTGGATCAAGTATTATATTCATAGCCGCACCTATAGATACTGTCATCATACCTATTTTTGCGAAACCTTGTGTATTTATAAATGGATTCATACCAAGTGCAACGAGAACAAATATAGTTCCTATTAGATATATACTTAAATAATCCATTGCATAACCTATAGTAGCTTCACTTGCTCCAAACGCCCAAAGTAATGGTTCTTTAAATACTAAAAATACTAGAGTTAGTAATATTGCTAACAGTACAAGTGTAGAAAAACTATTGCTCATTATTTTTTCTGCGCCATCATTATCCTTTTCACCCATTTTTATTGCAGCTAATGGAGCTCCCCCCATCCCTACTAAAGCCGCAAAAGCTGCTACTATTAATGTTATTGGGAATGCAACTCCAACACCAGCCATTGCTATATCTCCACCTTGCATTCTCCCTATAAATATTCTATCAACTATATTGTATAGTACATTTACTAGTTGAGCTATTATTGCAGGTGTTGCTAGCTTAAATATTAATTTAGGAATGCTTCCCTTTCCCAAGTCCGTGACATTATTACTCATCCAAATTCCCTCCTAGATTTATTATATTTTAAGTTTACATTGTCAACTATTTCAAATTTAAATATATACTATTTTACTAATACTTTTAATTATAATACATAATTATTTAATTTTAAAATATTTTTTATTTTATAAAAAAATAACTCTAATCATATGATTAGAGTTATTCAAATTGGAGCTGGTGATAGGAATCGAACCTACAACCTGCTGATTACAAGTCAGCTGCTCTACCGTTGAGCCACACCAGCATATTGGCGGGAATAACAGGACTCGAACCTGTGACCCATTGATTAACAGTCAATTGCTCTACCAACTGAGCCATATTCCCATATATTAAATTGGAGGCGACACCCAGATTCGAACTGGGGATCAAGGAGTTGCAGTCCACTGCCTTACCACTTGGCTATGTCGCCTTATCAACACAATACTATTATATTATTTTAAACATTTTTTTGCAACTGTTTTCATTATTTTTTTAATTAAATTTTTATACTTTTTTCGACTATTTTAGAGCTTTATAATATGTGTGATAATTTCATATATCAGTAAGAAATATATGTACATTTCTTACTGATATATTTATTATTTTAATATTAAAGGCTATTTATCTTAGCTAAAACCTCATCTAAATCTATTCCATGTATTTCACAAGCTTGTTCTAATCTCTCCATTGCAGCTGAAGGGCAACCTAAGCATCCCATACCATAGTCCATAAGTATTTTTACTGCCTCTGGTTTTTCTTTTATTATATCTCCTATTATAGAATCTTTAGTTATCATTATAATTCCTCCTTTAAATTTGCTATTTCTAATACATCTTTTCTAAAACTTTCTATACCTATTCTATCTATGAATTCACCTAACTTTTCGCCCATTTGACCATGCTCATTATAGTAGTTAAGTAAAGTTTCAACTAAGGTATATGCTTCTTTCTCTGATAATTTTTTAGTTATTATATCAGCTATTCTTGGATAAAAACCTGCACTTCCTCCTGCACATACAAAGAAAGTTCCATCAATATCTACTAAAACTCCAATGTCTTTAGAATATACACTTGTACATGCATTTCTACATCCCGCAACTCCTATTTTTGTTCTGTTTGGAAGTGGCATTCCATGAAAGTTTTTACTTATTCTCATAGCTATACCTATCGTTGGATACTTTGACCTTTTACAAAAATTTGCTGGACACATCTCTACATTTTTTACAGAATATTGATTTGTAACTGCTGGTTTCATATCAAGTTCTTTCCATATATCATCTAGATCTTCTTCTTTTAAATTAGTTATTAATATTCTTTGACCTGATGTTATTTTTAATACTCCATTATATTTTTTAGCTACATTAGCTATTTTTATAAGAGTATCTGGTAATACAAACCCTCCTGGTATATGAGGAGTTATTCCATATGTTCTTTTACCATCCCTTATTTTTTGTAAATTCCCATAATTACTCATCTATATCTACACTTTACCTTTCTTATAAAGTTAAGTTACATCTATTTAAATTTTATTTAACCTTATTATATCCTATTTTTCGTAAAACTTGTGTAACATATGTTACATAAAACTCAAATTATTACTGTAAATATGAAATTTTTTTTCATTAATATTTTAAAGTGTATTGTATCGTCTGTATGAGTTATAAATAGTTTTAGCTTAGCATAAAATATTTTATATAAAAAAGACACCATTTTATATGGTATCTTCTTTATTAAAATTAGTTTCCTAAGAACATATTTAAATCATCTTCAACATTTGTTATCCCACCTATTCCAAAGTTTTCAACTAAAACCTTAGCAACATTTGGTGATAAGAATGCTGGTAATGTTGGTCCTAAATGTATATTTTTAACTCCAAGATATAATAATGATAATAATACTATTACAGCTTTTTGTTCATACCAAGCTATATTAAATGATATTGGTAAATCATTTATATCTTCTAATTCAAATACTTCTTTAAGTTTTAATGCGATAAGTGCTAATGAGTAAGAGTCGTTACATTGTCCTGCATCTAATACTCTAGGTATACCATTTATATCTCCTAAAGGTAGCTTGTTATATTTATACTTAGCACATCCTGCTGTTAATATAACTGTATCTTGTGGTAAAGCCTTAGCAAATTCTGTGTAGTAGTTTCTTGACTTAGCTCTTCCGTCACATCCACCCATTACAAAGAATCTCTTAATAGCACCAGTTTTAACTGATTCTACTACTTTATCTGCAAGAGCGAAAACTTGATTATGTGCAAATCCACCTATTATTTCTCCAGTTTCTATCTCTATAGGAGCTTTACACTTTTTAGCATGTTCTATTATAACAGAGAAATCTTTATCATCTTCTGCATTTCCTTTTATATGTGTACATCCAGCAAATCCTGCTGATCCAGTAGTATACAATCTATCTTTATAGCTATCTTTTGGCGGAACTATACAGTTTGTAGTCATTAATATTGGACCATTGAAGCTTTCAAATTCTTCTTTTTGCTTCCACCAAGCATTTCCATAGTTACCTACAAAGTGTGGATACTTTTTAAACGCTGGATAATAATGAGCTGGTAACATTTCAGAATGAGTATATACATCTACTCCTGTTCCTTCTGTTTGTTTAAGTAATAATTCTAAATCTTTTAAATCATGTCCTGATACTAATATACCTGGATTATTTCTAACACCTATATTAACTTTAGTTATTTCTGGATGTCCATAAGTTCCAGTATTTGCACTATCAAGTAAAGCCATTCCGTCTACCCCAACCTTACCTGTTTCTAATGTTAATGCTATTAATTCGTCAATAGTTAGGCTATCATCTAATGTTTTAGCTAAAGTGCTTTGTAAAAATGCATTAACTTCTTCATTGTCATACCCTAAAGCATTAGCATGCTTCATATATGCTGATAAGCCTTTTAATCCATATATTATAAGTTCTCTTAAACTTCTTATATCTTCATCTTTTGTAGCTAATACACCAACTTTAGTTGATTTTTCGTCTAGTATTGTATCTATTTCTACTTCTTTCTTACCACTTCCTAGTATCATGTTTTTTAGTTTAGATAATACAGATACTTTAGCATCTAATTCTTCATTATTTGATGCATTCCATAACGCTGCTTCTGATAAATTTTCTTTGTTCTTTAATTTTGATAATAATTCTTCTTTAGTTTTTAAAGTTTGTTTTACTCTTTCATAGAATATTTCATCATCAAAATTTGCATTAGTTATTGTTGTAAATAAGTTTATAGTTATTAGATGGTTAATAGTACTATCTATTTTTTTTCCTTCATTTCTTAGTCTAGTAGTAACCTCTGATAATCCTTTAGTTGTATATATTAATAGATCTTGCATTCTTGCTAGATCTGGTGATTTTCCACATACTCCAAATTTTGTACATCCTGTACATCCTGCTGTTTCTTGACACTGAAAACAAAACATTTTATTTTCCATTTCATGTCCTCCTCTTTATTTTATGTGATAATTATATGTTATAATAGTATATATTTCTGTAACATACGTTACACTAATAAAAAAATTATAAAAGTAGGTGATTTTTTGTTTAAAACTAGAGAGGAAGCATTACATTTTTTTAAAGATTCAACTTATACCATATCTAAATATAATAAAAATGATATTATAGCTATTGAAGGTTCTCCTTGCGACAAAGTAGGATTAATATTACAAGGTAGTATTGATGTAAAACGTATATTAACCAGTAATAATGTTATACATATGTCTTCTTTATCTGTAGGTAACTTTTTTGGAGAAATTATAGCGTTCTCAGATACTAATGCGTACCCTGCTACTATAATGGCATCTAGTAATTGTGAAATAATGTTTATACATAAAACTTCATTTATAATCTTTTGTACTAAAAATCCAGATTTTTTAGATATGTTTTTAAATGACTTAAGTAATAAGATTATACAACTTAATAATTCTATAAAAAATTTATCTTTTTCAAGTATACGTCAAAAACTAAGTAACTATCTAATTACACAACATACTATCCAGAAAAGTAAATTTATAAAACTTGGCATAACAAAACAAAAGCTTTCTGAAATGCTTGGTATCCCTAGACCTTCTTTATCTAGAGAGCTTATGAAAATGAAATCTGATGGACTTATAGATTATTCAAAAGATACAATTAAAATATTGGATATAGAAACTTTAGAAGAGTTATTAATGGAGTAAAAAAAGAGCAAAGTAAGACTTAACAATTATGTCTTCTTTGCTCTTTTATATTTTATTGTCTATTTTATTATTTTAATTAATTCTTTTAATTTATTTTCATCTATTCTACCAAAAGGACTATTATCAATTCTTATAGCTGTCCCAAAGTGGTAATCCGTGGCATTTGTTGATTCTTTTATTGTGTTTATATTTTCAAAGTTGAGTCCCCCACCTAGTAGTATATTTATATCTTTTGATACTTCTATCATAGACTTTATTTTTTCTATATTATAATCTATACGTTTAGTACCACCTGCTGTTAATATATTTGTTATATTATATTTATTTAATATCTCAGTACTTTTAATCACATTTGTAAAATCTATAGCCTTATGGAAAGTTACATCAATTCCTTTACATTTTTTAAGCAATCTTTGTAGATTTACTTCATCTATATTATTTTCTTTGTCTAAAAGCCCCAACACTACTCCATTTACACCTAAACTTTTAGCTATCTCTATATCTTTTTCCATTATTTCTATATCATACTCACTATATACAAAACTATTTGCATGATTTCTTATCATAACGTTAACAGGTATATTTACGTTATTTACTACCTTTTCTATAGTAGCAAAACTTGGAGTTAAACCTCCTTCTGTTAGCGCACTAATAAATTCTATTCTATCACCTCCACAAGCTTCTATAGTTTTAGCGTCTTCAACTGACATCCCTATTATTTCTAACATATTCTCTCCCTTTTTAAGTATAATTTATAACTATTATACATTAATTCTATCGTTATAATAAGGTTCTGTATGAACTATAACTTGACAATTTTCATTTATTTCTTTTCTTATAACATCTTCTATCTTATGACCTAATATATGTGCCTCTTCTGTGCTTAAATTTGGATTTACTAATACATGCATATCAATATGAATATCATTTTGACTTCCTCTACTTCTAATTTTATGCACATCTTTAACTTCATCAAATCTAATTACAATATCATTTATAACTTTTTCATCTATAATAGCTTTATCTACTAATACGCCTATAGACGATATTAGTATTTCATATGCGGAATGAAGTATAAATAAAGCTACTACTACTGATACTATCGGGTCAATAATTGGAGGAAGACCCATGTTTATACCAAATAAAGTTATTAAAACTCCTATCGACACAAACACGTCACTTTTTGTATGCATT
Organism: Romboutsia sp. BSD2780061687b_171204_C1; assembly: GCF_015560225.1. Lineage (NCBI taxonomy): Bacteria > Bacillati > Bacillota > Clostridia > Peptostreptococcales > Peptostreptococcaceae > Romboutsia > Romboutsia sp. BSD2780061687b_171204_C1. Next base: position 15,830 of record NZ_JADMRK010000010.1, on the reverse strand, counting down.
GAGTCTGCTATTAGGATATGACTATTTAATTTTTTTCCCATTTTATACTCATATTTACTCACCAATATATTTATAAATAATGTGAAAATTAATATAAGTAGACTTTCAATTGTAATTGATGGTTCTACAATATTTTTAAATCTATCTATAGACTCTATGATTATATTTATTCCTACCAGAGTTAACATAGCTCCTATAAACATACTTGCAAGAATTTCAAACTTCCTATGTCCATAAGGATGCTCTCTATCTTTAGGCTTTATGGCTATACTTATGCCTACTATTCCTACCACATTTGACGCTCCATCTGATAAGGAGTGAAATCCATCAGCCATCATACTAGCACTTTTAATAAAACCTCCTATTATTATCTTCAACAAAGCTACGATTAAATTTGCAAATAAAATTATCCATAATATTTTTTTTACTTCTCTTAGATTACTATTCATAGTGCCTCCTTTTAGTAATAAATAAAATTATATGAAATCTCTTAAAATCTGGTAATAACTATCATTTACCTTTAAACTAAAAAATCCATGAAAAGCATATTTATGCTTTTCATGGATTTTAATTTAAATTAGTATTGTTATTCATATTATTTATATATTCAAATATAGTTACATTTGTGCATTCTTTTTTAGAATCTACTAAATTAGATACGGTTACTCCTAGTAATCTTATCTGTTTATTTTTAGTATCCACATTTTTTAATAATTCATATACATTAGTTCTAATATCCTCTTTTTTATATATTGGATTTCTTAAACTTAAGCTCCTTGTTATTTGACTAAAGTCATCATACTTTATTTTTAAAGTTATAGTTTTTCCTAAATTATTAGAATATGATAGTCTATGTGATACATCTTCACATATTTGTGAAAGTCTCTCTAAAACTTCCTCATCATCTATACTTAAGTTATTTTTTAAAGTAGTTTCTGAACCAACTGATTTTCTTTCTCTATGCGGTTTAACTTCTCTATAATCAATACCTCTTGCAAATTGATAAAATACATAACCTCTATTTTTAAATATTGATTCTAATTCACTAATATCTAATTGCCTTAAATCATATCCATTTTTTATTCCTAAATTATTTAGTGTTTTTGCTGTTACCTTGCCAACTCCAAAAAATTTGTTTATTGGGAGCTTGTCTAAAAATTCTTGTTTATTTTCTGGTGTTATTACCGTTAATCCATTAGGCTTTTTGTAGTCTGATGCTAGCTTAGCCAAAAATTTATTATAAGATACCCCTGCAGAAGAAGTTAATCCAACTTCTCTTAAAATATCTTTCTTTATCATCTTAGCTATTTGTGTTGCATATTTTATTCCTTTTTTATTTTTAGTAACATCTAAGTATGCCTCATCTAAAGATAAAGGCTCTACTAAATCTGTATATCTATAAAATATATTTCTTATCTTTTGTGATACTTTATGATATTCTTCAAATCTAGGCCTTATGAAATATGCATATGGGCACCTCTTATATGCAGTTTTTGATGGCATAGCTGAGTGAATCCCAAATTTTCTAGCTTCATATGAACAAGTAGCTACAACTCCTCTACTTTCTGGTCTCCCTCCAACTATCACAGGTTTCCCTCTTAAACTTGGGTTATCTCTTTGCTCTATAGATGCATAAAAGGCATCCATATCTATATGAATTATTTTTCTATTATCTACCAATTTAATCACCTTTTAAATCTTGATTTATATATATATCTTACATTAATTTTGGTTTATTTTTATATTTTATTTGCCTCAATTCTGCTTTTTATATATTATTTAAAGTTTTTTAAAAAATAACTTGCAAATTTTTGAAAAAACCTTTAAAATAGTTATTCCAAGGAACTAAGTTATTTTTAGTTCTTGATGACCGTATTTTTATATTTATTTTTATTTTGTAATTGTATACAAAAAGACCATACTACTATTTGTAATATGGTCTGATTTTTTATATCAATTTTTAATTTGCGTAGTAAAGATTTTGCGATGGATACTCTGGATCAGATGTTACATCTATTCCAAGTTCTCTAAATGTTTGTTCATCACTTTTACTTAATATAGTTGTTGAGTGTGCTTGAGCTCCTTTTAATAAAGGTAATTTGTCAAGTACAACTTGTGCAGTTGGGTTTGTAACAGCGCATATGCTAAGTGCAGTTAAAACTTCTTCACAACTTAACTCTGGATTTCTACTTCCTAAAGTTTTAGTTTTTAAGTTTACAATTGGCTCAAGTATAGCTGGTGATATTAGATGTAATTCATCATCTATATTTGCTAAATGTTTTATAGCATTTAATGTTGCTGCTGCAGTTGCATCCATTAATTCTGAACCTTTACCTGTAAGTATTACCCCATCATTTAATTCTATTGCAACAACTGGGCACATATCATTTTTATTTGCAGCTTCTTTTAATTTGTTGCTGTACTCTCTTGCTGGCATAACAACTGTTCTATCTTCTGGCTTTAAGTTAAGTCCTTGCATTATAACTTGTATTCTTTCAAAAGCACCTTTATCAACTTGTCCTTTTTTGTATTCACAAGCAGTCTTGAAATATCTTCTTATTATTTCTTGTCTAGATGCTTCTTGTACAACTTCATCATCTACTATACCAAATCCAACTCTATTAACACCCATGTCTGTTGGTGATTGATATATAGATTCTTTTCCTGTTATTTTTTCGATTATTTTTTTAAGAACTGGGAATAATTCTAAATCTCTATTGTAGTTTACAGACATTTCACCGTATTTTTCAAGATGGAACGAGTCTATCATATTTACGTCTTTTAAATCTACTGTAGCTGCTTCATAAGCTATATTTAAAGGATGCTTTAAAGGTACATTCCATACTGGGAATGTTTCAAATTTAGAATATCCAACAGCATTTCCTCTTTTATTTTCATGGTATAACTGACTTAAACAAGTACCAAGCTTACCACTATTTGGACCTGGAGCTGTAACAACAACTATAGGCTTAGTAGTTTCTATGTATGGATTTGCTCCATATCCTTCATCACTTACTATTGTATCAACATCTGTTGGGTAACCTTTTGTTGGGGCATGCTTATATACTTTTATTCCTCTACGCTCTAATTTATTTATGAAAACTGTTGTAGCAGGTTGTCCTTCATATCTTGTTATAACAACGCTGTTTACATCTAATTCGTAACTTCTTAAATCATCGATAAGTCTTAGAACTTCCATATCATAAGTTATACCGAAGTCTCCTCTTATCTTATTTCTTTCTATATCTCCTGCATAAACACATATCACAACTTCTACTTTTTCTTTTATGTGTTGAAGTACTTTTATTTTGGCATTTTCATCAAAACCTGGTAATACTCTTTTAGCATGTAAATCTCCTATTAGCTTACCACCAAATTCTAAATAAAGTTTGTCAAAATTATTAACTCTTTCTAAGATATATTTTGATTGCTCTTCTAGATATTTCTTGTGATCGAATCCTATCTTCATCTTTGCACCTCACTAAATTATTTAATTTTTGATAACCGTATTTTTATATATATTTTTATTCGTATTAGTGAAATTTGTTTAAAAATGTAATATTTTTTCTCTTATTTTCACTTTAAGGTTATATTATACATTCAACTTTTCAATATTTCAAGATTATTTTTTGTATTTTTAATATATATATTTATATATATTAAGTATTCACAAATATATTAAAATATACAAGTAAATCAGCAAAAATACTTATTTTTTTAAGTTTTGTTTTAAAATAATTTAAAAAGCTAAGATTTTACTCTTAGCTTTTAATTTAATTATATTTAGTTTAATTTAACAATCAAAGAATCCTTCTTGTCCACATATTATTAATAATAATATTAAAAATGGTATCCATGAACATATATCTATTTCACACCATACATCTCCAAATGCTAGGAATAAGAAAAATAGTACTATTATCCACCATGCTCCAAATCCACCTTCACAGCCTCCAAAGAATCTGTCTAACATATTACTCATATATTTACCTCCTGTTGTCATTTATATTTTAGAGTTTTTATACTCTTAAGATATATTATGTAGGACAGTTTATTTTTGATATAATTTTATATTTGCAATTTACATCATTAATCGACAGATTTGAGAAATTCCACTATTTCTACATTTTTTAATTATGATACATGGATATATTGATAATTAATCATAATACTATTTTAAATATAAATGCAATTATATAACTTTTGTAACCTGCTATTCTACCAAACATTGTACTTTCTCTGTATATAAATACTTACCTCATTATCATAAAATCCCAAGACTTTTATCGTAATTACTTTTCTCATTATTTCTGAAATATTTACATTTGCCAGTTTATAAAGAAGCATAAAGGCTAAAGCTCCTATTGATACTGTCATTATAATAACTACATAATTTAAACTTTATATAGTATTTGTTAAACATCTAAACATAATGAGATACATAATTCTCAGCTATGCCTATAACCTTAACCTTTTTCATTTTATATGGTAATTTCTATATCGTAAACAATTCCACTATAGTCCTACATATAGTATATTTTAATTCACCCTTTATAAATTTCATTCATATTATATTTAGTAATATAATAAGTGTTAAAGTCTTATGTAACTTTATTGGAGGAGATATATTTGAGTTTTATAAATACAGAAAATAAATATATAAATAATGGGATTCGATTTTTTAATTTAGGAAATATATACTATTATGGTCTAGATGTAGAAAAAAATTTTAAAAAAGCATTTGGTTTATATTTAAAAGCTTCCACTTTTAATATAGCTGAAGCTTTTAACATGCTCGGTGTTTTATCTTTTAATGGAGAAGGGGTAAATAAAAATTTAGAAGATAGTGTATATTACTTTGAAAAGGCTAAGGATTTAGGAAATTTAACTGCTATGTTTAACCTAGCATTAATCTATGTTTTCTCTGAAGATAAAAAAGACTATTGTAAAGCTCATGCCTATTTAGAGAAACTTGTCGATTTAGGCTATATATTAGCCAAAGATGTTTTGGACTATTTATACTATAATGGCTATGGAGAAAATAAAGACTATAATAAAGCATTAAATTATTGGATTAATAATGATATCTTAGATTTTTCTAATATAAATATGAATAATGATATTAATATTCCTTACACTATTGAAGATTTTGGCAACTTTGAAGAGTTAGTTATTGAAAATTCTAATTTTAGCGATGATATTGAGGATAAAAGACTAATAGATGCTGATAACTACTATAATGGGACTTTAGGTAAAATCGACTATACTAAAGCATTTGATATATACCTTAAATTAGCTGAAGGTGGGAACGGATATGCACAGATAAAAGTAGCTAATATGTATAAAGATGGACTTGGTATTGAAAAAGACTATACTAAATCTTTAAAGTGGTACTCAAAAGCACTTTCTAACTCTAATAAGTAGTAAAAAATTAAAAAGTCTTCTATTAGTTTAAAATAAACAAATAGAAGGCTTTTTAATTTTTTGTTATATTATTTAATATATCTTTATATACTATACTTCCATTATTATAGGGAAAACAATAGGTCTTCTTTTAGTTTTATGGTATATCAATTGTTCTATGGATCTTTTAATATTTGTTTTTAGTATTTGCCACTCCAATATTTCTTGTTCTAGGCATTTTTCTATCTCTTCTTTTGATACCTCCTTTATTTTATTTATTAAATCCTCTGCTTCTCTAGCGTATATAAATCCTCTAGTTATTACGTCTGGACCTGCTACTATACTATAACTATCTCTATTTATAGCAACTACAATAGTTACCATTCCATCTTTAGCTAAATCTCTTCTATCTCTAAGTACAATATTTCCTACATCACCAACTCCTAAACCATCTACAAATATAACCCCTGTATGAACTCTTTTATTTGCATTTACCCCTTCATTAGTTATTTCTAACACTTGTCCAGTTTCTAAGGTAAATACATTTTGAGGCTTCATTCCTAACTTTATAGCCAAATCTTTATGATGTTTTAAGTGTCTATATTCTCCGTGTACTGGCATAAAGTACTTAGGCTTAACTAAGCTATGAATAAGCTTTAACTCCTCTTGATAGGCATGTCCTGACACATGGATTTCTTCTAAATCCTCATATATAACATCTACACCTTTTTTAAATAATTGGTTTATAACCCTAGAAACTAACTTATCATTACCAGGTATAGGTGATGCAGATATTATAAAAAAGTCGTCTGGTTCTATAATTATCTTTCTATGTGATCCATAAGCTATTCTAGAAAGACCCGCCATTGGTTCTCCCTGGCTTCCTGTTGTTATTATAGTTATTTCATTATTTGGATACTTACTTATATCATCTATATCTACTATGTATTCTGTAGGTATATGCAAATATCCTAGTTCCATAGCTACTTGAGATATATTTTCCATACTTCTCCCACTAAATACTACTTTACGATTTTGCATTACAGATGCATTTACTATCTGTTGCATTCTATGAATATTAGAAGCAAATGTAGCTACAATTATTCTTCCTTTAGCATTTGTAAAAATTCTATTTAATGTTTCTCCTATAGTTTTTTCAGATATAGAATGTCCACTTCTTTCAACATTTGTGCTATCTGCCATTAAAAGTAGTACACCTTTTTTGCCCAGTGTAGCTATTCTGTTTAAATCTGTCATTCGCCCATCTATAGGAGTGTAATCTATCTTAAAGTCTCCTGTATGAAGTATTATACCTAAAGGTGTGTGTATGGCTAATCCACACGCATCGGCTATACTATGAGTCACCCTGATAAATTCTATTTTCATATTTTCTAATTTTATACTTTGACCAGCTTTTACAGGGTTTAAATCTACATGATTTAACAAATCATGTTCCTTTAACTTATTCTCTACTAGTCCTATTGTAAGTTTCGTTCCGTATACTGGTATATTTAACTGTTTTAATATATATGGTATAGCTCCTATATGGTCTTCGTGTCCATGTGTTAAAAACATTCCCTTTACTTTATCTTTTTTATCTAACAGATATCGTATATCTGGTATAACTAAATCTACTCCATACATATCTTCATCCGGAAAAGATATCCCACAATCAATAATGATTATTTCATTATTATACTCTATCGCAGTTATATTTTTTCCTATTTCTCCAAGACCTCCAAGTGGAATAACTTTTATGCTATCCTTATTCATAAAGTATGTCTCCTTTTCTTTTGTTCAATTTATGTTAAATTTAATATTTTGTATTCAATCATTCTATAAGTTATTTTTAACAATATATATTTAATTATTAGTTATTTTTATTAATATGCATCGCCTTTTTCTAATATATAGTCTTTAAACTCTTTCAATATAGATTTATTTTCACCTAAAAATCCTACTAATAAACTTATTTTTTCTAATGTTTCTTCCCTAATAGTATGTTCAATTTTTTCAGTTTCTTCATGAAGATTATTTTGAACACCTATAATTTTTAAAAACGATTCTATAGTGTCATGCCTTTTTAATAATTTTTCTCCAATTTTCTTGCCTTCACGACTTAAATTTATACATCCATATCTTTCATGTTCCAATAAATTTTTACCACTCAGCCTTTTTACCATCTTACTTGCTGATGGTATTTTTACATTTAGCGCTAATGCAACTTCAGCAACTTTAATTTTCTTATTTTCTAGATATAATCTATATATCATCTCAATATAGTCTTCTTCGCTAGGACTAAGTTTATTATTTTTTATATATTCATTAAATGTGTAATACTCATTATTCATTGTTTTAACCTCCTATGTGTCTTATATTAAATATATTAAATGCCTATTTTTAATAGTACTTTTATGTAACATTTCTTATAATTTTTTCATAGTATTTAGTGTGAAAGTTAGCTTAGACTAAGTTTGAATTTTATGGAGGTGCATTATGACTAAGCTCAGTGATATAGATATAAACTCTACAGTTATAGTTAAACAACTTTTAACTGATGGATATATAAGAGAAAGAATGCTTGCTCTAGGTCTTACAGATGGTGCATTAGTTCATGTTATAAGAAAAGGACCTAAAAATAATTTAACAGTATACGATATAAGAGGAGCAAAAATAGCCCTTAGAAAAGAAGAGGGAGATAACATTATTGTTTCTAGAATTTAATTTTTAGTTTTATAAAGGGGGGATTTATTATGGGTTTAACTCATGACTCTACAAAAGCAAAATCCTTAAAAGATATGTTTGACATTGAAAGAAAGCCCAACCAGTATGTCATTGCCTTAGCTGGTAACCCTAACACTGGTAAAAGTACTGTTTTTAATACTTTAACCGGCTTAAAGCAACATACTGGCAATTGGCCTGGTAAAACAGTTTGCACTGCTCGTGGGGATTTTAAATACAATAATAAAGAATATGCTTTAGTAGATTTACCAGGTACTTACTCTCTATTTGCTGCATCACAGGAAGAAATGGTGGCTAGGGATTTTGCTTGTTTTGGAAATCCAGACGCAGTTATTGTTGTTGCTGATGCTACATCTTTAGAAAGAAATTTCAATCTAGTTTTTCAAATTATGGAATTAACTGATAAAGTTATACTTTGCATAAATCTAATTGATGAAGCTGAGAAAAAAGGTATTTCTATTAATAAGGACAAAATAGAAAAATATCTAGGAATACCTGTTGTTTTGACATCAGCTAGAAATAAAAAAGGAATTGATGAACTTTTATGTACTTTAGATAAAGTAGTATTAAATCAATACGAGTATAATAATAAAATTATAAAATATAATAAAGAAATTGAGAGTTATGTAAGTATTATAGAAAAAGACTTAAAAGAATATATTCCTTTTATAAAATCTAGATGGCTTGCTTTAAGGCTTATTGATGGAGATAATAGTATTTATAAATCTATGAATGACTATGTAGATGGTGACTGTAACAAATCAATTGATTTAATTAAATCAAAACTTCCACTAAATATAGATAAAAAATCAATAAGAGATAGTATAAGTAAGACTAATTATGAATATGCTTCTGAACTATATAATTTATCTATAAATATAAAAAGTGATATAAAGTACAAGAGAGATGATAAAATAGATAAGATTATTACATCTAAAGTATTTGGAATTCCTTTAATGCTATTGTGTCTTGCTTTTATACTTTGGTTAACTATACAAGGTGCAAACTATCCTTCACAGATGATATCTAATGTACTTTTTGGTATAGAACCACATATATATAATTTTTTAGAAACTATACATCTACCTGTTTGGTTAAATGAAATGCTTACTTTTGGTATGTATAGAACTCTGGCTTGGGTTGTTTCTGTAATGTTGCCACCTATGGCAATATTTTTCCCACTATTTACTTTACTTGAGGATTTTGGGTATCTTCCTAGAGTTGCATTTAACTTAGATCATTTATTTAAAAAAGCATGTTGTCATGGTAAACAATGTCTTACTATGTGTATGGGATTTGGTTGTAATGCTGCTGGTGTTATAGGTTGTAGAATAATTGATTCTCCAAGAGAAAGACTAATTGCAATACTTACCAATAACTTTGTTCCTTGTAATGGTAGATTTCCAACTTTGATTGCTGTAGCTACAATATTTTTCTCTTCAGCCATTGCAAGTTCCACTTCTACAAGTATAGTAACTGCTCTTTGCATTGCTTTGATAGTAGTATTTGGTGTATTAATAACACTTTTAGTCTCTTATGGGTTGTCAAAGACACTATTAAAAGGAGTTCCTTCTACTTTTACACTAGAGCTTCCACCATACAGAACTCCTCAAGTAGGAAGAGTTTTATATACATCTATAATTGATAGAACTTTATTTGTCTTATACAGAGCAATTATAGTTGCCATACCTGCTGGTATTGTAACATGGGTATTTGCTAATATTTATATAGGAGACATGAGTATTCTAGTTCATGTAGCAAATTTCCTTGATCCAATAGCTAAATTTATAGGTCTTGATGGATTTATTCTTTTGGCCTTTATACTTGGTTTACCTGCAAATGAAATAGTCATACCAGTTTTATTAATGTCTTATTTGGCTACAGGTTCAATGATTGAATTAGATGAACTTTCAGCTTTAGGAACAGTTTTAAGAGATAATGGGTGGACTTATCTAACAGCACTTAATGTTATGTTATTTAGCTTACTTCATTGGCCTTGTGCTACTACCTTAATCACTATAAAAAAGGAAACAGGTAGTGCTAAATGGACTTTAATCGGATTTTTACTACCTACTGTAATAGCATTTACAATTTGCTTTATGACAACTTGCTTATTTAACATTTTAGGCTTAGCTTAATATTAATAAATACTAAAGAGAGCTATCTTATAAGATAGCTCTCTTTTTATAGTTATAGTAGATTAAAAATTATTCTATTGATTTACCATTTCATTATATTCTTTTTCATTTTTAGGTGCTTTTAATTCACCTTTTTCAAACTTTTCAATTTGTTGATTTACATAATCCATTACATCTTGTGGTACTAAGTTTTTAGTACTTTCAGGTAATCCAACAGCACCTTCTTTTAGGCCATATACTGTTGTTGTTCCACCTTCAAACTTATCTTCTTTTAACTTCTCAACTACATCATATACACCAACGTCAACCCTTTTTATAGCTGAAGTTAATACATTTTTAGGCGCTAGAGAACTTTGATCTCTATCAACACCTATAGCATATTTACCTTCTTCCTTGGCAGCTTCTATAGCTCCAGTACCAACATCTCCACCTGCAGTGAATATTATATCAGCACCTTGAGAATACATTTGCTTAGCTATAGCCTTACCTTTTGCTTGGTCTGTAAATGAGTTTGCATATTGAACTTGTATTTTAGCTTCTGGATTTGTAGCTTTTACCCCTGCCATATATCCATATTGGAATGCTTCTATAACTGGTAACTCCATACCACCTATAAATCCTACATTATTAGTCTTAGTCATTTTACCAGCAACTATACCTGCTAAATATGCAGATTGTTCTGAGTTAAATTGCACTGCTTCTACATTTTTAGGTACTTCTTTATATGTTTCATCTATTAAAGCAAACTTTTGGTCTGGATACATTTTAGCTGCTTCTTCTATAGCTGGTGCTAATTTCATACCTACCCCTAGTATTAAATCTGTATCTTGGTCTACTAAAGTTTCTATGTTACTTGCATAGTCTGAATCTTGCTTTGATTCTAAGTATGTAACATCTACTCCTAAATCTTTTTTTGCCTTCTCTAGACCTTCCCATGCAGATTGATTAAATGATTGATCATTTACTCCTGCTACATCTGTTACCATAGCTATTTTTAATTTACCATCATCTTTCTTTTCACTTTCTCCGCCTGAACATCCTACTAATAATGATGCTGATAATGCAGTTACAGTTGCTAATGATACTAACTTTTTAAATGTCATGATAAATCCTCCTAGTTTTATTCAAAACCCCGCCTTTTTAAGTTGTCCAAAGATAAAACTTTTTTATTTCATAAAAAAATCCTTTTATCAGCATGATAAAAGGATAGTAATTTCTATACTACTAGTGTAAACATTAATATCTTTTTAGTCTCTCTGGACTATTTTAAAGCTGATTTAGTATTATTTTGTTTTCATTTTTATTTATTATTACATTTTTATACATAGTTGTCAATATATAAAACAACAAATAAATTTAAATTTTATTTTTTAAGTTTAACTATTTAATTTTTCTATATACAAAATTTTATAATTAATTTTTATTAAAATATAAAACATTTGCTATATGCATTAGAGTTCCTACTGCTAAGCATCTTTCATCTATATTAAATGTAGAAGTATGAAGCTGAGTAACCTCTTGATTACTATTCCTGCAACCGATATGATAAAAAACACCTTTACATTCTTCTAAATAATAAGAAAAATCTTCTCCTCCTAAAGATGGCTTCTCCTTTAGTATAAATCTATCTTTTCCAAATAATTTTTCTGTACTTTCAGCTACTATATCTACTAGACAATCATCATTTACTACAGGAGGATACCCATCGCTTCCCCATAATACTTCTCCTTTACAATCAAATGCTCTACATATATCTGATACTATATTTTCTATCCTTTTTATCATTTCTTTTCTTGTATTTTTGTTTATTGTTCTTAATATTCCATTCATTGAAACCTCTTCACATATAATATTTTGAGCTTCTCCTCCCATAATTTTGCCAATTGTCAAAACTGCACTATCTAATGGTGATATATTTCTACTTACTATGCTTTGTAGGGCTAAAATTATACTAGAAGCTACTACTATAGCATCCTTTCCTGATTCTGGGTATGCTCCATGAGATTTTTTACCTTTTATAATAATTTTTAAACTATCAGTGCTTGCATTTAATATATTATATTTTGTCTCTATATATCCAGTCTCTAAATATGGCATTACATGTAATCCAAACATATAATTTACATCTGGATTTTTCATACATCCATCTTCTACTAAAAATTTTGCTCCTCCTACTGTTTCCTCTGCTGGTTGAAATAGAAATTTTACATTTACATGTAACTCATCTTTCATATCATTTAAAATTTTACATGCTCCAAGTAGCATAGCTATATGAGCATCATGTCCGCAAGCATGCATTACACCTTTATTTTTTGATTTATAATTAATTTCGTTTTCTTCATTTATGGGCAACGCATCCATATCAGCTCTAATTCCTATAGTTATATTATTTTTGGGTTTTATAATGTAAGCCATAACTCCGTTGTGTTTTTCAAATTCTGTATACTCTATGTTCATTTTCTTTAAGTAATTTAATATTCTATTTTTAGTGTTGTATTCATTTAATGATAATTCTGGGTACTTGTGAAACTCTCTTCTCACCTCTATTAACCAATTCTCTATATCTTCTACCTTTCTTTTAATATTTTCAGTATACATAAAGTCTCCTTTATAAAAATAATTTACATAAAAATATATGTATTAAAATACTTTTTAAGAAATATATTTTATATATATTGTTGTTTATACCTAAATTCATGTATTATATATTTTTGTTTTATTTAAAAGGTGTAAGTTAATAAATATAGAATTTTATTATTGTATTAATTTTCAAAATTTTTACATTTATTTTGAGAGGTGTGATAAGTATGTTTGAAATGGTTAAATTTCCTTATAATGCTAGACCTGTTGCAAGATTAGATGCTAATAACATTGTCCATAATCATTTATATCATGACTGTCCTATTGGCAAAGTTTGTGATAATGTTATGTATGATCTTAGTGATAATCCAATTGGGAGAGTAGAAGAAGATGGTACTATTCATTCTCACCATATAAATAATTCGCCTATTGGTAAAGTTAACTCTGATGGTTATATATCTAAAGGAAATGATTTAGTTGGAAGAATAGATTGCAATAATCAACTAGCTGGTGGAGCTTATTTATTATTAATACATGATAATAGATAAACTTTGGAATAATCAATGTTAGCTTACTTTATATTTTAATAATGTCTAATTTTTTTATTAAAAATAGAAAAAGTATCTATGAATATAGACACTTTTTCTATTTTTTATTTATGTAAATATATTTTTAATTTTATAATATTTTACCAATAACTTTATTTTATAAATTGACCTATAAAATCAATCATCATTTTCTTAAATACGCCGCTATAATCTACTATTTGTGCTAATTGATTCCCATTAGGTGTTTGACTATTATAATTTGATATTTTAAATGTTAGGTATCCATCAACTTCTTCAATAAGATATCCAACATCTTTTGTATTTGATAATTCAAGATCTCCCATATCTACATCCATATCTTTTATTATTTCTTTATTTGCACAAAGTATTCCTTCTGAATATGTGCTTATATCTGTTCCAAATACTACATATTTAGCACTTGTATCTTTTGATGTTTTAAGGAATAATCTATTTGTTAGGTTACTTTTTTCCATATTAACAGGTATTAATTCACTGTTTATAGCCTCATCTAAATTATTTTTAGTAGTTTCTATGAATTTGTCCATATCAAATTTTTCTTTTTCTATTTTTAATATGTTTAAAGTATCTAAATTTTCTTGAGGTATATATTTTACCACATTCTCAAATACATGATATACATCTCTTATCTCATATCCTTTATTTATGTAACTTTCCTTTACTTTATATTCTTCATCAAATTCTTTTAATAATTTTTTATTTTCTTCTTTACTTTCATAGTCTTTTATACTTGTTACAAATGGTATTATTTTGCTTGGTTTCATCAAAAACATTTCTAATGGTTTTATAGTATCATTTGCTTCTTTTATGTCACTTTCTTCAAATGCAACCTCTATTCCATCTTCTAAGAAAGCAACTTCAACTTCCATCTCATATTCGTTTTCATCTATTATATTACTTCCTACTGGATACATTACTACTAACTTGCTTTTGTCGTAAACATATCCAAATGCATAATCTATTTCTAGCTGTTTTGTCATATCTTTCTCCTTAGTATTTTAATTATGTATTTATTATATCAAATATTATAAACCTTTATATTTAATATTAATACCAAATACATTATTTTTTATCTCATTTACAAATATGGATATTAGTATTATAACTCCAAACATACCTGATAGTGGATATATAAGTTTTACTAGTGTTGCAAAAGGTAATCTTCCTCCGATTATTCCTAATACAGTACAAAATATTGCTATGCCTGTGAACTTACTACTCTTTTCCTTAAAATAGCTTGTGCATACAGTCCATAATAACGGAACTGCAGTTGTATATATTCCCGCAATTAACATAAGTGAGAACATAGCCCCTACGATTGGACCAATTTTGTCAGCCATGTATAAAGTAGGTATTTCAGTTATGTATATATTTTCTATATCAGACATTATTCCTAAATTAAGAGCTATAGCAGCTGCCATAAATAATACTCCACCAATAATGCCTCCCCATATACAACTGCTTTTCTTTTTTGCTGTAGAACCTACTCCAACTAAAAATGGTGTAGCTATTATTAGGTTTAGTCCTGTGTATATTATGCTTGTAGTTAACCAGTGATCTACTGGTTTAGTAACATCTATCGTTGTTAATATTTGATTAACAGCACAAAGAGATTCATAATTTCTTGCAATAGTTACTACTCCAACTCCTACTGACATTATAGCTATAATTGGACCTATATTACCCAAGATATCTATAACCTTATTCATTCCCATAAGTACAGATACTAATGCTAGTAATCCTATTATTATGGAACCTATTTGTTTATCTATCCCATAATATTGATTTATAGATGCTCCTGCCCCTGATATCATAACCATAAAGCTACAAAAGAAAAATATAGGCATAAATAATTTAAAAAATCCACCTATATAATTTCCACATAAATATGTAAATATATCATTGCTACTTCTTAGTTTTTGAGTTTTCCCGATTTCTAATAAACTAGATCCACAATATGCTAGTAAACCCATACATATTAAATTTGACAATATACTAACTATCCCATGTGCTGAAAAAAATTGCATTATTTCTTGTCCGGTAGCAAATCCAGACCCTATACATACAGATATATATGTTCCTGCAAATTTAATTATCTCACTAATACTACTTTTACCTCCCATAGTAATTCCTCCTTATAGATATTAAATCTCATTACATATATATGCTTGTTTACTATATAAATATTAACTACTTGTCTAAATAATATTAAGGTTTATATTATTTAGCCTATTTTTATGATGAAATCATTGGAATCAATAATAAATAAAGAGGTAATCTTTTAAAAGATTACCTCTTTATTTATTATTGTCCTAATGCTTCTTTTCTTAATAGCTCTGCTTTATCAGTTCTTTCCCATGGTAAATCTATATCTGTTCTA